>NZ_NRGU01000008.1:156905-218112 GCF_002332245.1 Glutamicibacter sp. BW78
GGGTACGGGGTGATCCCGGCGCAGGTCGCCCGGGATCTGATCCGTCGGGCCGGTGGACTCCGTGCCCACGGGACCGATGCCACTGGGACCGACGGCACCGAGACCGTTGGTCTTCCGGCCCCGGAGCAGTTGGCGTGGATCCGGCGGTTATATACGGCCCCGGAGACCGGGGGTCTGGTCGCCATGGACTCGCGGGCACGGATCTTCCCTGCGGGGTTGGCTCGTTTCATCGAGACTCGTGACCAGTGTTGTCGTAGCCCGTGGTGTGATGCCCCGGTCCGTCATCATGACCATGTGTTGGGGTGGGCTGCCGGTGGCAAGACCACGGCAAAGAATTCCGCGGGCCTGTGTGCTGATTGCAATTACAGTAAGGAAGCGTCCGGTTGGACGACCGAAACCGTGCCCGGGGACCGGCATACCACGGTGGTCACCACCCCGACCGGGCATCTTTATCGGTCCCAGGCGCCACCCTTGCCCGGAGATACCAGCTAGGAACCTTGGCTCGGCGAGCGTTTCAGCCCAAAGGTTTGAGCCGGTGGACGTCAGGCAAGGAGGAGATATCTGCGCCGCTGAGCGCCGTCGCCACCCAGAGGGATCTTTCGGCATCATCGAAGAGGCCTTCTTCGGCATAGGCCAGCACGTCCTCCACCGCCCGGGCCACCGCCCATCCCACCGCCAATTCATTATCGAGTCCCGCGGCTTCGCAGAGATGGTGGAGACGTCCTTGCAAGGCGCGGCCCGGATTTCGGGACGGCAGGTCAGCCAGTCGATGGTCGAGCATCGGCAGAATGGCAAATTCCCGGTCGCCGATCAACGGTTGGGGGTCGATGGCCACGAACTCTCCAGTAGATGGCCGACGGAGCGCATTGAAGAAGTGTAGATCGGAGTGCACTAAAAAGTCCTGATCGTCACGCCGGCCGACGGCGCCACGAATCTGGCAGAGTTCCAGCGCAGCCTCCAGCAGACGCCGGGGGAGGAGACCCGGGAGCTCGGCCCACCGGGCAGGAAGCTCATCATTCCAACGTTCGGCGAGGGCGTCGGTACGTTCCACCAGTTCGGCACCTGGGATGGCGGCGGGAAGCTGCCGGGCCGGCAGACTCAGCCGGGACATCAACGGTCCCCAGATATCACAGGCCTCCGGCAGGGGCATGGCACCTAGATCATGATCCGGGTCCAGGCGCTCCAACAACAAGAACACGTCCTCGTGGGTGAACAACCTGACCGCTCCCTGCCCGGACCACCACTTCAGCGCCGTGGCTTCCGTGGCCAAACCGGGGTCGGGAATCTGGCATTTGAGAGCCAGCGGGACATCAGCGGCGTCGATGACGGGAACCACGATGCCGGCATGACCGGCAAAAAAGGTACGGGGCGATGACGGATCGGGTGCCAGCTTCCACCGCTCGCATTGGGCCAGGACGCGTTCACCCAAGGTTTCCAGCCAGGGACGTCCTGCCGGCGAACGCAAGGCATGGTGCCTCAGCGCTGCTGGCAGATCGTGCAACTCATCGCGGAGGGCACCGCGGCCGCCAGGGGTGTCCATCAGCCTTCCTAGGTGAGGTCGGGAACGGTTTTCGCCAAAGTGAAGGAGCGCTCGGCCGCGAGCCAGGTTTCGGTGATCAGCGCCGATCGGGTCGGCTGCTCGGAAGCAGCCGCAGCATCACGGAGCAGACCGGCCAGCTGTGCCTCCGCATCGGCTACCGAGGTGATCGGTTTCGACGCGAAGTCTTTGGGGAGCTGGTAGGCAGGTTCCCTGACGGGGGAGCAGTCAGCTGGCAGCAGGTCCTCCAAGTGGTGACCCAACTCGGCGGAAGCCGCCGACAGCTTCCAGCCCTTCCGGGTGGAATCCCCGGGATGTTTGACGGCAGCCATCTGGTACCCATACGCCAGCCGGAAAGCTGCATCTGAGGCATGGCTCAGGGTGCCCGCTGAGATTTCGTCTTCTGGAGCGGCCTCATGGGGCGTGCCCTCCGGTGCTGTGGTGCCGGAGGCCGAAGAGCCCGGGTTCGTTGCTGGTGCTGACGATTTGCTGGCAGCAGCATCCGTTGAGGCCGCCGCCGCGCAGGATCCCTCCGGCAGACGGTGTTCCTCGGCCTTTTTCCAGCTCGCGGCCACTTCCGGGAGCCCGAGTTTCGGCAGTTTCTTCTCGGCACTGTCGGAGGGAGTCGTCCCCGCCAGTTGCTGGGCAGCCAGACGTTGTTCGATCCCCGCCCCCAGAAGGGCAGCGACGTCACCGGAGTCGGCTTTGCTCGCGGTGCTTAGCAGCCAGTTCGCCGAATCGGCCAACTCCACAGCCACCTCCGTGACGGCCGACGAGCCGGACTCCGCGGGGGTGGACGATGCCGCCTGACCTGTGGGGCTGGGGCTCTGTGCAGCTGCTGCCGAGGCGCTCTGGGAGACTTCTTGCTCCACGTGGGCAGCCAAGCCCGGTGTGAGAAGGTCCACATGTCGACGCAATAACGTGGAGATCCGTTCCAACTCGGCAGCCGAAGCGTCGTCCACCGTCGGCTCCTTGGCGGCCGGAGACGACGAAGGCGCCGAGGCGGATGCCGGTGCGCTACTTTCGTCCTGCCCGGGAGTTCCGCCGGCCAGGTCTTCGGCGGTCCCAGCCAAGGCCAGCATGTTCCGGGACGCTTTCTCCTGTGGGCTCAACTGCTGTCCGCCTCCCCGGGAATCCGGGCCCCAACGGCTCTCGATGGTCGTACCGATGCCGACCACAATGGCAGCAACCAAGAGCAATCCCAGGGTGCGCAGCAGGAACCTAGCGACTGCGGAGAGCCCGCGCCGTGGTGAATGGCGGGGGCCGTGGGGGGAAGGTGAGCGTGTAACCATCGACACGATCATCCCATGTGCCCCGCTCCTTGAGGCGCCCGATGCCGCCCGTGGCGGGCTCAATCTCCCAAAGATGGGCACCTATGAGCCGGTCGGGTGGTCTGGCTGCGGGTTGCCAGGTCGGCGGGGGCGCCAAATTGTCGATACTCTTGTACGCACAACATCGAATATGTGGGAGGAAGTCATGTCCGAACAGCCGGCAGGAACCCCGTCCGAAGGGCAACGGCTCAAGGAGTATCTGGAACCCACGGTCTCCGCCCACAACCTCCTTCTTGAAGATGTCGAGGTCCGTTCCGGCGCCGACCACCGCACCGTGAATGTCATCGTGGACCTATTTGAGGGGACCGGAAGCGTGGATCTTGACACGCTGGCCGAGGTCTCCCAAGCCGTTTCAACGGCCATGGACCAGGCGCCCGCTGAACCGGGACCGGCCTACGAACTCGAAGTTTCCTCACCCGGAATCGGGCGTCCGCTGACATTGCCGCGTCATTGGCGCCGAAACATCGGCCGTCTGGTCAAGATCAACCTGATTGGCGAAGACAATATCGCCGGACGGCTGACGGAAGCCGACGACGAGAGCATCACCGTCGTCCCCGACCTTCCGGTCAAGAAGGGCATGAAACCCAAACAGGGCGAGCCCCGCGTGATCGCCTATGGCGATATCCGTCGGGGCGCTGTGGACGTCGAATTCACCCGTTCGGGGCCCCTGGACGACGACGTATTAGAAATCGACGAGGCGCAGGAGGCCTGACATGGATATTGATATGAGCGCACTGCGACTCTTGGAATCGGAACGCGAGATTCCCCTACACCTGATCATCCCGACCATCGAGCAGGCGCTGGTCATGGCCTATCACAAGTCTCCCGGAGCGATCGATCGTGCCCGTGCCGAGCTGGACCAGAAGAGTGGCCGCGTCACCATCTGGGCCACGGATACCGACGAGGACGGTAACGAGCTCGCCGAGTTCGATGACACTCCCGAAGGCTTTGGCCGCATCGCCGCCAGCACCGCCCGGCAGATCATTCTCCAACGTCTCCGCGACGTGGAGGATGACAACATCCTCGGGCAGTTCAAGGGCAAGGAAGGCGAGCTGATCTCCGGTCAGATTCAGCAGGGCAACAACCCGATCATGATCCAGGTCAACTTGGGAACGATCGAGGCCCTCCTGCCACCGCCGGAGCAGGTCCCGGGTGAGAAATACATCCATGGTGCACGCATCAGGGCCTATGTCACCGACGTGCGCAAGGGCCTGAAGGGGCCTTCGATCACCCTGTCGCGTTCGCATCCCAACCTGGTGCGCCGGCTGTTCGAACTCGAGGTCCCCGAGATCGCCGACGGAACCGTCGAGATCGTCTCCCTGGCCCGAGAAGCGGGACACCGGACCAAAATCGCCGTGCGCCCCACGAAACCTGGAATCAATGCCAAGGGTGCCTGTATCGGTGAGATGGGTTCGCGCGTACGTGCCGTCATGAACGAGCTCTACGACGAAAAGATCGACCTCGTGGACTACAACGAGGATCCGGCGCGATTCATCGCCAACGCCCTCTCGCCGTCCAAGGTCAAATCGGTCACGATCATCGACGAGGCCGCCCGGCAGGCTCATGTGGTGGTCCCCGACTACCAGTTGTCCTTGGCTATCGGCAAGGAAGGGCAGAATGCCCGTCTCGCGGCCAAGCTCACTGGCTGGCGGATTGATATTTCCTCCGATGCCAACCCGAACGGGCGTGTTGAGGCGGTTCGCCCAGAGTGACCGTCAGCACCGATGCCCCATGGCTGGTGTGAAAAGCGGTAGACTAGTCAGTGGTCCGTTCAGGTCCGCCGACCCCAACCCAGGAGTTGACTCTCTCGCGTGAGCTCGCAGCATCAGCCGCAGCGTACGTGTATCGGGTGTCGGGAATCAACGGATCAGGATCAGTTGTTGCGTTGGGTGGTCGAAGGAACAGGCTCATGGGCCGTTCCCGACCCCAGTCGATGCAAGTCCGGTAGGGGTGCTTGGTTGCACCCCACGCCGGTATGTGCAGCCCGTGCCGTGAAGCGGCGGGCGTTTCGCAGGGCCTTCAGGGCCCCCGTGGACGACTCGCAAGTGAAATCGGCATTGGCCGCATTGGGTGTGCCCCCGCCGGGTGGTAGCACCGACTCAACCGTCAAACGTGAAAGCGGGTCAGAAATCTGATGGAAACCCGATGAGTGTCAAGCGATGAGCGCCTAACGATGACTAATCAGTTATGCGCAACGATCGGCATGCTGCCTCTTGGCGGCTACCGACCAAGCCCGAAACAGACGGTTCGCACCCGGTAAGAAGTGAGTGCAGGGGCGGACCGAGACAGGAGAAATGTGGCCAAGGTCCGCGTACACGAGCTCGCCAAAGAGCTCGGCATCACTTCGAAGGATGCAGTGGCAAAACTGCAGGAATTGGGCGAATTCGTCCGTTCCGCTTCGTCGACCATTGAAGCGCCCGTAGTCAAGAAGCTACGCAGCGCCTTCCCCCAGGCTGAAGCACCGGCAAAGCCGGCTGCCAAGGCACCACAAGCAGCTAAGCCGGCCACTCCGGCCCAGGAAGCCCCGGCCGCACCCGCGGCTCCGGCCACGCCGGCGTCCAATGCCCCGCGCCCCGGAGCACGTCCGGCCCCGAAGCCGGAAGCTACCCCGGAGGCACCAGCTGCTCCGGCAACGCCGGAACCCGCCATGGAGACGCCGGCAGCACCCGAAGCACCGGCCGCCGAGGAACCAGCAGCAGTGAAGCCGGCCGCCCCGCGTCCGACCTCAGCCAAGCCCGGTGCCCCGCGCCCCGGCAACAACCCGTTCTCATCCCAGCAGGGGATGCGCGGTAAGGACTCCGGCCCCGGTGGGCCGCGTCCAGGTGCCCGCTCGGGCGCGCCGCGTCCCGGGGGACCGCGTCCGGGAAACAACCCGTTCGCCTCCCAGCAGGGTATGCGTACCGGGGCCCCGGCAGGCCAGGGTGGACCACGTCCACCGGCCGGTGCCGGTGGTCCACGTCCGGGTGCACCCCGTCCGGGAGCTCCGCGCCCCGGTGCAGGTGCCCCGAGCGCCCGTCCGGGTGGACCCCGTCCGACCCCTGGCATGATGCCCAACCGCACCGAGCGTCCGGCTCCGGCCGGTGGAGGCCGTCCCGGTGCTCCAGGGCGCGGTGGCGGACCGGGCGGCCCCGGACGCCCCGGCGGCGGCTTCGGCGGCAAGGGCGGCGGTCGCGGTCGCGGCGGCACGCAGGGTGCCTTCGGCAAGGGAGGCGCCGGTCGCGGCAAGCAGCGCAAGTCGAAGCGGGCCAAGCGCCAGGAATTGGAGCAGATGAGTGCACCGTCGCTGGGCGGCGTGAGCATTCCCCGTGGCAACGGTGAGACCATCGTGCGTCTGCGCCGTGGCGCTTCCATCACCGACTTTGCCGACAAGATCGAAGCCAACCCGGCAGCACTGGTCACGGTGCTGTTCCACCTCGGCGAAATGGCCACGGCCACGCAGTCGTTGGATGAGGCGACCTTCGACGTCCTTGGTGGCGAGCTGGGCTATAAGGTCCAGATCGTTTCTCCGGAGGACGAGGAGCGCGAGCTGCTCGAATCCTTCTCCATCGACCTGGATCAGGAGCTCGAGGATGAGGGCGACGAGGATCTCATGGCACGGCCTCCGGTGGTCACCGTCATGGGCCACGTCGACCACGGCAAGACCCGCCTGCTCGATGCCCTCCGTAAGTCCAACGTCATCGAAGGCGAAGCCGGCGGCATCACCCAGCACATCGGTGCCTACCAGATCAGTCACGAACACGAAGGCAACGAGCGTGCTGTCACGTTCATCGATACCCCGGGTCACGAGGCCTTCACGGCTATGCGTGCTCGTGGTGCGAAGGTCACCGACATTGCCGTGCTGGTGGTCGCCGCGGACGACGGCGTCATGCCGCAGACCGTTGAAGCGCTCAACCATGCCCAGGCAGCAGACGTGCCGATCGTTGTCGCAGTGAACAAGATCGATAAGGATGCTGCGAACCCGGACAAGGTCAAGGGCCAGCTCGCCGAATACGGTGTTGTGCCCGAAGAATACGGTGGCGACACCATGTTCGTTGAGGTCTCGGCCCTGAAGAACCTGGGCATTGAAGAGCTCCTCGAGGCGGTGCTGCTGACCGCGGACGCCGCACTGGACATGCGCGCCAACCCGAATAAGGATGCTCGCGGCATTGCCATCGAGGCCAACCTCGACAAGGGCCGTGGTGCAGTGGCCACCGTGCTGGTTCAGTCCGGCACGTTGAAGGTCGGAGACACGATTGTCGCCGGTCAGGCCCATGGACGCGTCCGTGCCATGTTCAACGAGAACGGCGAGAACCTGGAAACGGCGACCCCGTCGCGTCCGGTCCAGGTACTCGGTTTGTCCACCGTCCCCCGCGCCGGCGACACGTTCTTGGTCACCTCGGATGAGCGGACGGCCCGCCAGATCGCTGAGAAGCGTGAAGCTGCCGACCGCAACGCCCAGCTGGCGAAGCGTCGTAAGCGCATCACCCTGGAAGACTTCGACCAGGCTGTTGCCGACGGCAAGATCGACACCCTCAACCTCATCCTCAAGGGTGACGTCTCCGGTGCCGTGGAAGCCCTCGAGGATTCGCTGCTCAAGATCGACGTGGGCGAAGGCGTGCAGTTGCGCGTCATCCACCGCGGGGTCGGCGCCATCACGCAGAACGACGTCAACCTGGCGACCGTGGACAACGCGATCATCATCGGCTTCAACGTCAAGCCTGCCGAGCGCGTTTCCGATCTGGCCGATAAGGAGGGCGTCGACATGCGCTTCTACTCGGTCATCTACGCGGCCATCGACGACATCGAGCTGGCCCTGAAGGGCATGCTGAAGCCGGAGTACGAGGAAGCCCAGCTGGGTACCGCGGAGGTCCGCGAGGTCTTCCGTTCCTCGAAGTTCGGCAACATTGCCGGCTCGATCGTTCGCAGCGGTACGATCCGACGCAACAGCAAGGCACGCGTCACCCGCGATGGCAAGGTCATCGGGGACAAGCTGACAGTGGATTCGCTGAAGCGCTTCAAGGACGACGCCACCGAGGTCCGCACGGACTTCGAATGTGGTATCGGTCTGGGCTCCTTCAACGACGTCAAGGAAGGCGACATCATCGAGACCTTCGAGATGCGCGAGAAGCCGCGCGCCTAAAGGCCAAGGCAGTACGACGCCGGACGCTCGCCTGACGGGCGGGCGCCCGGCGTCTTCTTTTCCACACAGCAGCAAGAACCAGCACAATGAATCCCCAGGAGGGCATCATGGCCGATCCGGCTCGCGCGGCACGGCTCGCGCAACGCATCAAGGTCCTGGTCGCGCAGTCGCTCGGCAAAGTGGTGAAGGATCCTCGCGTTGAAAACGTGACGATCACCGACACCCGCGTCACCAACGACCTGCAGAATGCGACCGTCTACTACACAGTCCTCGGTGAGGACGCAGAAAAGGCCGAGGCCGCCGCAGGGCTGGCCAAGGCCAAGGGAATCCTGCGCAAGGAGGTCGGGCGCAACCTGACCGTCCGGTTGACCCCCACCTTGGAATTCGTCGCCGACGAAATCCCCGTCAACGCCTCCAACCTGGAGGAATTGCTGCGCGAAGCCAAGGCCCGTGACGCGGAGGTGGCTGCCCTGGCTTCCGGGGCGACGCACGCAGGGGAAGCCGACCCCTATAAGCACGACGACGAGGACGACGAGGCCGAGGTCTAGGTCCCGCGTCCTTCACCATCGACGGCGGCTGCCGTGCAGGAGATCACCTGCGCGGCGGTCGCGGTCGTTTTTCGGGGCCGATGCCCCGCAGGCCGGATAGCGCCTCCAAGCACCCTGAACCTGGCATTGACTTCCCCGGGACACGGTCCTATCTTCGGTTCAGAAGTATCCATCGGAGGGGACTGAGACCATGAGCGGGTCTGAACGTTCCGTGTTGTGGGTGGCAATTCTTGCCTCGTTCGTGGCCTTTCTCGACGGCTCCATCGTCAATGTCGCCCTCCCGGCGATCGCCAGCGAACTGGGCGGGGGGATCACCACCCAGCAGTGGGTGCTCGACGGTTATCTGCTCACCCTCGGTTCGTTGATCATGGTGGCGGGCAGCTTATCCGATATCTTCGGACGGGTGCGGATCCTCCGCTTCGGACTCATCTTCTTCGGCGCTGCGTCACTCCTCTGTGCTGTGGCCCCCAGCACCGGCGTCCTGTTGACCGCACGTCTACTTCAGGGAGCTGCGGCCGCGCTACTGGTACCCAGCTCGTTGGCGCTGATCACTTCCACTTTCGCTGAAGGGCCCAGGGCGCGGGCCATCGGACAATGGACGGGCTGGACGGGCACGGCTTTCGTCGCCGGGCCGCTGTTGGGCGGCCTGTTGGTGGATGCTGTTTCTTGGCGGCTGGTTTTCGCCATTAACGTGGTCCCGATCGTCGTCACCCTGGTTCTACTGCTCAAGCTCCACGACCCGGTGAAACCCGTGGCTAGGACGCCGATCGATGTTCTCGGCGCGTTGCTGGCGGCTCTGGGGCTGGGGGGAACGGTCTTCGCCTTGATCTTCCAGGACGGGCGGGGGTGGGCAGATCCCTTGGTTTCCCTGCCGCTCGCCGGGGGACTGGCCTGTGTGGGCGCCTACGTCTGGAGGGAGAAGACGGCACGGCACCCGATGATGCCCCTTCACCTGTTTCGGGAGCGGAACTTCGGCATCGGAAACCTGGCCACTGCGGCGTTCTACGCGGGGATCACGCTGGGGACCTTCATCATCCCGATCTTCTTGCAGGAGACGGCAGGATTCACCGCCTTTTCAGCGGGAATGGCCACCATCCCCTTGACCTTGATGTCCTTGGCACTCTCCGCACTCTTTGGGACCTTTGCTGGCCGATACGGGCCCAGACTATTCATGTCCGTGGGCCCCGTGATCGGAGCTGCCGGCTTCCTGCTGATGCTCTCGGCAACGGAACCGCTGGACTACTGGCAGCAGATTCTGCCGGGTGTCGTGCTCTTCGGGCTGGGCCTGGCGGTGACCGTCGCCCCGCTGACCGCGGCAGTCCTCGGGGCCATCGACCCGGCACAGAGCGGCATCGGATCGGCCATCAACAACGCGGTGTCACGGGTGGCCGGTCTCCTCGCCGTTGCCGCCGTGGGTTGGTTCGCCGGTCCGGTCCTGGACTTCGCGGCGTTCCACCGGGTCCTCCTGGCGGCGGCGCTGCTGATGATCGCGGCCGGTGTCGTCTCGGCGCTGGGCATCAGCAACGCACAGAACGCCAGCGCCAGGCCCATTCCACCCGAGGCCACCGCGGCATGCCACGATCGAGTCGTCCCTGAGGGGCCGGAATTCCCCGGGATGTGAGCCGGACCGCGAGGAGACCTCGAGCACAGAAAAGGCTTCTGAAAACTTCGGTCAACTTGTCTTTCCGGGCGTATTTTGCCGAGTGTTCTCCGACGGAATCTGAGCCGAACCCACCGTTGCTTCGACTGACCCGACGGATCACGAGAGCTGGTGCCGTGCCCCGGGACGGCGGAATTCCTTCAGATCCGTTCGGTCCGGTGACCACCAGGTGCCCGTGCCGCCTATACTGGGGGACGTGAAAAAAGGTGCCAGCACAGATCAGGACGACGTCGGATCGGGACTGGTGATCGTCGACAAGCCGCAGGGCTGGACGAGCCACGACGTCGTCGGCCGGACCCGCCGTCTCGCAGGGACCCGCAAAGTCGGCCATGCCGGGACCCTGGATCCCTTGGCGACGGGGGTATTGGTCGTCGGGGTCAATAAGGCAACCCGCCTCCTGACCTATATCGTCGGTGCCACGAAGACCTACGAAGCCACCATCCGCCTAGGCGAGAACACCGTCACCGACGATGCCGAAGGCGAGCTCATCCAATCCCGCATTGCAGCGGCCGTCACCGAGGAACAGATCCACGCAGAGGTGACCGCGCTGACCGGTGACATCGACCAAGTGCCCTCCTCCGTCAGTGCCATCAAGGTCAACGGTGAACGGTCCTATGCTCGGGTGCGCAGCGGCCAGGAGGTTGACCTTCCGGCCCGCCCAGTCACGGTCAGTCGGTTCGAGGTCCATGAAGTTCGTCGCCTGCGCGGCGGCAAGATCCAGGACGTCGACGTCACGGTGGAATGCTCCTCCGGAACCTATATCCGTGCCCTGGCCCGTGACCTCGGCGAACATCTGGGTGTTGGCGGACATCTCACCGCCCTGCGGCGGACCCGGGTGGGCCCCTACGGCATCGACGGGGCCCGCACGATGGAACAACTGGCAGAAGAGTTCGGGATGCTTCCCCTGGACGAGGCAGCCAGAGCCCTGTTCGAAAACCGTGAACTCAGTGCCGAGGAAGCCACCGAACTATCCTTCGGACGCCGGATTAGCCCGAATCCCCACGACGATGTGGTCACCGCCGCATTCTCCCCGGACGGGACCTGCGTGGCGCTGTTGAAGAATAAGAGCGGGGCAGCCAAGCCCGAAATCGTCTTCGTCACTGCCTGAACCGCCGACCGTCCCCCTCCAGCCACCCGAAAGGTAGCCACCCACCGTGATCGTCGATGGATTTTTCATTGCCGGGGTGATCATCTGTGCACTCTCCGTGGTGTTGAGCGTCGTCGCCACGATCCTGCGCGATCATCCGGATGACTACGCCATCATCTCCGTGGCCGCGGTCGAACTCTTCCTGGTCGTCTACGGGATTGCCGCGGCGATCCGTCAGGCGGGTGGGGAAACGATCTCCGGTGAAGCCTGGGAGTTCTGGGGGTATGTGGCCACCGCCCTGTTCGTGCCAGTCGTGGCCTTCGCCTGGGCGATCACCGATAAGACCCGCTGGTCCAACGCCGTCCTGGCCGCCGTCGGCCTCACCGTTTTCGTCATGTTGTATCGCATGGAACAGATTTGGGATGGAGCCACCCTCGCATGAATTCACCCGCCACCCAGCACCCCAACAGCCGCCAAGCAGGTCTGGGACGCATCATCATCGCCGTCTACGGGATCTTCGCGATCTCCTCCACGGCCCGCGCCGGCTACCAGATCCTGACGAAGTTCGACGAAGCACCGCTGGCATATGGTCTCAGCGCCGTGGCAGCCCTCATCTACATCATCGCGACCATCGCCCTGGCCTCGAAGAAGCCCGGCAGTTGGAGGGTGTCCTTCCTCGCGGTCCTCATCGAACTGATTGGGGTCATCGTCGTGGGCATCCTCTCCTTCGCCGTGCCACAGGATTTTGCCCACCCCGCCGTCTGGTCGCACTTCGGTCAGGGCTATGGCTACATCCCGCTGGTGCTGCCGCTCATCGGCTTGTGGTGGCTGAACCGGCACCGCGAACCGCAACCTGCCAGCTAGCCGAATTCAGCTTCACGGGGCCCATCGTGAATAATGGAAAAGGCGTCAGCCCGGCCCCCGAAAAACCGCCGCATTCCCAAGGAGCACAGTGCACTACTGGAAAGGCCTCGAATCCGTCCCCCCGGACTTCGGGCCATCCGTCGTGACCATCGGCAACTTCGATGGTGTCCATCGCGGCCACCGTGAGGTTCTGTCCACGCTGACCCGTTTGGCCGCCGAACGTCATGCTGCCGCCGTGGCCATCAGTTTCGACCCGCATCCCGCGCAGGTGCACCGCCCCGATAGCTACCTGCCCCTCATCATGGGGCTGGCGGATCGGGTCGATTCGCTGGCCGAGACCGGCCTGGATGCCGTGTTGATGGTGAATTACACGCTGGCCTTCTCACAGGCCACCCCCGACGAATTCGTCCAGGACGTCATCGTCGATCGCCTGCATGCCTGCGCCGTCGTCGTCGGCCATGACGTGCGCTTCGGTCGCGGGAACGCCGGTGACTTCGACACCATGGTCGAACTGGGAAAGATCCACGGCTTCGACGTCATTGGCATCGACGACGTCGGGGAATCGCGTCGCTGGTCCTCCACCTGGATCCGGGAAGCCCTGACCGACGGGGATGTGGCCACCGCCAACGAAATCCTGGGCCGGCCGCATCGCATGCGCGGAGAAATCGTCCACGGTGCCGCCCGCGGCCGCGAACTCGGCTTCCCCACAGCAAATCTGGCCACCGACGCCTCAGGCATCATCCCCGCCGACGGCGTTTATGCCGGGTGGCTGGTCGACGAGGCAGGCATGCGCTGGCCGGCGGCCATCTCCGTCGGCTCGAACCCGACTTTTGAAGGTGTGAGCCGCCAGGTCGAGGCCCATGTCATCGACCGTCCTGACGAGGAGGTCGGGGACTTCGACCTCTACGGTCAACAATCCGTCGTCGAATTCGTCGCCCGACTGCGACCGATGGTGGCCTATCACGGCATCGAAGCGCTGATCGAACAAATGAATGAGGACGTCGAGCTGGCCCGCGGAGTCCTGGAACATGACCGGGCCGGCGCCTGAGCGCGAACCCGCCGAACCGGTGAGCAGGCCCGCAGCCGGCGCGCCGCTGCCCAACCTTCCCTCCGGCGGACCGGCCATTGATGCCTCCCGCCGGCTCGCCTTCGGAGCGGCCTTCGCCCACGGGGGAGGGCTCTATGATGCGGTCCGTCCCGCCTACCCCGTCGACGCCGTGGACTTCCTGGTCCCCGCCGGCGCCCGGGACGCGGTGGACCTGGGAGCAGGAACCGGCATCCTCACCGTGGAACTGGCGGCCAGGGGATTGCGGACGACGGCGGTGGACCCCTCCGAAGACATGCTCGCCCAACTGCGGCTCAAATCCCGGCCGATTCGCACCGTGCTGGCCACCGCCGAGGACACCTCGCTGCCCACCGAATCCTTCGACGTGGCCACCGCGGCGCAGGCCTGGCATTGGGTGGACGTGCCGGCCGCCTCCGCCGAGGCCGCCAGGATTCTGCGTCCACGGGGACGCCTGGCCCTGATCTGGAACCAACTCGACGTCACCGTTCCCTGGGTGCACCGGCTCAGCCGCATCATGCATGCCGGGGACGTGCACCGTCCCGACTTCGTCCCGGACATCGGGCCGGACTTTACGCGGTGGGAATCCATGGACCTGCAGTGGGAGCAGCAGGTGACTCCCGAGCTGCTGATCGAACTGGCCAAATCGCGGAGCTACTATCTGCGGGCCGAGGCGCCGATCCGCGCCCGGGTCGAGGGGAACCTGAGTTGGTACCTCCATGAGCATTTGGGGCATCACCCGGGGGAGCAGTTGGGGCTGCCCTACTTCACGCATGCCTGGCGGGCCCACCGGCGGTAGCAACGGTGATGATAGGCTGGTCGGTGGTGTGCGCTGCAGTCCGCGGTTGCGTGTCACCATGCCGGAGACGGCACTTGAACTGTTCGCGGTACAACTCCAGGAGTTAATGTGGCCCTCGACGCTACTGTTAAGAACGAAATCATCAAGGCTTACGCCACCCACGAAGGCGACACGGGCTCCCCGGAGGTACAGGTTGCTGTTCTCTCACGTCGCATTCTGGACCTGACGGAGCACCTGAAGACGCATCAGCACGACCACCACACCCGCCGTGGCCTCATGGGCATGGTTGGCCGTCGTCGCCGTATGCTCGGTTACCTCAAGGACACCGACATCGCCCGCTACCGTACGCTCATCGAGCGCCTCGGCCTGCGCCGCTAGTCGGTTCCGTGGAAGCGGCCCTCCCGCCGGGCAACCGGTCGGAGGGGCCGCTTCCGGGCACAGGGCCTGAGGCTCTGGGCCACCAACACCAATGAAATTCGCAGGACAACAGCCATCAAGGACATTCGCGGTCCTCGGTAGTGGTTTACGGGAAACCGGCACGACGCCGGCCATCCCGTGGGCCTCGATCGAAGACCGGGTGCCCCCTCCGGTGGAACCGGAGGAGAGGATCGGCTGGGCCTGCGCCACAACAGAAACGGAGGTGACTCTCCATGGAGGGTCCCGAAATTCAGTTTGCAGAAGCGGTCATCGATAATGGCCGGTTCGGAACGCGCACCATCCGCTTTGAGACCGGCCGTCTGGCCCAGCAGGCAGCAGGCGCTGCCATGGTCTACATCGACGACGACACGTCCATGCTCTCGGCCACCTCGGCTGGTAAGCACCCCCGCGAGGGCTTCGACTTCTTCCCGCTGACGGTGGACGTCGAAGAGCGCATGTATGCCGCCGGACGCATCCCCGGTAGCTTCTTCCGCCGCGAGGGCCGTCCCTCGACCGAGGCCATCCTGGCCTGCCGCCTCATGGACCGCCCGCTGCGTCCGGCCTTCGTCAAGGGCCTGCGCAACGAGGTCCAGGTGGTTGTCACCATCCTGTCCATGAACCCGGACGACCTGTACGACGTCGTGGCCATCAACGCCTCATCGATGTCCACGCAGCTCTCGGGCCTGCCGTTCTCCGGCCCCATCGGCGGCGTCCGCGTTGCCCTGGTCGACGAAGGAAACGGCGCCCAGTGGGTCGCTTTCCCGAAGCACTCACAGCTGGAGAACGCCGTGTTCTCGATGGTGGTTGCCGGCCGCGTCAGCGGCGACGACGTCGCCATCATGATGGTCGAGGCCGAGGCCACCGACCACGCCTGGAACCTGATCAAGGAAAACGGCGCCGTCGCCCCGACCGAAGAGGTCGTGGCCGAGGGCCTGGAGGCTTCCAAGCCGTTCATCAAGGTTCTCTGCGATGCCCAGGCCGATCTGGCTGCCCGTGCCGCGAAGCCGACCGTCGAGTTCCCGATCTTCCGCGACTTCGAGGACGACGCCTACGCCGCCGTCGAGTCCGCAGCATCGGCCAAGCTCACCGAGATCTTCGCGATCGCCGATAAGCAGGAGCGCGACAACGCCTCCGGCGCCTACCGCGACGAGGTCGTCGAGCAGCTTGCCGCTGAAGGCCAGCAGTTCGAAGGCCGCGAAAAGGAGATCTCCAAGGCCTTCGCCGCGGTGACCAAGCACGTCGTCCGCCAGCGCATCCTGACGGAACAGGTCCGCATCGACGGCCGTGGCCTGACGGACATCCGCCAGCTCACCGCCGAGGTCGAGGTCCTGCCCCGCGTGCACGGTTCGGCGATCTTCGAGCGCGGCGAAACCCAGATCATGGGTGTCACCACGCTGAACATGCTCAAGATGGAGCAGCAGATCGACTCGTTGTCGCCCGTGACGCGCAAGCGCTACATGCACAACTACAACTTCCCGCCGTACTCCACCGGTGAGACCGGCCGCGTTGGTTCGCCCAAGCGCCGCGAGATCGGACATGGTGCTCTGGCCGAACGGGCCATCGTCCCGGTGCTGCCGACGCGTGAGGAGTTCCCCTACGCGATCCGCCAGGTCTCCGAGGCCTTGAGCTCGAACGGGTCCACCTCCATGGGGTCGGTCTGTGCCTCGACCCTGTCGCTGCTCAACGCCGGTGTGCCGCTGCGCGCCCCGGTGGCCGGCATCGCCATGGGCCTGGTCTCCGACCAGGTGGACGGCCAGACCCGCTACGCGGCGATGACCGATATCCTCGGCGCCGAAGATGCCATGGGCGATATGGACTTCAAGGTCGCCGGTACCTCGGAGTTCGTCACGGCCATCCAGCTGGACACCAAGCTCGACGGCCTACCGGCCTCCGTGCTCGGAGCAGCCCTGAAGCAGGCCCGTGAAGCACGCCTGCACATTCTCTCGGTGATCAACTCCGCGATCGACGCACCGGATGAGATGAGCGAATTCGCTCCGCGCATCATCTCGGTGAAGATCCCCGTGGATAAGATCGGCGAGGTCATTGGCCCGAAGGGCAAGATGATCAACACCATTCAGGAGGACACTGGAGCCGACATCTCCATCGAGGATGACGGCACCGTGCTGATCGGTGCGACCAACGGCGAATCCGCCGAGGCCGCCCGTTCCGCCATCAACGCGATCGCCAACCCGATGGTTCCCGAGGTCGGCGAACGCTACCTCGGAACCGTGGTGAAGCTGACCACGTTCGGCGCCTTCGTGTCACTGACCCCGGGCAAGGACGGCCTGCTGCACATCTCGGAGCTGCGCAAGCTCTCCGGTGGCAAGCGCGTCGAGGATGTCGAAGACGTCGTCTCCGTGGGTCAGAAGCTCCAGGTGGAGATCACCAAGGTCGACGACCGTGGAAAGCTCTCGCTGGCACCCGTTGTTGCCGAAGAGGCCGAAACCTCGGCCGTCGACGCGTAAGGACGAGTACCACCCATGGCTTTGATTCCTTTGCCACTGACCGGCTCGGGAATGTTCCCGTACTCCGCTGAGCAGGACGCCTCTGGCGCCAGCTCGCCGATCGAATACGGGGATCCAACCATCCTGGCCGGGGAGGCCGGAGGGGCGCTGGTGCGCCGTTCCGTCCTCCCCGGCGGGGTGCGGGTGCTGACCGAGGCCATGCCCGGACAGCGCTCCGCCACCATCGGCTTTTGGGTCGGTGTCGGTTCGCGTGATGAGGTCCAGGGCCAGCACGGTTCGACACACTTCCTTGAACACCTGCTTTTCAAAGGGACCTCCCGCCGCAATGCGATGGATATCGCCACGGCCTTCGACGAGGTCGGCGGCGAATCCAATGCCGCCACCGCCAAGGAAAGCACCTGCTACTTCGCCCGGGTTCTGGACGCAGACCTGCCGCTGGCCATCGACATCATCGCGGACATGATCACCTCAGCGGTCCTGGACCCAGCAGAACTCGAGCAGGAACGCGACGTCATCCTCGAGGAAATCGCGATGGACGGCGACGATCCCGGTGACGTCGCCCACGAAAAATTCGTTTCAGCGGTTCTGGGAGACCACCCGCTGGCCCGCCCCATCGGTGGCACCCCCGAAGCGATTCTGGGGATCGGCCGCGACGCCGTACTTGACCACTACCGGCGCTTCTATAAACCCAGCGAACTCGTCATCACCGTCGCCGGTTCCCTGGACCACGACGAGGTCTGCGACCAAGTGGTCGAGGCACTGCGCTCCGCCGGTTGGACGCTGGAGGACGGGGCCGCCCCCGAGCCCCGTCGCAGCACCGAACCAGTGCCTGTCAGCGGGCAAAACACCATCGACGTGATTCGCCGCCCCGTGGAGCAAACCAACATCATCATGGGCTGCCCGGGTATCATCGCCACCGACGAGCGACGCCATGTGATGAGTGTGCTCAACGCAGTGCTCGGCGGCGGGATGTCATCGCGCCTGTTCCAGGAGATCCGCGAAAAGCGTGGGCTGGTGTATTCCACCTATTCCTTCTCCGCCGCCTACTCCGACGTCGGCTACTTCGGCATGTATGCCGGCTGCGCCCCGGCCAAAACCGGCCAGGTCATCCGGCTGCTGGGCGAGGAACTGGACCGTTTGGCAGCCGAGGGCATCAGCGCCGACGAACTGCGCAAGGCCGTTGGCCAGCTCTCGGGCGGCATGGTCCTGGCGTTGGAGGATCCCGGGTCACGCATGTCCCGACTGGGACGGGCAGAATTGGTCACCGGCGTCTTCCAAGACCTCGATGAGTCCCTGGCCCGCGTCAGGGCAGTCACCGTCGAGGACGTCCAAGCCCTGGCCCGAGAACTGGCCTCCAGACCGCGTACCGTCACGGTCGTCGGCCCCTTCGACACGCCGGCGGACTTCGGCTTGTAAACCGCCGCGCCGCCACCTGTTGCCCGAAATCAGGTTCGACAAACTATGCTGTGGCATATGTGTGAACTTCATCACTCACACCCATCACTCGCATAGTTGTTGAAAGGTACGATCCAACATGAATTTGAATAGCGTGACGGAGGTTCTGGGCGATATCAGTAGTATCGTCTGGGGACCGTTCCTGTTGATCCCCTTACTCCTGGGGGCGGGGTTGTACTTGACCATCAGGTTGGGGGGCCTACAGTTCTTCAAGCTGGGCGCCGCCTTGAGGCTGGGCATCCTGAAGCGCAAGGATCCCGGCACCGAGGGGGACATCTCCCAGTTCCAGGCACTGACCACCGCCCTGGCGGCCACCGTGGGTACCGGCAACATCGTCGGTGTCGCCACGGCCATCGGCATCGGCGGTCCCGGCGCCCTGTTTTGGATGTGGATCACCGGTCTGCTGGGCATGGCCACAAAATATTCGGAGGCCTTCCTGGCCGTCCGCTTCCGCGGCACCGACGCCGCGGGTGAGAAGTCGGGTGGCCCGCAGAACTATCTGGAGCGCGGCATCAAGGGTCCCTGGGGCAAGGTTCTGGCGCTGTCCTTCGCCATCTTCGCCGTCCTGGCCAGTTTCGGCATCGGCAACATGACCCAAGGCAACGCCATTGCCGCCAACGTCGAAAGCAGCTGGGGTGCCCCGCTGTGGCTCACCGGTTTGACCCTGACCGTGTTGACCATGATCGTCCTGGTCGGCGGCATCAAATCCATCGGCCGCGTCACCGCCGGTCTGGTTCCGGTGATGATCGTCTTCTACATCCTCGGCGCCATCTACATCCTGCTGGCCAACCTGGGCCAGGTTCCCGCTGCCCTGGGGCTGATCTTCACCGATGCCTTCACCGGCACCTCCGCGGTGGGCGGTTTCACCGGCTCGGCGATCATCATCGTGATCCAGTTCGGTGTGGCCCGCGGGCTGTTCTCCAACGAGTCCGGCCTGGGTTCCGCGCCGATCGCTGCAGCCGCTGCGCAGACCTCGCACCCGGTCCGTCAGGGCCTGGTCTCCATGACGCAGACGTTCATCGACACCATCATCGTGGTCAGCTTCACCGGATTGGTCATCGTGACCACGGGTGCCTGGAGCGAAACCGATCCGGAAACCGGGGAGCAGATCTCCGCTGCCCTGATGACGGGTGAGGCCTTCAGCCACGGGCTGCCGGGGGAGTGGGGCCACTGGGTCGTGACGATCGGGTTGGTGCTCTTTGCCTTCTCCACCCTGCTGGGATGGTCCTACTACGGCGAACGCAATATGGAGAAGCTCTTCGGGCGCCGAACGGTCATGCCGTTCCGTGTCGTCTGGTCCCTGGTCGTCTTCATCGGCGCCACGGTGCAGCTCGAGGTCGTCTGGGCGTTCTCGGATGTCATGAACGGACTGATGGCGTTGCCGAACCTGATCGGTCTGATCGTCCTCTCCGGGCTGATCGTCCGCGAGACCCGTTGGTACCTCAAGCATGACCCCAAGCTCGAGGCCACCAAGGACGAGATCGAGGCGTTCATGAAGGACCAGCCCGGCTGGGACCAGTGGAAGTCCGGCGACATCGTCGGTTCCTCGCAGAACTACGGTGGGGACAGGGACAAGGACAGCTTGCGCGACTAGCGTCTTCTGCGGCGGCCTGCGGGCCGCCGCACCCTGATCCGACAAAGGCGGGCCGGTCACCGGGATATCCCGGAAACCGGCCCGCCTTTCTCATGTCATCGCTGTGGTGAAGGGAAACGGTGCAGACCAGTCGTGCGCCGTATCCTCGTGAGGGCTAACCGCCGGCGAAGGGCGGCAAGATGTCGATGACATCCGCGTCGGCCAAGGGGCGGGATTCGTCCCGAGCCCCCATCTCGTTCACCAGGAAACTGGAACGGGTCAACACGCGCTGCAACGGGGATCCGGATTCGTCCGAGGGGACTGCCTTCGGGAGGTGGCCCAGCAAGGCAGCCAGCGTCCCGCCGTCGTTCTCGATGTCCTTCAGCGGGACCTCCAGCTCGCGGACGCCGGCCGCCGCGGCAGCTGCGGCGAAGAACCTGATCTTCACTTATCCTCCAATAGCGCTCATGGAGCGGTCGGGCTGGACGAAGTCCTCGGCTCCCAGTCCCGTATGGTCCATGCCGTGGGCGCGCGGTTTAGCCCACATGGCGGCCCGCCAGCGGTCGGCAATCTCCTGATCGGTGGCTTCCGAGCGGAGGAGGGCGGTGAGGTCGGTTTCCTCCCGGGAGAACAGGCAACTCATGATCTTGCCTTCGGCCGTGATGCGGGTGCGTCGGCAGTCGGCGCAGAAGGGTTCGGTGACCGAGGCGATGATCCCGACGGTACCGAGGATCGCGTCAGTCTCCCCCTTGACCCTGACCTCGTAGCGTTCGGCAGGGGCCCCGTCGCGTGACTCGGGGGCCACCGTGATGTCGTAGTCGGCGCCGAGCAGTTCGCGGGTATCGGTAGCGGTGACCATATCGGCGCGCGTCCACCCGTGGTCGGCGTCGAGGGGCATCTGCTCGATGAAGCGCAGTTCGAATCCGCGTTCCAGGGCCCAGGCAAGCAGGGAGGGTGCTTCCATATCGTTGATCCCGCGCATCAGCACGGCGTTGATCTTGATGGGGTCCAGTCCCGCATCGGCGGCGGCATCGATGCCTTCAATGACCTTATGCAGGAAATTGCGGCGAGCGAGCTTCTTGAAGGATTCGGCGTGGATGGTATCCAGGGAGACGTTGATCCGGGTGAGGCCCGCCTCGGCCAGGGCACGGGCCCTGGCCGTGAGTCCGACACCGTTGGTCGTCATCGAAATCGGCAGGTCTGGGTGATCGGCGCGCAAACCCGCAATGATCTCCACCAGGTCCTTGCGCATCAAGGGTTCCCCGCCCGTCAGGCGTAGTTCGCGCACTCCGTGGATGTCCACGGCGATGCGGACGAGCCGCCGGATCTCCTCGGCGGTCAGCAACCGTTCGGCAGGCAACCACGCCATGCCATCGGCGGGCATGCAATAGGTGCAGCGCAGATTACATTTGTCGATCAGCGAGATGCGCAGATCCGTGGCCACCCGGCCGAAGCGGTCCACCAGGCGCGGATCTTCCCCGGGGGCCGGTGCCGGAATGAAGTCCCCGGAGCCTTGGGGGGCGGATGCGCCCGGCTCGGGGATGCCGGGCATGCCCAGAGAGACCGCAGTGTTCCCCCCGGTGGCCGGATCGGCTGCGGACTGGGAGCTGGTACTGCATGTCATGCCTCGAGCGTAGTCCAGATCTGGACCGAAAACAGGGGGAAGGGAGCGGCTCTCGGTGGCGGGAAAATCTCACAAGTTGCCATGGTTCCCGCATAAGTCCACGCAGAACGCCCTTGTGGGCGCATTTGCGTCGAGTATGCTTCTGAAATGACGCAAATGAGAGTATCCGAAGCGGCGCGGTTTTTGGCGGTCAGCGACGATACCGTCCGCCGACTCCTGGACTCCGGACAACTGAGTCCCGGCAAGGACTCGTCCGGGCGGATCACCGTCGATGGCGTGGAACTGGCGGCCTACATCCGCCGCCTGGCCGACAGTCCCCATGACCCGGCCCATGTCGCCTCCTCGGCCAGGAACCGTTTCGTCGGACTGGTGACAGCGGTGACCGCCGATCGGGTGATGGCGCAAGTGGAGATGCAGTGCGGGCCCTTCCGTGTCGTTTCGCTCATGAGTAGCGAAGCAGCGCAAGACCTGGGACTCGAACCCGGAAGCATCGCCACCGCCGTCGTGAAATCAACCACTGTCATCATCGAGACGAAGGCCTGAACATGCGCTCAACACTGATCGCCACTCTGACTGCGACGGCGCTGCTGCTTTCGGCCTGCGGGACGCCGTCCTCCGGTGCGGACGCCGAAGCCTCCACGCCGGGGAAACCGGACGGGGCCACGATCCACTTCGCGGCCGCAGCCTCACTGACGGATGTCGCCCCGGAACTGACCCGGGCCTACGCAGAAGAAACCGGTGACACGACCCGGATCGACATCAATCTGGGTGCCTCATCCAAACTGGTCCAACAGGCGAATTCCGGCCAACAACCAGATGTGCTGATCACCGCCGACACCCAGGCCCCCGAGGCGTTGAAGGATCCCGCGGCTTTCGAACCATCCGTTGCCCTGGTCTCCAACACGCTGGTCTTGGTAGTGCCCTCGGATTCACAGATCACCACGGCCGACCAGCTGCCAGACGCCGCGTCGGTGGCCCTGTGTGCCCCGGCGGTACCGTGTGGCCGGGCAGCGAACAACTACCTGGAACAGCAGGACTTCACCCTGGAAACCGTCAGTGAGGAAGATAATGTGCGCGCCGTGCTGACCAAGGTCACCGCAGGGCAAGTCGACGCCGGTTTCGTCTACGCCACGGATGCCGCAGCAGCCGGGAATCAGGTGCGCGCCGTCGATTTGGCGGGGCTGGAGCCCAATATCTACCCCCTTCTGGTGGCCGCCGATGCCCCGAAGCCCGCGCAGGACTTTGCCCGCTGGCTCCAAGGTGATGCTGCCGGGAAGCTGTTGCTCAAAGCCGGCTTCTCGAAATCGTGACCCGTACAGCCCTTTCGCCCCGGATGCTGAGGGCGACGACGCCCGGATGGCTGTGGATTCCCGCACTGATCGGCCTGGCCGCACTGGCCGGGCCCCTCGTGGCGCTCTTTGCCGCGGCCCGCTGGCAGGACTTGCCGGAACTGCTGGGACGCGACGATGCCCGCACCGCACTGGGCCTCTCCCTGGGAACGGCGGCTGCCTCGACGATCGTTTGTTTCCTGCTGGGGCTGCCGCTGGCCGTCCTGCTCTCCCGCTTGCACGGTGCGTTGCTGCAGGTGCTCCGGGGCCTGTTGGTGGTGCCCTTGGTTCTGTCGCCGGTGGTTTCGGGCCTGGCTCTGCTCTACTTCTGGGGCCGGCAGACACCGGTGGGAGGGTGGCTGGATTCGATCGGGCTCGGGGTGGGTTTTAGCCCGGCGGCGGTCATCCTGGTCCAGGTGTTCGTCTCCCTGCCCTTCTTTGTTGTTTCGGCGCTGAGCAGTATTGAGGCCGTCGATACCGACCTGGAATTCTCGGCGGCCAATGCCGGGGCTTCCTCGGGACAGATCCTGGCCCACATCACGTTGCCCCTGGCGGCTCCCGGAATCATCGTCGGGACATTACTGGCCTTCGCCCGGTCACTGGGGGAATACGGGGCAACCATCACCTTCGCCGGTTCCGTGGCCGGACGCACCCGGACCTTGCCGCTGCAGATCGAATTGGCGCTGAACTCCAACGACCCCCAAGCAGCCCTGGGCATCAGCCTGATGCTGATCGGGCTCTACCTGATCGTGCTGGTCGTGGCCGGGGCAGCAGTCAGCAGGATCTTTAGGCGCTAGCCACCCGTAGGATGGACGCCATGAAGCAACCCTTCCGACGCAGCGTTGACGAGCACCACGAGGTAGTGCGGGCCCTGTTATCCGAGCTGCCGGGGCGGCTGGGATCCCAGGAGGTGCCGTTGGCCGACGCCCGCGGAAGGATTCTTGCCGCCAACCTGTTGGCGCCGCGGAACCTGCCGGCCTTCGATAATTCGCAGATGGACGGATTCGCCGTCCGCCGCGCCGACCTCCTCGACGGATCGGCCGTCGAGGTCGGTGCCGTGATTGCTGCGGGCGATGCCGCAGGAACCCTATCTCCGAAAACAGCGGCCCCCATCATGACCGGGGCCATGCTCCCTTCAGGGGCCGACGCCGTCGTCCCGATCGAACGGGCTGATCCGCCGGAATTTCCTGCAGCGCTCAGCCAACCAGAGACACCCGCCCGCCCCCTGACGGTCCGCCTGCCCACCGATACCCCCGCCGGCCAATTCATTCGCGCTGCGGGAAGCGATATTGCCTCCGGGGCCACCGCCCTTCCCGCCGGAACCCGGCTTGGCCCGGCCCAGCTCGGACTGGCGGCAGCGCTGGGGCTGGACCGGCTCACCGTGACCTGCCGGCCCCGGGTCCTGATCCTGTCCACCGGCGACGAAGTGCGCCCACCCGGCAGCGAATTGGCGCCAGGACAAATCCACGATGCCAACACCACCTTATTGCTGGCCCTTTTCGCCGAGGCAGGTGCCGATGTCGCCGCCGCAGGGATCAGTACCGACGCGCCGGAGGTCTTCGTGGCCGACCTGGCCCCCCGCCTGGGGCCGACCCGCGACCCGGCCTTTGAACTCGTGGTCACCAGCGGTGGCATCAGCAAGGGGGCCTTCGAAGTGGTGCGGCTGGCTTTGGCCGACCACGGAATCGACTTTGGTTCCGTCGCCATGCAACCCGGAGGGCCCCAGGGGGCGGGCCTCCTGGAACTACCGGGGGCGGCACCGACTGCCTTGCTGGCCTTCCCGGGGAACCCCGTCAGCGGGGTCGTCAGCTTCGAGCTGCTGGCCCGGCCCGCCTGGGAGGAACTCTTCGGCACACCACCGCGGGCCCGTCTACGGGCCCGCCTGGCCACCGATCTTCCGGCACCTCCCGAAGGGAAACTCCAGGTCAGACGCGCCGCCGTCGTTCTGGATGACGACGGCGGCGCGATCGCCACCGCGGTGGGTGGCCCCGGTTCCCATCTGGTCCACGCCCTGGCCAGTTCCAACGCCCTGCTGATGCTCCCGTCGGGAAGCGGTGCAACCCCGGCAGGAGAACTAGTCGAAACCCTCATGTACGGAGCATTGACGTGAACGAACCCGAAGAACCAGGCCTCAGTCATGTGCGGGCCGACGGAAGCGCCCATATGGTTGATGTCTCCGCAAAGGCCGAAACCTCCCGCCGCGCCGTCGCCCAAGCAGTCCTGCGGACCCGTCCGGACGTCCTGGCGATGATCGTCGCCGGGGACCTGCCCAAGGGAGATGCCCTGGCGGTGGCCCGCGTCGCCGGGATCATGGGCGCGAAGAAAACCCCCGAACTGATTCCCTTATGCCATCCGTTGCCGCTGTCGAAACTAACCGTTGACTTCTTCCCCGATACCGCAAGCGGCAGTATCCGCATCGAGGCGTCCGTGACCACCCGCGGCGTGACCGGGGTCGAAATGGAGGCCTTGACCGCCGCGTCGGTGACCGCACTGACCCTCTATGACATGACCAAGGCGGTGGATAAACACGCATCCATCGAGGACATCAAGGTGCTGGCAAAATCCGGGGGCAAGAGCGGGGACTGGACCCTGGAGGAGGGCAAATGAACCCGGGAGCCATTCGGCGCGCGGGAATCATCATCGCCTCCACCCGTGCCGCCTCCGGCGGCTATACCGACCGCAGTGCACCGATCATCGGGCAATGGTTGGAAGGCCACGGTTTCGAACTCGCCGAACCGATCATCGTTCCGGACGGGGAACCGGTCGGGGTTGCCCTCGGAGATCTGCTGGACTCGACACCGTCACTGGTGATCACCAGTGGCGGCACCGGTCTGGCCCCCGATGATCTGACCCCGGAGATGACGGCACCGTTGCTGGACCGCGAAATTCCCGGGATCATGGAAGCCATTCGCGCCGTGGGCCGGACCAAGACCCCCTATGCAGCCCTCAGCCGCGGCCACGCAGGAACCGTTGGCCAGACGCTGGTCCTCAACCTTCCGGGGTCACCTTCAGGGGTCCGTGATGCCCTCGATGTCCTGGACCCGCTCATCAACCACCTCTGCGAACAGATCGAAGGCGGATATGGACATGTCTGACACCCCGGGAATCGTCGTTTTTGCCGGCATGGCCGACACACCTATCGACGTCTCCACCGCGTGGGATGCCGTGGAGACCGAGGTCACCGGCGCCGTCGTCACCTTCGGCGGGATCGTGCGCAACCACGATGGCGGTCGCGCGGTCGACAAGCTGGACTACAGTGCCCACCCGAGCGCCGAAGCGAGCATGCGTGCCCTGGCAGCTGAGGTGGCCGCCCGTCATCCGGGAACCCGGCTCTGGGCCGCCCACCGGGTCGGCGCCCTGGCCATCGGGGATTCGGCTCTGGTGGCAGCGGCTGCTGCCGCACACCGGGGGGAGGCCTTCGATGCCTGCCGAGACCTGGTCGAAGCGGTGAAGGCCGGGGTACCGGTATGGAAGGAACAGCACTTCACCGACGGTGACACCGAATGGGTCGGCATGGCCTGAGGCGATATCCTTGACTGTATGAGTGCTCAGATTTGTGTTGCCATCCTCGGCGCCTCAGGACGTATGGGGTCAGAGGCCGTCCACGCCGTGGAGAATGCCGCTGATATGGAATTGGTGGCGGCCCTGGGCCGACACGACCCACTGCAGAAAGTGCTCGATGCCGGAGCCACGCATATCGTGGACCTGACGGTTCCGGGCAGTACCGAAACCAATGTGCGCTTCGCCGTCGAACACGGTGTGCACGCCGTCGTGGGGACCACCGGATGGACCGACGAGCGCCGCGCCAAACTCACCGAAATACTGGCCGAACATCCACAGACGGGGGTGCTGATCGCCCCGAACTTCGCGTTGGGCTCGGTACTGGCTTCCGCCTTCGCCGCGCAGGCCGCCAAATATTTCGAATCGGTCGAGATCATCGAACTGCACCACCCCAATAAGATCGATGCCCCTTCCGGGACGGCGGTGCGTACCGCGGAACTCATCTCCAAGAACCGTCGTGCGGCAGGGGTCCCTGCCAGCCCCGACGCCACCGAGTCCCTGTTGGACGGTGCCCGCGGCGCCGACGTCGAGGGGGTGCACGTGCATTCGGTCCGGTTGCGCGGTCTCGTCGCCCACCAGGAGGTCCTGCTCGGCTCCGAAGGCGAACAGCTGACGCTGCGTCACGACTCCTTCGATCGGGCCTCGTTCATGCCCGGGGTGCTGTTGGGGTTGCGGACCGTCGGTTCACGCCCCGGACTGGCCTATGGTCTGGATTCCTACCTCGATCTGGGAGGCAACGCCTAAGTGAAGACCAAACTCTGGGTCGGCGGTATCCTCCTGCTTTTCGTCCTCTACCTTTTTGCCGCCTTCTCCAGCGCGGTGACCCTCATCGAGTCACCTGAACCGTTGGCCAAGGGCATCGGTATCGCGGCACTGCTGATCCCGCTGTTGGGGGTCTGGATCCTCATCCGCGAGGTTCTCTTCGGCGCCCGTAGCCAGCGCATGGCAGGGATCCTTCAATCGGAGGGACTGCTGCCCGAGGACAATTTGCCGCGCACCCCTGCCGGAAGAATCATCAAGAAGTCCGCCGATGAGGACTTCGTGCAGTACCAAGAAGAAGCAGAACAGCACCCGGAGTCCTGGCGCAGCATGCATCGGCTGGCGTTGGCCTACGATGCCTCGGGTGATCGCCGACGGGCTCGCGAGATGATGCGCCGGGCCATCGACCTGTTCCAGGCCTCATCCGACGCGAAGGCGACCACCGGACACTGAACTGAACGGCCCAGGACCCGATCAACGGCGACGCGAAAACAGGGCCGCCTGCACGCGGGATTGGAATCCCAATTTAGCCAGAACCCGCGACACATGGGTCTTCACGGTCGTCTCAGAAATACCCAACCGACGTCCGATCAGCTGATTGGACAACCCTTCACCGAGGCAATCGAGCACCTCGCGCTCGCGGCCGGTGAGCAGCTGAACCGAGGCAACGGCCTCCGGAGTGGCTGCACCATCCAGAGATGAAGCAGCGCGCCCGGAAACCGCGGCGCTGACAATGCGTGCGGTGACTTCGGGGGAAATCACCGAATCCCCGGCATGAACGCGCTGTAACGCGACGGTAATCTCCGCCGGTTCGGCCGATTTGAGCAGGAACCCATCGGCGCCTGCCTCCAACGCCCCGAAAAGATAGGAATCCTGGTCAAAGGTCGTCAACACGAGGACCCGAGACAAGGCCTCGGCAATGATCTCGCGGGTTGCTTGGATGCCGTCGACGACCGGCATGCGCAAATCCATCAAAACGACGTCGGGACGCAGCGCCCGCGCCATCCGGATCGCCTGAACCCCATCGGCCGCCTCGCCCACGACCCGAAGACCAGGCTGCGTCTCCAACACCATGCGCATTCCCAGACGGATCGCCGCATGATCATCGGTCAGCAACACCGTGATACTACTCATGCGGGCCTCCTGCCCGTGCGCCCGGGACGGTGCCGGCGCCGACGGCGCCGGAGGGTGTCAGGTGTTCTTCCGCGGAGGGAACAGGTAGCCGGACCGAAACCTGCCAACCGTCGTCGTACTCTGCCGCGCTCAATTCCCCGCCGAGTTGCTCCACCCGGAGGCGGAGACTGCGCAAGCCAGTACCGGTTCCGGGGGCTCCGGCAGCTGGAACAGATCCACGTGTTGGCAGTGGTGGGCCGTTGGTGATCTGGGCATGGAGTAGACCGGCGGTGGGCCCTCCCTCCAAGATGACGTCAATATCGGCTCCCGGGGCATGCCTCAGGGCATTGACCAGCGACTCGGCGACGACCCGGTAAACGGCCGTCTGTTGTGCCGAGGGAATCGATGAGGTTCCCGATACCGTGCTGGACAGCGTGATTCGGGTTCCGGAGGCAGCATGGGCGGCGACCAGTGCCTCAAGGTCCACGAGGAACCCTGCAGCTTGCTCTGCGACCCCCGAAGACAGGATCCGGATCATCGAGGTCAGCTCATTTAGACCGGCGACGCTTTCATGCCGGACATGGGACAGGACCTTGACAGCGAGTCCACGGGTCCCGGTGCTCAACGCGGCACCGGTCTGCAGGGCAATCGCCGAGAAGCGGGCCGAGAGGACGTCGTGGAGTTCATGGGCCATACGTTGGCGTTCGGAGGCCATCGCCAGTTCGTGTCGGGCGGATTCCAGTATCGCTTGCTGTCTGACCGCTTCCTCCGCCGCCAGGGCCCGGGTGGCCTCCGCCGCGGACAGTTTGCGTTCCTTACGCACGTTGCTGGCCCATTCGGCCGGGAGCAGCAATGACATCCCGGCAATCAGTGCTGTCAAGATGGCAGCGGGCAGCTCCGCGGTGAAAGCCAAGACGGTCAGGGTGGCGCCTGCGGTGATGGCGAGGGCAGCGATTTCGGTCAGGTGAGAGACCCGGTCCCCGGCAAAGAGGACGAGTGAGAAGACGGTTTCCCAGAACAGAAATAATGCTGCCGTCTGCCCCATCAGCAACAGCAGGAGTGCCGCCGTCCCGGTGAGGGAAGCCATCAGGAACGTCGCCTCCCGCCGGAAGAGGATGCCCACCGACCCCACGACGGCCACGGCTGGCCACCAGGCCGAGAGAGCCGCTGGGAACCAGGCCCAGTCGCCATCGTTGTTCACGGTCGCCAGCAGCCACATCATCGCCGGATAGCCCAGGGCCAGCAGAAGGTCCTCGCGCCGGATGGCACGTAGCACCTGGAGAGCGGGTTGTTCGGCGTGGTTCATGGTTTCATCGTGCCCGTTCTCCCCGGGGCTTCCAAGGCGGGAGGTAAAAGATGAGACGAAGGGATGACCCCCGGTGCATCGATGGAAGGACGCACGAGGACAGGGAGCCGAGCAGGCTGGGGGTATGACCGCTGACAGTCTCTTCAAACTCCTCGTCCTGGCATTGATCGACAGCACCAGCATCGGCACGTTGGTGATCCCCGTGTGGTTGCTATTGCGCCGTGACGCCGGGCGCATCGCCGGACGGATCGGGATCTATCTGGTGACCATCGGGATCTTCTACTTCCTCATCGGTGTGCTCATGCTGACCTCTGCCACCGCGGTGCTGCACCTCTGGGGCGATGGTGCTCGGACGTTCATCGACTCACGTCCGGCCCATTGGATGGCGCTCGCTGGCGGAGCCGGGCTGCTGTGGTTTGCTCTCAAGGACGGCAAAACGGTGAGACGGACGACGCGCCCGCAGCACGCGAGGACGGTCGCCGGTAAAATTGCCACCGGATCGGAGACACCAAGGCCACCGGAGTCGTCCGAGCCGGACGTGTGCCGGCAAACGGCGGAGGGGCGGTGGAAGGCGCGCATCGGCAGGGCACTGTCCACCCCCGTCGGACTGTTGGGCCTGGCCCTGGTGGCCGGTGTGCTCGAGCTACCGACCATGCTGCCCTACGTGGCAGCGATCGGTGTACTCACCGCCTCGGGCCCTGCCGGGGCGGGATCGTTCCTGCTGCTGGCCGGCTACTGCGCGGTCATGTTGCTGCCAGCGGCTTTGCTGTTGATCGCCCGGACTTTATTGGCCCACCGCATCGATGGAGCCCTGCACCGATTGGGTCAGTGGCTGGGCCGGGCCTCAGCAGAAGCGGTGTTGTGGATCATGGGAGTCGCCGGGTTCTTGTTGCTCCGCTTCGCGGTCGCTGGGCTCTAAGCGTGATCAGGCGGTGCCGCTGCGGGCGAGCACATGTATTCCGGCTTCCAAGGGCCCCCGCCGACCGGCCCACTTCAGCCCGATGCCCACCAGCAGGGAACCGACCACAAAGCACAGGTACAACCCCAGGCGCGGCATGCCTGCGGTGACGGTGCTCAGCAGGTCCAGGGCGACCAGATGCCCCGCATACAGTGTTAATGTCGCGGAGCCGGCCCCGGAGAGCGGCCAAAGCAGGGCGTCGCCGGCCAGTCCGAGTAGCGCCGATAAGGCCATGGCCAGCAACTGGCAGAGGCCCAGCACGGCGAGCGCTGTCCCGGCCACATGCAGCAGGTCCAAAGGCGTGCTGCTATGCGGGGCAGAAAGGGCGAACCACCAGGGGGTCCCTTCAACCCCCTCCAGTCCGTGCCCGGAGAGCAGCGCCGCATCGAGCGGCAAACCGTTCGCCTCGGTGATCGCCCCCAGCGTTCGTAGCGCCTGATCATTCGCGCCGATCAAATGGTCCGAGAGGGCCCGGGCCGCCCACGAGAGTAAGGCGCCGCCGACGGTCAAAGCCAAGGCGACCGGAGGCAGGGAGAGCCGGCAGCGTCCCACGGCCAGACCCAGCACAATGAACCCCGTCCACACCAGCACCGGGTAGTAGCCGGTGATGAACAGATCGGCGGTTAGCGATGCCGGACGCAGGAGGTCGCCCAGCCCGGGGGAAGGGCCCACGGTGGCGGGGGAGATCCGGGAAGTGGCCAGCGGGAGCAGGAGGTACCAGAGGACGGGGGATAGTAGCAGCCAACCGACCGCGGAGAACCAGAGGGTCCGCAGGCGCAGCCCAAGGAATAAGGTAGCGATCAAAAACAGCGCACCGTAGTGCACCAGGATGACTGCCACATTCGTGTTCAACGCACCGCAGCCCAGCCCGATGACGGTGATCAGCACGGCGCGTACCAAAATCGAACGCCGCCCGGATTTGAGTCGGGTGCCGGTATGGGGTCGGCTTCCCCCGGTGAGCAATGCCAAGCCGACACCGGCGAGGATCGCGAAGAGGGCGGAGGACGTCCCGGCGAAGATGGTGGCAGCCCAGGTGGCGTGGACGGCCCCGGACTCATCGGCGCGGGTCAAGGGCATGATGTGGGTGGCCATCATGCCCAACAGGGCCAGTCCGCGGGCCACATCGACCCCTACGATCCTGCCGGCGGGGGCGCTCGCGCTCTGACTGGGCATGGGCTCCTGGAAGATTGGATCGGGCGGCTGGGGTGCCGGGGACTCAGGGACGAATATACCAAGACGAGCCAGCTGGATTTGCGGTGTACGACGGCGGAATCGGACTCGCGTCGTCATCCTCGGACGCGGGCGCGTCATCTTGGTCACGTGGCGCGTGGACAGAGCGGAATCGCGGTAGCTCCGGGGTAACGTGGTGCCATGCCTACCCCGGAATCCAACACCCCGCGTCATGATGCCATCTTCGGGAACCTGGGGACCGCCATGGTCACCCCGTTCACGTCAGCCGGAGAGGTCGACTACGACCAGGCAGCGGCCCTCGCCACCAAACTCGTCGATGAAGGGTGCGATAACCTCGTGGTCACCGGGACCACCGGGGAGACCTCGACTCTGACCGACGAAGAGAACGTGGGGATGTTCCGCACCGTTGTTGAGGCAGTGGGTGATCGCGCGAAGATCATCGCCGGTTCAACCACGAACGACACGGCTCATTCGATCCAGCTCTCCCAGGCCGCAGCGAAGGTCGGCGTGCACGGGCTGCTGGTCACGGCGCCGTATTACAATAAGCCCAGCCAGGCGGGGGTACAGGCCCACGTCGAGACACTCGCCTCCTGCACCGATCTGCCCGTCATGGTCTATGACATTCCCGGCCGTACAGGGATCTCCATCAGCACCGAAACCCTGATCCGTCTGGCAGAACACCCCAATGTGGTGGCGCTGAAGGACGCGAAGGCCGACTACCAGGCCACCACCCGCGTATTGGCCAACACCGACCTGGACGTGTACTCCGGTGACGACGGGCTGACGCTGCCGCTGATGGCCGCCGGCGCGCAGGGCGTCATCTCCGTGACCGCCCACGTCGCCACCGCCCGCTACCGCCGTCTGGTCGACGCCTTGCTGGCCGGCGATCTGGCCACCGCCAGGGCCCTGCACTTCGAGCTGGACCCCATCCAACGCGCCGTCATGTCACATATCCAAGGTGCTGTGGCGGCCAAGACGGTCCTGAAATGGCAGGGGGTCCTCTCCAACGCGATCGTGCGTCTGCCGCTCGTGGAGCCGACCGAAGAGGAAACGGCACCGATTCGTGCCGACCTCGCCGAGGCAGGAATCAAGCTCTAGGAAAGGTGCCCCGATGAGCGAAACCGGCGTCGTTCCGGATCAGGAAACTCCTCCGAACCCGCCACCACCGCTGGCCCCCGATGTCCTGCGGATTGTCCCGCTGGGCGGGATCGGAGAAATCGGCCGGAACATGGCCGTCTTCGAGATCGGCGGAAAACTGCTCATCGTGGACTGCGGGCTCCTCTTCCCCGAGGAGCACCAGCCCGGGGTGGACGTCATCCTGCCGGACTTCGACTACATCCGCGAGCGCATCGACGACGTCGTCGGGGTCGTGCTCACCCACGGACACGAAGACCATATCGGCGCCGTGCCCTACCTGCTGCGGTTGCGCGAAGACATCCCACTGATCGGTTCACGGCTGACGCTGGCCCTGATCGAAGCCAAACTGGTCGAACACCGCATCACTCCCGTGCTGGTCACCGTCGAAGAGGGGCAACGCCAGAGATTCGCCGGCTTCGACTGCGAATTCGTGGCAGTGAACCATTCGATCCCTGACGCGCTCGCCGTCTTCATCCGTACGAACGCCGGCACCGTATTGCATACCGGTGACTTCAAGATGGACCAGCTTCCACTGGACGGGCGCATCACCGACCTGAGGTCGTTCGCCCGCCTCGGCGAAGAGGGCGTGGACCTGTTCATGTCCGACTCCACCAATGCCGACGTCCCGGGTTTCACGACGGCCGAACAGGAGATCGGACCGGTCCTGAACGACCTCTTCTCCCGGGCCACCCGGCGCATCATCGTCGCCTCCTTTTCTTCCCACGTCCACCGCGTCCAACAAGTGCTCAACGCCGCGGCGGCGCACGGCCGGCAGGTGGCTTTCGTGGGCCGCTCCATGGTGCGAAATATGGGCATCGCTGCCCAACTGGGCTACCTGGAGGTGCCCGAGGGAATCCTCATTGACCTCAAACAAGCCGACCAGTTGCCGGAAGACCGGGTCGTGCTGATGTCCACCGGCTCCCAAGGCGAATCCATGGCCGCGCTCTCCCGGATGGCTAGCGGTGAACACCGGGTCTCCGTCGGCCGCGGAGACACCGTCATTTTGGCCTCCTCGCTGATCCCCGGCAACGAGAACGCCGTTTTCCGGGTGATCAACTCCCTGATGGCCCGGGGCGCAGACGTCGTGCATAAGGGCACCGCGAAGGTCCATGTATCGGGTCACGCGTCAGCCGGTGAACTGCTCTACTGCTACAACATCCTGCGGCCCGGCCATGCCATGCCCGTACACGGTGAAACCAGGCATCTGCTGGCCAACGCCCGTATTGCCGAACAAACCGGCGTTCCCGCGCAGAACATCCTGGTCACCGAAGACGGGGCAGTGGTCGATCTGAAAGACGGGGTGGCCCGGCGGGTCGGGACCGTGAACTGCGAACTGGTCTACGTCGACGGGTCAGCAGTGGGGAGCATCACCGAAGACGACCTTCATGACCGCATTGTTCTGGGCGAAGAAGGGTTCATTTCGGTTATTTCGGTCATCAGCCGGCAGAACGGAACAGTTCTCTGCGGGCCGGAGATCCACTCCCGCGGGATCGCCGAAGATGAGGCGGTGCTCGAATCCATCAAACCGGCCATCCTCGCGGCACTTGCCGAGGCACTGGCGAAGAACCCCGCCTCAACCACCCACCAATTGCAGCAAGTCGTCCGCCGGACCATCGGTTCTTGGCTCGGCCGGACCCTGCGTCGCAAACCGCTCATCATGCCGGTCGTCCTTGAGGCCTGAAGGCGTGTGAATCCGGGGTTTTGACCCCTGGATCCTGTACGGTTGCGCATATGGCGACCCGTACTTCCCCCACCCCGACGAAGGCCTCCGGCCGCAAACCGGCGGGCAAGACACCAGCGCGCGGAAAAACGGGTACCGGTTCCACGCGTCAGGGCGGGACGAAGCCAGCGGAGAACACCACGCCTGCCGAACAGGACATCGCCCTGCCGTTGCGCGCCATTCGGGGCCTATGGATGGGGTTGGCCCGTGTGGTTGGCGGTGCCTTCCGCAAGATCGGGCAGGACGTTCGTCCCGACCGGGACATCCGTCGGGACGGGACGGGGCTTTTCCTCGTCGTCATCGCCGTCATCGTGGGCAGCGTTGAATGGTGGGGACTGCGCGGGGTCGGTTGGTACGGAACCACCGTGCACAACATCTTCGGCGGATCGCTGGGCTTCATGGCCTCGCTTTTGCCACTGGTGCTGTTCATCGGCGCCTACCGGCTCTTCAGGCGTCCCGCAGAAAACCGGGCCAATAACCGGATCGGCATCGGCCTGACCCTAGCCACCTTGTCCATCGCCGGCATCGCTCATATCGCTGCCGGATTGCCGACCCTCGATCAACCGCTCAACGCCCTCTGGGCCGGTGGCGGTGTCGTCGGGTTCCTCATCACCGTTCCCTTGGCCGGACTGCTGACCAAATGGGGCGCCCTGGCGATCATGATCGCCGGTGCCATCCTCAGCGTGATGATCATGACGGCCACCCCGTTCCGACATATTCCGGCACGCCTGCGCCAGGGATACGAATGGATCATGGGCCAGCCGGAACCCGGCTCCGAACCTGCCGAACACCACGAGCAAGCCGCTTCCGAGCATGACCAGAGCTACCTCTATGCCGATCAGGGGGGCGAGGGAGCCCGCCCCAAGCGCAGCCGACGCTTCGGGAAGGCAGCCAGGGCCCGCCAACGCGAGGAAGACGACGCCGCAGCAGCCACCGAAGGCCTCACCGGCGATGAAGCGTATGACAAAGCGGTCATCAACGACCACGACACAGCCACCAAACCGGTTCCGGAGCCGAAGATTCCGCCGGGAGTGCGCCGCCCCACGGCCTCCGAGAAGGCCATGGAGAAGGTCAAGAACGACGTCGGATTGGGGACCCCCGCTGCTGCTCAGGGCGGGGAGCCGGCCACCGAGGCGCTGGACACGACCGCGATCAACGGCATGCTGGCCGGAGCCGGAAGCCCGGCAGCTCCCTCAGTCGTGGCCGTCAACCCGGTGGCCCAGCCGGCACCGTTGACGCCGATCCCTCAGCGCACCGAACAGCTGCAGCTCTCCGGCGACGTGGCCTACACGCTGCCTTCCTCTGAGTTCCTGCCGGCCGGCCCCCCAGCGAAGGAACGCTCCGAGGCCAACGACGTGGTCGTCAAGGCCCTGACCGACACCCTCGACCAGTTCAAGGTCGAGGCTCACGTCACCGGCTTCAGCCGCGGTCCGACGGTCACCCGCTACGAGATCGAACTCTCTCCGGGAACCAAGGTCGAGCGCGTGACGGCCCTATCCAAGAACATTTCCTATGCGGTCGCCTCCTCCGATGTCCGCATCCTCTCGCCGATCCCGGGCAAGAGCGCCATCGGGATCGAGATCCCGAACGCCGATAAGGAAGTCGTCGCCCTCGGCGACGTGCTGCGTTCGAATGCCGCCCGTAAGACGGAACATCCCATGGTCATGGGTGTTGGCAAGGACGTCGAAGGAGGGTTCGTGGTCGCGAACCTGGCCAAGATGCCCCATATGCTCGTCGCCGGTGCGACCGGTGCCGGTAAGTCGGCCTTCGTGAACTCGATGATTACCTCCATCTTGATGCGCGCCACCCCCGATGACGTGCGCATGGTCATGGTCGACCCTAAACGGGTGGAACTGACCGCCTATGAGGGGGTTCCCCATTTGATCACCCCGATCATCACGAACCCGAAGAAGGCGGCAGAGGCGTTGCAGTGGGTCGTCCGGGAGATGGACACCCGCTACGACGACCTGGCGAACTTCGGGTACAAGCACATCGATGACTTCAATAAGGGGGTACGCAACGGCAAGGTGGTTCCCCCCGAAGGCTCCAAACGCGTATTGAAGCCCTACCCGTATTTGCTGGTGATCGTCGATGAGCTGGCCGACCTGATGATGGTTGCCCCACGTGACGTCGAGGACTCGATCGTGCGCATCACCCAGCTCGCTCGCGCCGCGGGGATCCACCTCGTGCTCGCCACGCAGCGGCCCTCAGTGGATGTGGTCACCGGTTTGATCAAGGCCAACGTACCCTCGCGTATGGCGTTCGCCACCTCCTCGGTGACCGACTCACGGGTGGTGCTGGACCAGCCAGGAGCCGAGAAGCTGCTCGGCCAAGGCGATGCCCTCTTCCTGCCGATGGGGGTTTCCAAACCGATGCGTGTCCAGGGTTCCTGGGTTACCGAATCCGAAATCCATCGGGTGGTGGAGCACGTCAAGGGCCAGCTCACGGCCGTCTATCGCGACGATGTTGCTCCGGAGGCCGCCCCCAAGAAGGAGATCGACGACGATATCGGCGACGATCTCGAAGTCCTTCTGCAAGCCACCGAATTGGTCGTCACCACACAATTCGGTTCGACCTCGATGCTCCAACGCAAGCTACGCGTCGGCTTCGCCAAGGCCGGACGGCTCATGGACCTGCTGGAATCACGCGGAGTCGTCGGCGCGTCCGAAGGTTCCAAGGCCCGCGACGTCCTCGTCCAACCAGATGACCTTCCGGCCGTACTCGCTGCCATGAGGGGGGACACGCCTCCGGCCAGTGCTGAAGACGCCGCGCCGGCGGAGGCAGCTCTGGTCGAAAACGCCAACGCGAACCACGTGGGCACCGATCTCGTTGCAGAAGATCTTGCATCACGGACACCGGTCACCGAATATCACGACGAAGACGATGATGACTCCGGTTCGGAAGACGCCTGGAACCTCACTGGACGGTAACCTGAAGGGGTGACTGATACACCAGCAGGACAGGCCCCCGGCCACGTCCCAACCCTAAACATCGCCAACGTTCTGACGACTCTTCGGATCATCATGGTTCCCTTCTTCGTTTGGGCGCTGGTGGCCGATGACCAACAGCACGCGGCGCTGAGATGGATTGCCGTCGGACTTTTCGTCGTGGCCATGTATACGGACAAACTCGACGGAGATCTGGCCCGCAGTCGCGGTTTGATTACCAACTTCGGTAAGATTGCCGACCCCATCGCCGATAAGCTCCTGCTGGGGGCCGCCCTGGTGACCCTGTCCTGGCTGGGTGAACTGTGGTGGTGGATTACCATCGTCATCCTCGTGCGAGAACTCGGAATCACGGTGCTGCGCTTCGCCGTAATCCGCCGCGGGGTCATGGCTGCCTCACGCGGCGGCAAGCTCAAGACCGTCACCCAGACGGCGGGTCTGTTCCTCTTGTTGTTGCCGTTCACCCCAGCGATCACGTGGCTGTCGATAGTGGCCCTCGTCGTTATTCTGCTGGCTGTGCTGATCACCGTCTACACGGGGATCGACTACATCATCCAAGCCGCACGGATGGCTCCAGCCAGCCCAGGAGGAACGACGTCGTGACCGGCGTCAGCCCCCTGCCGGTGGCCGAGCGGATCATTTCGGAGGCAACCCTGCGCGGAGTGAGCGTAGCCACCGCCGAGTCTCTGACCGCGGGCTGGATCGCCGCGGCCGTGGCCGATGTTGCTGGAGCCTCAGCTGTGTTGCGCGGGGGTGTGGTCAGTTACCATAACCAGGTCAAACAGGAGGTCCTGGGGGTCGAAGAGTCCTTACTGGAAGCCCGGGGATCCGTCGACGCTGAGGTGGCGCGACAAATGGCCGAGGGAGCACGCAGAGTCTGTACCAGTGACGTCGCGGTTTCCAGCACGGGGGTTGCCGGTCCCGAAGTCCACGACGGCAAGGCAGTGGGTACGGTCTTCATCGGCTATGCCAGTACCGCCGGAAGCGGTTCGCTTGAATTCCGGTTCACCGGGGGGCGACAGGCGATCCGTTCCCAGGCACGCGATGCAGCCTTGGAATGTCTGATGGATCTCATCGAGGAAAAGTGACCCTCCCCAACTGCCCGAGAGCACTGGCTGTTGGGGCAGTTTTGTGACTAGGCTAGAGGCTGGGGAACAAAACCGGGGTCCCGTGAGTTGAAAAAACTACAGGGTCCATGACAGGACTCATCGGCCAGGGACACTTGGCACAGGATCAAAAGGAGTAAGGCGATACACATGGTCAAGCAACCCGTATCCGTAAACGGCATCGTCCGTTGGCGAGATGTGGGACTGACAGAAGATGCCCATCGCGAGCATAAGGAGCCCAAAATGGTAGTACTCCGCCACGAGATTGGGGACGTCCTGAGGGATGTCCGCCAGCGTCAGGGCAGGACCCTACGCGAGGTTTCGCATAATGCCCGTGTTTCCCTTGGTTACCTCTCCGAGGTGGAGCGTGGACAAAAGGAAGCATCGTCCGAACTGCTCTCATCCATTTGCGGAGCTCTGGATGTTCCACTGTCCTTGATGCTTCGCGAGGTCAGCGACCGGGTCGCAATGGCCGAGGGTGTCGACATTCCAGACACCGTGCCGTCCGATCTCACCAACGAATTCGCTACGGTCCTCCCCGAGGACTGGACCGAAGGCCTGGCTCAGGGAATGGCCCCGACCCACTAGGGGCGGAGCGCAACCGAACGCCACCGCAGCGAGGCAGCCGTTCATACGGCTGCCTTGCTGCTGTTAACGGGTGTTCTCAGCCGCGGTCATTCAAATAGGAACCATTGAGCTTGGTCAGCAAGGCGGCCAATGACAGGAGTTCCTCATCTGGCCAGTCGGCGAGCAGGTCGCGGAAGATGTGCTGGCGTGAGGTCTGCGCCGCCGCCAGTTGCTGCGCCCCGGCCCGGGTCAAGGTGATCGACTGGGCGCGCCCATCCGCAGGATCGGCAACCTTGGCCAGCACACCCAGCTCCTCCAGCATTTTGACCTGACGGCTCACCGAAGGTTTGCCGACACCGATCTCCGCGGCTAGCTCCGTCAACCTCAGGGTGCCGCGGCGCTGCAGTGCCGCCAGCAGGCCGTAAGCTCCGGGCTCCATATCGGGATGGACTTGTTTGGCGACCTTATTGCCATTGGACCGGGCCCGACGCCAGAGGAAGCTGAGTTGCTCCTCCATGTCATGGATGGCTCGGGTGCGCTGGGCCACTGCATCATCTACGGGATCCGGTTCATTCATGGCACCATCTTAGGGTCGGAAGGACCAACCCGTGGAAGAATGGACAACGTGAGACTCAGTGATTTCTGGCGCCTAATGGACGACGAGTTCGGAGCCGGCTACTCCCGCGTGCTGGCCTCGGAACTGGTTCTGTCCGAGCTGGGAGGCCTCAGCGCCCAAGCGGCTCTATCCTCGGGGATCGAACCCCGCCTCGTGTGGTCGGCCATCTGCGAAAAACAGGATGTTCCGCCCTCGCGACGACTCGGTCGCGATATCGCCCCGAAGAAGTAATCGGCGATGACACGCCGACCCGTTGTTCGAACATGTGTTCGGAACAGCTGTAGGCTGTCCACAGAGACATGGCACGGGTGGCAGACCGGGGTTCTCCACAGGGACGACGGCCCGCACCAAACTGTCCGGTGCGGCGCATACCGTGTGAAACAGGACGACAACAGGCCGTAGGGCCGCAACACAACCGAGGTGAATGATGGCCGCAGCAATGGACCGCGAGAAGGCTCTCGAATCAGCGCTGGCACAGATCGACAAGCAGTATGGCAAGGGGTCGGTGATGCGTCTGGGAGACGATACCCGAGCCAGGATCGAGGTCATCCCCACCGGCTCGATCGCCATGGATATTGCCTTGGGTATCGGCGGACTGCCGCGGGGTCGCGTCGTGGAGATCTACGGGCCGGAATCATCGGGTAAGACGACCTTGGCACTGCACGCGGTGGCCAACGCACAGGGCAACGGAGGCATTGCGGCCTTCATCGATGCCGAACACGCGTTGGATCCCGAATATGCCAAGAAGCTGGGCGTTGACACCGACGCCCTACTGGTTTCCCAGCCGGACACCGGCGAACAGGCGCTGGAAATCATGGACATGCTCATCGGCTCCGGCTCCCTTGACGTCATTGTCATTGACTCGGTGGCTGCCCTGGTGCCACGCGCCGAAATCGAAGGCGAGATGGGCGATAGCCATGTGGGCTTGCAGGCACGCCTGATGAGCCAGGCATTGCGTAAAATCGCCGGGCGTCTGAGCCAGACGAAGACCACTGCAATTTTCATCAACCAGTTGCGTGAAAAAATCGGTGTCTTCTTCGGGAGTCCCGAAACCACCACCGGTGGCAAGGCGTTGAAGTTCTACGCCTCCGTGCGGATCGACGTCCGTCGCATCGAGACGCTCAAGGAAGGCACCAACCCGGTAGGAAACCGGACCCGTGCCAAGATCGTCAAGAATAAAATGGCGCCACCGTTCAAGCAAGCAGAATTCGACATCCTCTACGGGGTGGGGATCTCCCGTGAAGGCGGCCTCATCGACATGGGCGTCGAAGAAGGCTTCGTGAAGAAATCGGGTGCTTGGTTCACCTACGACGGTGACCAGCTCGGCCAGGGCAAGGAGAATGCGCGTAAGTTCCTGCGTGACAACCCGGACCTCGCCGACGAACTGGAACGACGCATCAAGGAAAAGCTGGGGATCGGTGCCCTGCCCCCGGAGGAACCGGGTGACCCGCAGTTGCGCGCTGTGGGCACTGACTCCTAGGCCAGGGGACGCGACGAAACGCCGGCCCGGACGGGGTGGCAATGGAGGAGGACAACGCAGTCATGGTGAGCGGTGACCGGGGTGGGGGAGCCCTGTTCCCTCCAGAAGATGCCGAGCACCTCGAATCAGGTGGCGAGCACCAGGCGGGGCAGGAACCTGGTGGTCGGGGCGATGAACGGCGACGCCGGGGAACCGGACGGGCCCCGGAGGCTGACCCGGAGTCTGCGGCACGGGCCATTGTTTTGCGACAGCTCACCGGCTCGCCGAAGAGCCGCAAGCAATTGGCCGACAAACTCTTCGAACGAGACATCCCGGATGAGATCGCCGAGAACATCTTGGATCGCTTCGAGGAACTTCAACTCATCGACGATGCGGCCTTCGCCGATGCCTGGGTGCGCAGTCGCGCGCGCACCCGGGGGCTGTCCCGAAGCGCGTTGCGCCGCGAACTGCGAGATAAGGGCATTGCCGAGGAACTCTCAGCTGCCGCGCTGGAACAGCTCAGCGGCGAAGACGAGGTGGAGATGGCTCGCGAACTCGTGGAAAAGAAGGTCAGATCCATGCCGGCAGGCTTGGAGCGCGATAAGGGCGTCCGACGACTAGTGGCGATGCTCGGACGCAAGGGATACAGCTCGGGGATCGCCTTCCGCGTCGTCAACGAGGTGTGGCCCGACGCCCGAGGCTAACCCGCCGCGCCCCGTCCAAGCCGAGTTCCTCCGGCTCCATGCGTTCGGTACTCTGGGGGGGTGAGTTTGACCATTCCCAGCCCCGATTCAGCCCCGACCGTCGACGAAGCACACCGTAGCTACGAGGTGCGCACCTACGGTTGTCAGATGAATGTCCACGACTCCGAGCGCTTGGCCGGACTCCTGGAAGAAGCGGGTCTGGTTCCCAGCCAGGACCCGGATACCGAAGCCGACGTCGTCGTGTTCAATACCTGCGCCGTCCGGGAGAACGCCGATAATAAGCTCTACGGGAACTTGGGCCGCCTGGCCCACGTCAAGGAAAAGCGTCCCGGCATGCAGATCGCTGTCGGCGGTTGCCTCGCGCAAAAGGACCGCGAGACGATCTTGCGCAAGGCCCCCTGGGTTGACGTTGTCTTCGGAACCCATAACGTCGGTTCCCTGCCCACGCTCCTCGAACGGGCCCGGCATAACAACGAAGCTCAGTTGGAGATCCTTGAATCCCTGGACGTCTTCCCCTCGACCCTTCCCACTAAACGCGATTCGGTCTACGCCGGCTGGGTGTCGATCTCGGTGGGCTGTAACAACACGTGCACCTTCTGCATCGTCCCGTCCTTGCGCGGCAAGGAGCGCGACCGGCGGCCCGGTGACATCCTGGCCGAAGTGCAGGCGCTGGTTGACGATGGTGCCATTGAGGTGACATTGCTCGGGCAGAACGTGAACTCCTATGGCGTTGAATTCGGAGACCGTCTGGCCTTCGGCAAATTGCTGCGTGCCTGTGGCCAGATCCCCGGTCTCGAGCGGGTCAGGTTCACCAGTCCTCACCCGGCTGCCTTCACCGATGACGTCATTGACGCGATGGCCGAAACACCCAATGTCATGCCGCAATTGCATATGCCGTTGCAATCGGGATCCGACCGGGTCCTCAAGGACATGCGCCGCTCCTATCGTTCGAAGAAGTTCCTGGGAATCCTGGACCGGGTTCGTCAACGCATGCCTGAGGCAGCCATCACCACAGACATCATCGTTGGTTTCCCCGGGGAAACCGAGGAGGACTTCCAAGCAACACTGGACGTGGTCGAGCGATCGAGGTTCTCCAGTGCCTTCACCTTCCAATATTCCAAACGACCCGGTACACCAGCGGCCGAATTGGCCGATCAACTGCCTAAAGAAGTCGTCCAGGAACGCTACGAACGGCTGACCGCACTTCAGGACCGTATTTGCGCTGAAGAGAATGCCCGCCAACTCGGCCGTGAGGTTGAAGTCATGGTCACCGCGCAGTCAGGTCGCAAGGCCGAACAGACCCATCGGCTGTCGGGGCGTGCCCGCGACCAGAGACTCGTGCACTTTTCCGTCCCCGACGGTGCCGAAGCCCCCCGGCCCGGGGACCTCGTGAGCGTCACCATCACGGAAGCCGCTGCCTTCCATTTGGTGGCCGATCCGACCACTGCTGGCGAATACCATCTGCGTCGTTCACGCGCCGGCGACGCGTGGGACCGCTCGCAGGAAGAGTCCTGCGGCACCGGTCAGGGGGCCGCCGGTCAGGGAGTCTCCCTGGGGATGCCCGCTCTGCCCCCGCGTCGCTAGCCCGAGATGAGGCCACTTATTGCGATCGTCGGGCCGACGGCAACGGGAAAGTCCGACGCCGCCATCGCCCTGGCCCGGCGCTTTGACGGGGAGATCATCAATGCCGATGCCCTGCAGTTCTATCGCGGCATGGACATCGGCACGGCCAAACTGCCGGAGAACGAGCGGGGTGGAATCACTCACCACCTAGTGGACATCATGGACATCGATGGCGAAGCAAGCGTCGCCACGTTCCAGCAGCAGGCCCGCGAGAAGATCGCCGAAATCCAGGAACGTGGCCGGCTGCCGATCCTGGTCGGGGGCTCCGGGCTCTACGTCCGGGCAGTGATCGACGACCTGGAGTTCCCGCCCACCGATCCGGTGATCCGCGGACGCCTGGAAGACGAGGCGTCCACGGAAGGTGTGACCGGAATGCGTGCCCGACTCGCGCTAGCTGACCCGGTATCAGCAGCCCGGGACCTCGACGAGCGTCGACTGATCCGGGCCCTTGAAGTCCATGAGCTCACCGGCCGTCCCTTCAGCTCCTATATGCCCCGCCGCAACTACCGGCAACCCACCCTGCAACTGGGGTTGGACATCGAACGTGGGCGTCTGCACGCCCGGGTGGCAGAACGGGTACACACCATGTGTGACTCAGGGCTGCTGGCCGAAGTGGAATCGCTGGCACAGCGCGGTCTGCGCGAGACCCGAACGGCATCCCGGGCCATCGGCTACTCTCAGTTCCTTCAAGTACTTGAGGGAACCAGCACGATCGAGCAGGCCATCGAATCAACGACAGTGGCCACGCGGCAGTTTGCCCGCCGCCAACTCACCTGGTTCCGGGCCGATCCCCGAGTCCGCTGGTTCGATGCAGCCGAACCGGACCTACGGGGGATGCTGGCGACCGCCGTCCAGGAATTCGAAGCTTCCGGAGGGACGTAGGCTGGGTTGATGAGCATGAGGGAACCTGAACACCACACCGACGTCCTGCCGGCGCTGTCCGGTCTGGCTTTCACCAAAGGCCATGGAACGGGTAATGACTTCATTCTGATCTCCGACCCGGATAATCGGCGGGATATCCTGCCGACACAAGTGGCGTCCCTGTGTGACCGTCATCTAGGTATCGGTGCCGACGGTCTGATCCGTGCCATCCGATCCGAGACGCTGGCCGAGGGGCGGGATGTGCTGGACGGGCACCCGGAGGCCGAATGGTTCATGGATTACCGTAATGGCGACGGATCGGTATCCGAGATGTGCGGAAACGGGGTGCGGGTCTTCGTCCATTTCCTGGTCTCCCACGGTCTGGTGTCCCTCGCCGATGGAGACGCCCTGACGATCGGCACTCGAGCAGGCGTGAAGGTCGTCTCCCGTTCAGCTGCCGGGTACTCGGTAGACATGGGGCCGTGGGAATTCCTTTTCCCCGAGCAGGCCCACGAGCGGGCGCTGGACAGCATCGTGGATGCCTCGCTGGAGGTCCCGCGACCGGGCCTGAGCGTGGACATGGGCAACCCCCACACCGTCGTCGCGCTCTCCGAAGCGACCGAGCTTGACCAGTTGGATTTGCAGCGCAGTCCGGTGGTTGACCCCGTTCCGGAGCATGGAACGAATGTGGAGTTCGTGTTGCCCTCTGATCCATTGGTCAACGACGGGGTCGGAACCATTCGCATGCGCGTTCATGAACGCGGGGTGGGGGAGACTCTCTCTTGTGGAACAGGAGCCTGCGCCGCCGTGGTCGCGACCCGCCATTGGGCCGGTGGGGCCTCGGCGCGGCGTTGGGACGTGCAGGTCCCCGGGGGGACCGTTTCCGTGCGGTTCGTTACGGGGCCCGACGGCCGTGAGCATGTGGTCCTGGAAGGGCCGGCGGCACTGGTGGCCGAGGGGACCCTCGTCTAGGCCTCCGCCGGAATCGAGTCGTGCTCAGCCATGCCGAGGGTGTTGCGCACCCGCAGGATGCGGAAAGATTTGGCCGTTGAATACCGGTCCACGAGGAATCCCGTGGGTAGTTCTCGAGCCAGCCACTTCTGGAGGGAATCAGAGCCTAGGTTCTTCTGGACGACCAGCCAGGCTGTCCCTCCCGGTGCCAGCCGGGGTAACCATTGGAGCAGGATCCCGTGCAGGGCCTCTTTGCCCACCCGAATCGGGGGATTGGACCAGATGGTGTGGAACCGCACGCTCTCATCGACGGCTTCGGGGGTCGTCGTGACGACATTGTCCAGCGACAGAGCCTGGGCATTTTCTCGGGTGAGTTCCACGCTGCGCTCGTTGACGTCCACCGCGTGAACTGTGGCTTCTGGGGAAGCCATGGCCAGGCTCAAGGCGATGGGGCCCCAGCCGCAGCCGATATCCAGCAAGTGACCCTGCGGGGCCGGAGCAGGTACGCCGCCGAGCAGGACCGCGGTGCCCTTGTCGATCCCGTCGGGGCTGAAGATGCCTCCGGCCGTGTTCACGGTGTGCTCCCGGCCGCCGAGCGTCACGTGGATGCTCTTGCGGGTGAAAGGCGTCGACGGCTGTGCGCTGAAGTAGTGGTCCGAACCCATGAGTTGAAGATTAACCGTCCGGGCGAGGGCAAAGCGAATCTTGTCCTCCCGGGGGCCTGCATTTAAGTGATAGAGTAATCCCAATCACTAATAGTTTGGAGGTCTGCTGGTTTCGGCCGGTGGAGAAAATCCGCCACTTATCGGCGGCCCGGACTAGAATTGGTGGACGAATCCTTTCAAAGGGGAACATGACCACTCACAATGAGCCCAATCCGGAGGGACGCGACCTCCCAGAGGACGAGATCCAATCCGTCATCGACCGTATTCTGGCGAGGGACGATGCCGCGGACCGCGCCACGTCTCAGCGTGACGATAGCTGGCGCACGCAAGCACCGCTGGGTGGCAAAGCCCTGGCGTTGGATGGTGACGGTGCCGGACACTCCCTCAGCGATGGTGACCAGCAGGACCTGGCCGAACGACATGCCTTGCGCCGTGTCGCCGGACTGTCCACGGAGCTCGAAGACGTTACCGAAGTCGAAAACAGGCAGCTACGGCTGGAACGTGTGGTCCTGGCCGGGATCTGGACCGAAGGAACAGCCCAAGAGGCCGAGAACTCCCTGCGTGAGTTGGCTGCCTTGGCGGAAACAGCAGGTTCGGAAGTTCTCGATGGAATGGTCCAGCGTCGTCTGAAGCCTGACCCTGCCACGTTCCTTGGATCCGGCAAGGCCCAAGAACTGCGAGATATCGTGGCCAGCACCGGAGCCGACACCGTGGTCGTCGACTCCGAACTGGCTCCTTCCCAACGCAGGGCGTTGGAGGACATCGTACGGGTGAAGGTCATCGACAGGACCTCCTTGATTCTGGACATCTTCGCCCAACATGCGCAGAGTCGTGAGGGCAAGGCCCAGGTTGAATTGGCCCAGCTCGAATACCTGCTTCCTCGACTCCGTGGCTGGGGCGAATCCATGTCGCGGCAGGCAGGTGGCCGGGTCGGCACGGCGGGCGGCGGCATCGGTTCACGCGGCCCGGGTGAGACCAAGATCGAATTGGACCGCCGACGGATTCGTGACCGCATGGCCAAACTGCGCCGTGAGATCAAGGGCATGAAACCGGCGCGTGATGCCAAGCGGTCCAACCGCAAGCGAAATGCCGTACCTGCGGTGGCCATTGCCGGCTATACAAACGCGGGAAAATCTTCGCTGCTGAATCGGTTGACCGACGCGGGAGCCTTGGTGGAGAACGCCCTTTTCGCCACGTTGGATCCAACGGTTCGGCGGACGGAAACCGAGGATGGGCTGGGATATACCATTGCCGACACCGTGGGTTTTGTCAGGTCATTGCCCACCCAACTGGTGGAAGCCTTCCGCTCGACGCTTGAAGAAATAGCCGACGCCGACCTGATCTTGCACGTGGTCGATGCTTCGCACCCGGATCCCGAAGGGCAGATCCATGCGGTCCGTGAAGTCTTGACCGAGGTCGACGCCCAGAACATCGCCGAGATCATCGTGTTGAATAAGGCCGACATTGCCGACCCGTTCGTTGTCGAGCGTATTCGCCAACGCGAACCGAACCATGTGGTGGTCTCCGCTCGCACCGGCGGCGGGATCCCTGAGTTGCTCGAAGCGATCAGCCAGGCAATTCCCCGCCCTGATGTGGCCCTGGAATTGTTGATTCCCTATGACCGCGGCGATCTGGTTCACCGGCTCCATGGCACCGACGCGGAGATCCTGGAAATCGAGCATCTTGATGAAGGCACTCGCCTGTCCGTGAAGGTACGCGGGGCACTCGCCGCTGAATTGGAGCAGTTCGTCGCACATGGCTGAAGTACAAGAGGTGGTCTCCCTCCTGGACCAGGCCGTTGAACGCATGGGCGGACAAAGCCGGCCCGGACAGCACGAGATGACCAAACAAGTGCTCGAGGCCTTCGAGAGCGGAAAGCATCTTCTGGTGCAGGCCGGCACCGGGACCGGCAAATCACTGGCCTATCTGGTCCCCGCGATTGCCCACGCTCTCGAATCGGATAAGCCAGTCGTTGTCTCCACAGCCACTCTTGCACTGCAGGCCCAGATCGTCGGCCGGGACGTTCCCCGCCTCCTGGAGAACCTCAACGACGAGTTACCTCGCCAGCTGGATGTAGCGCTGGCCAAGGGGCGGTCCAATTATGTCTGCAAGTACAAGCTCGGCGGCGGATACCCCGATGAAGATGAAGGGGCACTCTTCGCGCTCGGTGACGATGGGGCCGCCCGGCCGCTGACGGCTGGCGCAGGGCCCACCTCGGCACTGGGCCAAGAGGTCGTGCGCGTACGTCAATGGGCCGAGGAAACCGATTCGGGTGACCGCGATGATCTGGTCCCGGGGGTCAGCGATCGGGCGTGGAGACAGGTCTCCGTGAGCGCCATGGACTGTCTCGGTGCTCAACGATGCCCCATGGCCGAGGAATGCTTCAGTGAATTGGCCCGGAAGAAGGCCGGCGACGCCGACATCGTGATTACCAACCACGCCCTGCTGGCGGTCTCGGCCTTTGAAGGACTGGCGGTGTTGCCGGAGTTCGACACGGTGATCATCGATGAGGCGCATGAACTCCAAGACCGGGTGACCAATTCAGTGACGCGCCCCATCTCTGCTGCGCTGGTTGCTGCGGCAGCTACTGCGACCCGACGCAATTGCAAAGGTGTCGCCGTCGAAGCGCTTAATCAGGCCGGCAAGGCGCTAGCGGACTCCTTGGAAGGTGTCCCGACCGGTCTGCTACCCAAGGGTCTGAACGAGGAGCAGGGTGCTGCCATTGCCGCTGTGCGTGAGGCGGTCCGCACAGCGTTGTCTGATTCAAAACCCGGAAACGGCGAAACTGCTGATGGTGGGCGCCAGATGGCCCGGTCCCAATTGCTGTATCTCCAGGAACAGTGCGAACGCCTTGATGGTCCCGCCGATGAACGGGAAGTCGTGTGGATCTCCCGACAAGGAAACTTCACCCCGGGCGCCGGCTACAGTGCTCCCGATGAGTCGGCACCAGCGACCATCAATGTCGCCCCGCTATCGGTGGCCGGCAAATTGCGTGAGGGCCTCTTCGATGGCCGTACGGTTGTGCTGACCTCAGCCACCCTGGCCATAGGTGCCGCTTTTGAACCGGTGGCCGGTTCGCTTGGACTTCTGGGCGAGGGCGCTCCTGCCTGGACAGGTATCGACGTCGGTAGCCCCTTTGATTACTCCCGACAGGGGATGCTCTACGTCGCACGGCATCTGCCCAAGCCGTCGCGAAATGTATCCACCGAGGCGATGGATGAGCTCGCAGATCTGATTGGGGCATCCGGTGGGGGAGTGCTCGCCCTGTTTTCCTCGCGTCGGGCCGCCGAGGAGGCTGCCGAAGCCTTGCGACCGCGGGTCACTCCGGAAATTTTGTGCCAAGGCGAATCGAGCATGTCCACCCTGGTCAAACAATTTGCCGATGAACGCGACACCTGCCTCTTTGGCACCATGACCCTCTGGCAGGGAGTCGACGTCCCCGGTCAGTCATGCCGCCTGGTGGTTATTGACCGGATCCCCTTCCCCCGTCCGGATGACCCGCTGTCCACGGCGCGCAGTCGGGACGTGGCCCGCCATGGCGGGAACGGTTTCATGGCCGTCTCCGCCTCCCATGCAGCGGTGCGTCTGGCCCAAGGGGCGGGCCGACTCATCCGATCGACGGACGATCGTGGCGTCGTGGCCGTATTAGATTCACGGTTGGCCACTGAACGCTACGGTAGCTACCTGCGGGCATCGCTGCCCCCCATGTGGTCAACCACGGATAAGGACGTCGTGCTGGGTTCATTGCGCCGTCTGGCGGCCAGCGAGCACTAGATAGAGATGAAGGAGGGCCCCGTCCACGGACGGAGCCCTCCTTGGTCTCTACAGCGGTCTAGATCGAGCGCATCACCGAAACGACCTTGCCCATGACGGTGGCATGATCGCCCAAGATCGGCTCGTACTGGCGATTCTGTGGCAGCAGCCAGGTGTGGCCGTCACGCTGCCTGAAAGTCTTCACCGTGGCCTCGTCGTCCAATAAAGCCGCGACGACATCGCCGTTCTCTGCATGTTGTTGGCGGCGGACGACGACCCAGTCCCCATCACAGATCGCTGCTTCAACCATTGAATCGCCGCTGACCTTGAGCATGAACAGCTCGCCGTGCCCAACCAGCTGGCGGGGCAGGGACATCACGTCTTCCACTGCCTGGTCCGCCAGAATTGGTCCGCCCGCCGCGATGCGCCCCACCAGAGGCACACGGGCCACCTCTGAGGAGTCGTCCGACTCCACCACTGAAAGTGTCGGGCGGGGCTGCACCGGCTCTTCGGGGGCGAGGGACAGCTGTGGGTTCGCTGCCGTCTCCGGGTGCCCGGAACGCAGGATTTCCATGGCCCGCGGGCGGCGCGGGTCCCGCCGAATGTAGCCGAGCTTCTCCAACTGAGCGAGCTGGTGGGTGACGCTAGACAAACTCGCCAGACCGACGGTGTCGCCGATTTCGCGCATGGACGGCGGGTACCCCTTATCGGCCACGGCATCCTGGATGGTTTCCAAGATCCTCTTCTGTCGGATAGTCAACCCCTTCGGTGCCTTCTTCGGCGCCGGATTCTCAGCTGAGCTCATGATCCATCCCGTCCTGGTAAATCGCCGGCGTACCGGGGCTGTGCGCAATGTGTCGGATGCAACTGGTGGACTCTCATCCATCCAGCCGATGGCTTCTACTCTAGGGCAGTCGTCGACGTCATTCAAAGATTTATTCGAACGTGTCTCGACAATCTTCGTACATAGATGCTAAAAATGAGACAGAAGTTCGAATATGAGTTCGAAGACGGGAGTTGAATCCCGCAACCAGGACCCGCTTCGGCGGACAACAGGAAGGTAAGACCATGGCGCAGATCGCACTCGCGACCCCGGTGTTCCTCAATGACGATTCCGTTCAGACCATTTCCTCCCACCCCGCCAAAGCTCGCAGTGGCCGCCTGACGCTGACTCGTCGGGGCCGGTTCATCCTCATCGGCTTGCCGGTCATGCTGGTGGCCACCACACTCCTGGTGCTTGCCGGTATCTTCACCGCTCCGGTGATGGCCTCTGACGCCTCCGACACGACCTCTGTTGAGGCGCAGACGGTCTCGGTCATGGAAGGGGATACCGTCTGGGCCCTGGCCGCGGAATTCGCTCCGCAGCGCGACCGCCGAGACGTTGTGGCGGAAATCACCGAAATGAATGACCTGAAGGGATCGGTCCTCGTCCCCGGCCAACAGATCTTCGTTCCCGCCGGCAGCTAAGCCTCCTTTATGACCCCGGGCCCCGGCCCCGATTCCCGCCACGGACGGACGGGCAATAGAATGGGGCCGTGAGTGATCAGCTGGAACGACTGGCCAAATTGCCCCTGCGTGAGAACCTGCGGGGCATCGAACCCTACGGCGCACCCCAACTGGATGTTCCCATCCTGTTGAATGTCAACGAGAACACCCATCCGCTGCCCGCAGCCGTGAGCCGGGCCATCTCCGAAGACGTGAGCGCAGCCGCAACGGACCTGAACCGCTACCCTGACCGCGAGTTCACCGAACTGCGTGAACGCCTTGCCGGATATTTGGGGCACGGGCTGGGAGCCGAAAGTATTTGGGCGGCCAATGGCTCCAACGAAGTTCTGCAGCAGATCCTCCAGGCCTTCGGGGGGCCGGGGCGGACCGTGATGAGCTTCCCTCCGACATATTCGATGTACCCGCTGCTGGCCAGCGGTACCGATACCACCTACCTTGCCGGAGCGCGGGGCGAGGACTTCGGACTCAGCGCCCAGTCAGCAGCGGATCAGGTCGCAGCGGCCGCCCCGAATCTGGTGATCCTTTGTTCACCGAATAATCCGACAGGCACCGCCCTCGGGTTGGACGTCGTTGAAGCCGTCTACGAGGCGGGGCGGACCAGCCAGGCGATCGTCATTGTTGATGAGGCCTACGCCGAATTCGCGCTCAGCGGGACCCGGTCGGCGCTGACGCTGCTTCCCGGCCGTGAACGACTGATCGTCACCAGGACCATGAGCAAGGCCTTCGCGCTGGCTGGAGCACGGCTTGGCTACCTCGCCGCAGCTCCGGAAATTGCCGACGCCCTGCGCTTGGTGCGTCTTCCGTACCACCTCTCGGCCGTCACTCAGGCCACCGCCAATGCTGCTTTGAAGCAGGTTGATGCCTTGCTGGCCACGGTCGAGGACATCAAGGGCCAACGCGACAGGATCGTCAGCGAACTGACCCGGTTGGGTTTGAAACCTGCGGTGAGTGACTCCAACTTCGTGTTCTTCGGTGGTCTCGAACATTCCAGTGCGACCTGGCAGGGCCTACTCGACGCCGGCGTGCTGGTCCGCGATGTGGGCATCGCCGGCCACCTGCGGGTCACGGCGGGAACGGAAGCCGAGACGACCGCTTTCCTCCACGCGTTGGAAGCCCTCGTGTCCTCCGCCCCGAAAACTGATTCAGGGCACGACAGCTAGACTTAACCCGTGGGCCGCCACCGTTGCCGCCCGCCCCACCCACACCGAAGGAATACCCATGTCTGCAGAACTGCTTGGCGGTCGCCGAGCCCGCATGGAGCGCGCCACCAGCGAGTCCACCGTGTCTGTTGAACTCGACCTTGATGGCACAGGTACCGCCAACATCAGTACCAGTGTCCCGTTCTACGACCACATGCTGACAGCGTTGGCCAAACACTCACTGATCGACCTGAACATCCAGGCGACCGGCGACACCCACATCGATGCCCACCACACGGTGGAGGACGTTGCCATCACCCTCGGCGAAGTCCTGCGCACCGCCCTGGGCGACAAGGCAGGCATCCGCCGCTTCGGCGAGGCTTCAGTCCCGCTGGATGAAGCCCTGGCCCACGCTGTCGTTGATATCTCGGGACGTCCGTACCTGGTCCATGGAGGCGAACCGGCAGGACAGGAATACCACCTCATCGGAGGCCACTTCACCGGTTCGCTGACCCGCCACGTCTTTGAATCGATCACCTTGCACGCGCAGATCTGCCTCCACATGCGAGTCCTGGGCGGTCGGGATCCGCACCACATCGTCGAAGCACAGTTCAAGGCCTTCGCCCGCGCCTTGCGGCAAGCCGTGGAACCAGACCCTCGCAATGCCGGAATGATCCCCTCCACGAAGGGTGCCTTGTAGATGGCCGGGCCCCGTATCACGGTGTTGGATTACGGGTCGGGCAACATCCGATCCGCGGTTCGCGCACTTGAACATGTCGGCGCCGAAGTCACGTTGAGCAATCAACCAGCCGATATCCGTGAGGCTGATGGCCTCGTCGTCCCGGGCGTGGGTGCGTTCGCCAGCGTGATGAAAGCACTCAATGACGTCGGGGCGGGACCGCTCATTGGTCGCCGGATCGCCGGGGGGCGACCGGTGCTGGGAATCTGCGTCGGCCATCAGGTCTTCTTCGACGAAGGCGTCGAACATGGCATTCGGACTGCCGGTTTCGGCGAGTGGCCGGGAACCGTCGAACGACTCAAGGCCGAAGTCGTCCCACATATGGGGTGGAACACCGTGACTGCGGCGACGGGATCACGACTCTTTGCCGGCATCGAAGATGAGCGCTTCTACTTCGTGCATTCCTACGCAGTCCAGCATTGGGATTTCCCGGTGGCTCAGCCGCGTATGAACCCCCCGGCAGTGACCTGGTCGGATCATGGCGGCCCATTTATCGCCGCCGTGGAGAACGGCCCGCTTTCGGCCGTGCAGTTCCACCCGGAAAAGTCAGGGGAAGCAGGGGCGCAACTGCTCTCCAACTGGCTGGAGACCCTGTCCTGATGTGGAGCCTGATTCTGATGGCGGTCGGAGGAATCCTCGCTGGTGGCGCCCTGTCCCTGCGCCAGCAGAAAGCCCATATCTCCTGGATCGTTGCGACCTGGGTGCTGGCTGGGATGGCCTTGTTGGCCGCCTACATCATGACCCTGAAGTAGCCGTCCCTGCCCGGCGTATGCCGGGCAGCGGCCCACCCAATCGATGAAGACCGGAGAAGAACCTGTGACCAGCAACAACATCCTCGAACTCCTGCCAGCGGTGGACATCGCCGACGGGCAAGCCGTCCGCCTCGTTCAGGGCGAAGCCGGCAGTGAGACCGGATACGGTGACCCGCTTGATGCAGCCCTGGCCTGGCAGCAGGACGGCGCCGAGTGGGTGCACCTGGTGGATCTGGACGCCGCGTTCGGCAGGGGGAACAACACCGAGGCCGTCGCGAGGATTTCTCGCGAACTGGGCATTAAGATCGAACTTTCTGGTGGAATTCGCGACGACGAATCATTGGAACGTGCGCTGGAATTTGGGGCGGCCCGGGTCAACCTGGGCACTGCGGCACTGGAGGCACCGGAATGGACGGCCCGCGCCATCGCCCGGCATGGAGACAAGATCGCCGTCGGACTTGACGTGCGAGGAACGACGCTGGCCGGCCGTGGATGGACCAGCGACGGCGGAGACCTCTGGGATGTCCTGGCCCGGCTCGAAGACGCTGGATGCGCACGCTACGTCGTCACCGATGTGACCAAGGACGGCACCTTGCGCGGACCGAACGTCGATCTCTTGCGCGAAATGTGCACCCGAACCAGACGACCCGTCATCGCCTCCGGAGGAATCTCCAGTCTGGAGGACCTGCGCGAACTGCGGGCCTTGGTGCCCAACGGAGTTGAAGGCGCGATCGTGGGCAAGGCGCTGTACTCCGGGCAGTTCACCCTGCCCCAGGCCCTCGACGTCGCCGGCCGGCGGTAGCGATGAGCGACGGCGCTCCTGAACCGGCCGCCGGAACCCCGACCGGAGGCAGCCCGGCGAACCCAAGGATCAGTCGGCACCTGCCCGGCCATATCGAAGCCGCGCTGCTCCGTGCCGGAGAGGCCACTGACTCCGCTGGCCAGTCCTGGGCCGGAAGGGACCTGTCCGGCGAAGGCAATCCGTTGCATCATTTCGACGACGACGACGGGGCACCAGACGCCGGCTATCTCGAGGCGATCGGCGCGTTGAAGGCTGGTACCGGCACCGAGCGTGAGGTCCACGCTGCACTGGCCCACGCCAGGCTTTTTGTCCCCGTCGTGGCGACGCTGGCCGAAGGGGGCATCGGTGAGCACGGCTTCACCGAAGACAAGGAAGCCGATATGGCGCTGGTGACCATCACCGCTCCCGACGGCCGACCAGCCCTGCCGGTCTTCAGTAGCGTTGACCTGTTGCAAGCGTGGCACGAGCAAGCTCGCCCTGTTGCCGTCTATGCTCCGCGTGCAGCCTTGTCGGCAGTTGCCGAAAAAGCCCAACTGCTGGTCATCGACCCGGCCGCAGAGACTACTTTCGTCCTGCGTCGGCCAGCCATGTGGGCGCTGGCTCAACAGCAGGAGTGGACTCCCAGCTACGCCGATGAGGCGCTCTTGCCACTCTTGCAGGCAGCAGCCGACGCAGACTCTGCCATCCGCGGGATCACCGCAGCGCCCGGGCGGGGAGTGGCCTCTCGTACCGCCGACGGGACGGTCATGGCAGGGGGAGGCCCGGGCCCCGAACTACGCGTGGAGATCTCTTTGCGTGCCGGGATGGCCCGCGAAGACGTGCAGGCCACCGTCGGGCGACTTCAACGGGTACTTGGCGCGGACGCGGACTTCGCTACGCGGGTGGATTCGTTGGAAATTGGGCTGCACGGGCCGGCTGCACGCGTGTGAAGGGCAGTGGCTGCCGGCGGCGCTGAATCATGGTGGCGCACGAAAAGGGAGGTCGCCACCACGGTGGCGACCTCCCGGGTGAGACGTGCGTTGGAGCTTTAGTTCACGGGACCAGTGAGTTTTTCTCCGGGCCCCTGCCCGGGGGCATCCGGGTAGTTGGAGGCTTCGCGGAAGGCCAGCTGGAGCGAGCGCAGACCGTCGCGGAGTGGTCCGGCATGTTGTGAGCCGATTTCGGGTGCTGCCGAGGTGATCAGGCCGGCCAGGGCAGTGATGAGCTTGCGGGCTTCATCTAGATCCTGCAGGCCCTCGGCGTCTTCGCCTTCGGCGAGCCCGCATTTCACGGCTGCCGCGCTCATCAGGTGCACGGCAGCCGTCGTAATGACTTCCACGGCCGCCACTTCGGCGATGTCGCGAACCTCGTTGGTCTCGCCGAAGGTGGCGTCAGGATTGGTTTCAGGGGTACTCATACTGCTAAGCTTTTCACAGACCGACTGGTTTTGCTGACTCAGCGGATTCCGCCCCATCAGGCGAAGGATCTGCCTCGAGCAACAAGACGAGTATGCAAGTGGAGGCCTACTCCCACCCGCTGTAACCGCTTCAGGTTGCCGGGTCACTTCGGTACGGAACTTCTGGTTCCGTGGCATGCGTGAGCAGCCGAACCGAATTTTCAGGCCTCCATCTGCCCAGCAGCTGGAGGCCTTCTCTTGTTGCTGGGGGCTTCGAACTACGAACAGCAGGAGCGACACATCAGCGATCCACGCATTAACGATCGAATCCGCGTCCCCGAGGTGCGGCTGGTTGGACCCAACGGCGAACAGGTGGGCATCGTCCGCATTGAGGACGCGTTGCGTCTGGCCGCGGAGTCCGACCTTGATCTGGTCGAGGTGGCGCCGACGGCCAAGCCTCCCGTGTGCAAACTGATGGACTTCGGCAAATTCAAGTACGAAGCCGCGGTTAAGGCTCGTGAGGCACGCAAGAACCAGACCAACACGGTGCTCAAGGAAGTCCGCTTCCGACTCAAGATCGACAAGCACGACTATGAGACGAAGACCGGGCACGCTTTGCGTTTCCTCGGTGCTGGCGACAAGGTCAAGGCCATGATCCAGTTCCGTGGACGTGAGCAGCAGCGCCCAGAGCTGGGCATTCGCCTGCTCAACAAGTTCGCCGAAGACGTTGCCGAAGTCGGCGTCGTCGAGTCGAGCCCGCGTCAGGACGGCCGGAACATGGTCATGGTCGTTGGACCGCTGAAGAACAAGGCAGAGGCCAAGGCCGAAGCACGCCGTCAGGCACAGCGCGAAAACGACAAGGCCAAGGCAACGGCAACCAAGGAAGGTCGCGTCGATACCTCGGGCGATCAACCGGCAATGACCCAGTCGCTGGGGGACAACCTCCCGGACGAGTTCCAGGCACGCCTGGCTCAGGTCGAAGCGGATAACGCAGCGAAGGCCAAGGTTGACGCTGCTGCCGCCAAGGAAGCCGAAGCTCAGGCCGCCGCAGCCCCCAAGGCCAGCGAAAAGCCGGCAGCTGAAGCTCCGAAGGCCGCTGAGGCCGAGCCGGCCGCGAAGCCTGCGACGGCTACCAAGCCGGCTGCAGCAGCGAAGCCAGCAGCAGCCAAACCGGCCGCCGCCTCGAAGCCCGCAGCTACTCCGAAGCCGGCTGCCAAGCCAGCACCGAAGCCTGCACCGAAACCGGCCCCGAAGCCCACCGCGGCTCCGAAGCCAGCACCGAAGCCCACCGCGGCTCCGAAGCCACGCCCGGGCAAATAGCCCGGAATGGCGAGCCCCTCAGGGGGCAGCACCTGACCCACGGGTTTCCAATACCGGAAGCCTCAAAGATCCCCGGTCCGATAGGGCAACGGGAGCACGTAAGGAGAACGGCGGATATGCCGAAGTTCAAGACCCACAGTGGCGCCAAGAAGCGCTTCAAGCTCACCGGTAGCGGCAAGATCATGCGCCAGCAGGCCAATCGTCGTCACTACCTGGAGCACAAGCCTTCCAGCCTGAAGCGCCAGCTCAAGGGCGAACGGATCGTTGCCAAGGCGGACACCAAGACCATCAAGCGGATGCTGGGCATCTAAGCACACGCACCGGGAACGGTGAGTTCCCACCCATCCATGGAGTTCCCCCGGACAGATCGCCAACAGGCAGATATCCCGAGGGCAAGATATTAAGGAGTACACACGTGGCACGTGTGAAGCGGGCAGTCAACGCCCATAAGAAGCGTCGGGTCGTTCTTGAGCGGGCCAAGGGCTACCGCGGTCAGCGTTCGCGCCTGTACCGCAAGGCCAAGGAGCAGCTGCTCCACTCGTTCGTCTACAGCTACGGCGACCGCCGCAAGCGCAAGGGTGACTTCCGTCGCCTGTGGATCCAGCGCATCAACGCTGCCTCCCGCGCGAATGGCCTGACCTACAACCGTCTGATCCAGGGCCTGAAGGCCGCTGAGGTCGAGGTTGATCGTCGGATGCTCGCCGAGCTGGCCGTTTCCGACGCCAACGCGTTTGGCGCGCTGGTCAAGGTTGCCAAGGAGGCCCTCCCGGCCGATGTCAACGCCCCGGCCGCCGAGAAGCCCGCCACCAAGTTGCCGGCCGCTCCTGCCGCCAAGAAGGCTGCCGCCCCCAAGGCCGCCGCCAAGAAGGCTGCTGCCCCGAAGGCCGCCAAGGCCACCGAGGGTGAAGGCATGGTCAAGGCCGTTGAGGGCGAGGATGCCCCCGAGGGCTACGTCATCAAGGGCAACCAGTCGATGAAGTACCACGTGCCGGATTCGACCTGGTACGAGCAGACGCAGCCGGAGTTCTGGTTCAACTCCGTCGAGGCCGCCAAGGCCGCCGGTTTCGAGCCGGCAGGTGGCGAGTCACGCCAGCAGTTCTCCAAGTAGAACACTGCGCCGCGGGCCATCGTCCGCCCGGTGTGAGGGGACGGAATTCTCAACGGATTCCGTCCCCTCGGCCGTTAACCAGTGGTGGGAAACTGCCCACCTGCGCGCTGCGGCGCCCGAGCCCGATAAGGTTCTTCTCATGAACGCTGTGCACCACACCGAGGCCGAGATGACCAATCCGCGGGCCGAACGTGTCCGAGATGTCGCCCGGTTGGCCACCCGTTCTGGGCGGTCTAAGCGGGCGGCCTTCCTGGCCGAAGGCCCTCAAGCCGTTCGCGAAGCGTTGCAGCGCCACGACACGGCACTGGCCGACGGCGGACGGGGAATTGTCCAGGAGGTCTTCGCCACCGTCGAAGCCCTGGAACGACACCCGGACTTGGGTCTGTCCCGGGGACAGGTCAGGTTGCGGACTGTGAGCGCCGAAGTGCTGGCCGCGATGGCTGATACCGTTTCGCCGCAGGGAATCATTGCCGTATGCCGCATGGTGCCCCACAGCCTCGAGGACGTGTTTGGTGCCGGAGTGCAACTGGTGGCGGTGATGTGCCGGGTCCAGGATCCCGGCAACGCCGGCACCATTCTGCGGGCAGCCGTGGCGGCCGGTGCGGATGCCGTCGTCCTGACCGAAGGCAGCGTCGATATCTACAACCCCAAGGCCGTGCGGTCGACCGTGGGTTCCATCTTCCAGGTGCCGATCGTCACCGGTGTTTCATTCGACTCCCTGGCTGTGGCGGCACGAGCGGCAGGGGTTCAGCTCTTGGCGGCCGATGGCTACGGGACCACCGATCTCGACATCCTGCAGGATGAGAGCACGATGCGGCGGCTAGGGTCGGCGAGCGAAGTCGAGAACAGCTCGAACCCGCGGTTGGAAGACCCCTCCGCGTGGCTCTTCGGCAACGAGGCCCAGGGACTGGATGATCAGGAACTGGCGATCGCTGGCCACCGGGTCGCCGTCCCGCTGTACGGGGTTGCCGAATCATTGAACGTGGGCACGGCGGCCACCGTCTGCCTCTATGCCTCGGCACGCGCCCATCGCAGGTCCGACCCGTCGTCCTGACGGTACGGTGCGAGCAGGGCTGAAAGAGCCCTGCGACGTAGTAGCGTGGCGCAAGGATATTCAACGAGGCGCACCGCGCCCCGACAGAGGCGGAGACCATGGCAGCATCCGGTGGAAATAAGGCCGTCGTCGCGGCGTTGGCAGCCAACCTGGCGATCGCCGTTTTCAAATTCGTCGCCTGGCTACTGACCCAATCATCCTCGATGCTGGCCGAGGCGATCCACTCCGTCGCGGACTCCGGCAACCAGGTCCTGCTGCTGATTGGCGGGAAGAGATCCACACGCCAAGCCAGCCCCGAACACCCCTTTGGTTTTGGCCGTGAACGCTATATCTACGCGTTCATCGTCTCCATCATCCTCTTCAGCGTCGGCGGGCTCTTCGCACTGTATGAAGCCTTTCAAAAATTCAAGGACCCCCACGGCATCGACGGTCCATGGTGGTGGGTTCCTGTGGCCGTGCTCGTCGGGGCCATCATCGCTGAGGGGCTCTCCTTCAGGACAGCCATCCATGAATCAAACCAGGTCCGCGGCACGACGGGGTGGGTGAAGTTCGTCCGCCGGGCCAAGGCACCCGAACTGCCGGTGATCCTCCTGGAGGACCTGGGAGCGCTGGTGGGCCTGTTCTTCGCACTCCTCGGCGTGGGCCTGACCCTGCTCACCGGGAACGGGATCTTCGACGCCGCCGGGACGGCAATGATCGGTGTGCTGCTGGTCTGCATCGCCATCATCTTGGCCGTCGAAACCAAATCCCTGTTGCTGGGGGAATCGGCATCCCGTGAGAACATCGCCAGAATCGAAGAAGCCATCCGCGCCGACGGGACCGAAATCATCCACCTGAAGACCCTTCACCTGGGCCCCGAGGAAATCCTCGTCGCTGCGAAGTTCGGTACCCGGAAGGGTAGTACGGGTGAACATATTGCCGCGGCCATCGACGCGACCGAGGCCCGGATCCGCGCCGCCGTACCGACGGCAACGGTCATCTACCTCGAACCCGATATCGAACGAACCAGCGAGGCCAGGCAGGCACCGGGAACCACCGAAGGAGCCGCGCAATGACTGGGCTGAAACAGATCGTCGGTGCGGCACTGGTCGATTCTCTCCAGACACCGACCCGGCTGTTGGCCGCCCGCCGGACCAGCCCGCCAGCGCTGGCCGGACTCTGGGAATTTCCTGGGGGAAAGGTGGAAGCCGGGGAGACCTGCGCAGAAGGTTTGCTGCGTGAGTTGACGGAAGAACTCGGTATCGAGGCCGACCTTGGCGCCGAAATTGAAGGCCCGATCGACCAGGGGTGGAAACTCGCGGGGTCCGCGGCCATGCGTGTCTGGCTGGCCCGGATTACTGCGGGGACCCCCGAACCTCTTGAAGACCACGACGAACTGCGCTGGTTGGAAATCGGCGGGAACCTCGTCTCTGAGGTGCCCTGGATTCCTGCCGATCTGCCGATCGTCGAGGCAATCGTGGCCCGTCATGGAGCGGTGGTTGAGGGGGCGTCGGGACGGGGCGCCGACCTGCCATGATCCTGCTGACAGTGTGCGTACCGGACACATC
>NZ_NRGU01000009.1:0-1153 GCF_002332245.1 Glutamicibacter sp. BW78
TTCGCAGCCGTGATCCGCAGGATTCGGACAGGGGCAGCTAAATCGGCGAACAGGATTATGAGGCGGTAAGCCGGATCTGCGCTGCCTGGTTCCTTGGTTGGGGGTCATCCCGTCTTTTGGGTGGGTGCTGGCGGGTGCCTGGCGCCTGGTTGGTGTTGGTATGTCCGCGGGAGGGGTTTTTCCTGGGGGGTGTTGTTCAGTCGGCGGGCCCGCGGTGCCTGGTGTCGTGGTTTGGTATGTCCCTGCGGGTTTCGCGGGGTTGGCTCGAGGTCGGTCGTGGGGCGGGGCTTCGTTGGGGTGGGTCGGGTTGTGTGTGGTGGGGGTGTGCACGTTTATCAGTGGGCTGACTAGGGGTTTCTGATTTTGGTGGGTTTGTAGGGGTGCTGTAGCGGGTTGGTCTGAGTAGCTGCGTGGGGTCATCCCGTGTTCTTGGTGGGGGCCCGCGGTGCCGGCGGTGCTTGGTGGTATGTCGGTGAGCTGCTGGTTCCTGGTTGGGGGTCATCCCTTGGTGGGTTGGGTACCGCGGGAGTGGTTTTTCCTGGGGAGCTGCTCCGCCGGCGGCCGGTGGTGTCTGGTTGGTATGTCTCCGTGGTGGGTTGGCTCGAGGTGCCGGGGGCCCGCGGCGATGGCCGGCGTGGATCCCGTGGTGGTATCTGCTTCCCTGGTGTCTGGTTTCTGGGTGGTGGCATCCCGCTGGTGGTACCGCGGTGCTGGCGGTGCCTGGTGGTATGTCGGGGTGCTGTTGGTTCCAGGGGAGGAGCTGCTCCCGGGCCCGCGGCGCCTGGCGCCTGGTTGGTATGTCCCCGGGGGTTTTCCTCGAGGTGCCGGCGGGCTGGGTTTCCTCGAGGCGGGCCGGGGCGGTCTCCAGGTGCCGGCGGTACTCGCGGTGGTATCTGCTTGCCTGGCGGGCTGGGTGGGGCCATCCCATGGGGCAGTGGCCGGCGCTCGCGGTGCCTGGTGGTATCTCGGTGCTCGCGGTGCTTGGTGGGGTGTTGGCGATGGGTGGTTGGTCGTGGATCCCGGGCTGCTGGCCTGCTGCGGCGGCTGGGGCCTGTGGTGGCACCGTGGCCGCAGGTTGGTCGCCCGGGCTGTCCCTGCGGGCTGGCGTGGCTTCTCGTGCGGGTTTGTGGGGCTCCTGAGTGGGTGGGGGAGT
>NZ_NRGU01000010.1:0-495 GCF_002332245.1 Glutamicibacter sp. BW78
GTCCGCGTGGACGACCCGCCTGCCGAGGGATTGTTCTTGCGTGTATGCGCCCGCTATAACCTGATCGCCGAGCAGGACAACGGCACCGATTGGCATCTCTCCCGCTTCGAATCCCTGTTCGGCAACGTCGATGGCGAGTCTCACGGCCTCTTCTGGCTCCATTGCATCCTCCAGCTTTTAACGCGCAAGGTCCTTCTCTGACACCAACGAAGCCGCTAGCGCGGAATTCCCAGCAGCTAACAATGTACTCCACCGCTTCTCGGGGCGTGGCCGGCATTTTGGTGTTCCCATTGCATGATCTCGTAAGCCGAACCGCTAGCGGGCGCTCGGGGGAGCTGCGAATATGGTCTGGATGACGATATCCAGCCACCCGTGGCAGCACCCCGCGCCCCAGCAGTCGCAACTGCATCTCGTAGAGGTACCTGAGCCTGTTCTTCACGAACTTGCCCAACCTCTACCGGGGCGCTTCGGCATTGATTTCCAGGAGCACCTTTC
>NZ_NRGU01000010.1:564-1152 GCF_002332245.1 Glutamicibacter sp. BW78
AGCATCCCGGATCTGCGAGAGCGGAAATTTTGCGGCGGGTGTTGTGGCCAGTAAACCTGACGCAACGAGCTGGAAGACTTCTTCAAAACGCTGAGCGAACTGCACGGGGTCGCTGTTATGAGCATCTTGGCGCAGGTGAAAATACTTCAGTTCCACATGCGATGGAAATTCCCAACTGCCGTGAATTGGCGTGCCGGAGAGGAGCCCGTAGCTGATGAACTGACCTCCCGGTTCAAGGGCTCTCGCAACTTTGCCTGCGTTTAGGCCGCCGACGGCATCGAACACGACGCGGGCAGATTGGCCGGCGGCGGCATAGAGTCGTTCTTCCCACTCGGGTTGGTCTGTGGCGATGATCGCGCTCCACAGTTTTCCCTTGCTTGGAGGCCGGTCGGAGCTACGAGTGATTCCGATAGCAGGAACGTTGCGAAATTTCAGCAGCGCGGCGATCTGGGTTGCAGCTTCCGATGTCGCCGCAGTCACGATGACTGGCCCATTCCCGGTTACGTAACGACTGACCATGCTGACCGTGGTCATCGGGTTGATGTACGCGAAGCAAGCCCGCTCGGTGTTCAAATACTCAGGCACGGG
>NZ_NRGU01000011.1:0-103666 GCF_002332245.1 Glutamicibacter sp. BW78
GAGCTCTCGGCGAGGGTGACCCCCGCGGGTGCGGCCTCCGCCGTATTCGGACCTGCCGACCAAAGGGATCGAGAGGAACGACGATAAGGGGTTTCCGACGGTCCAGGGGTTTGAGCACGGGGCAGGGCCGTCGGGAGTGTTAGGATGGTTCCTTGGCTGGCAAGCCGATCACATCCGCATGACCTTTTGGGTGGCACCTTGGTGCCGCGGATGGAGATCGAGTTGTAGTACCAAGGGAGCGGCTTCCCTTAACTCTCCGACATGGAGGCCAGTTACACACAGCCGCCGATAGAAAAGAAGAAGGACACCAGTGGCTAATAACACCCGTGCCCGCCGTAAGGTTCGCCTGTCGCGTTCCCTCGGCCTCGCCTTGACCCCCAAGGCAGAGAAGTACATGGAGCGTCGTCCCTATGGCCCCGGCCAGCATGGACGCGCCCGCAAGAAGCAGGACTCCGACTACGCCGTGCGTCTGCGTGAAAAGCAGCGCCTACGCGCCCAGTACGGCATCCGCGAATCGCAGATGGCCCGCTACTTCGAGGATGCCAAGCGCTCAGCTGGCGACACCGGCGAAAACCTGGTGGAGTTCCTCGAAATGCGTCTGGACGCCCTGGTTCTGCGTTCGGGCATTGCCCGCACCATCGCCCAGGCCCGCCAGCTCGTTGTTCACCGCCACATCGTGGTTGATGGACAGCGCGTTGACCGTCCGTCGTTCCGCGTAGGCGAAGGCCAGCTGGTCGCCGTCCACGAGCGGTCCGAGACCATGGTCCCGTTCCAGATTGCCGCCGCTGGCGCGCACCGCGACGTCCTGCCGGCCGCACCGGCCTACTTGGACGTCAAGCTGGAAGCACTTCAGGCACGCCTCGTGCGCCGCCCGAAGCGCTCGGAGGTCCCCGTGACCTGCGAAGAGAACCTCGTCGTCGAGTACTACGCACGCTAAGAACCAGCCACCGCTGATTCTCGGCACGTAGTCCGCGTCAAGCAGGGAGTCCATGACCTTCGGGTCGTGGGCTCCCTGCTTTCGTGTGGCCGGTCGGGGGAGTCACCGCGCGGGGCCGACCAATAACTCCCATGGGCTACTTCCCCCGGAAAACACGGTACCGGGTGAGCCGACTGCGTCACCGGTGACGTAAAAAGGTAATGTTGTCCTTTGTTTGTTGATTAGTACCTAGTAAGAGGAGCAGTTCCATATGACCGGGTCCGATATTGCCGGCCTCATCGCCGCAGGGGTCTTTGCCATTCTGGTGGCGCTGCTGGCCGTTCCCGTGATCAAGCTGGGAAGGGTCTTTGATGAACTGCGTCTGGCCGTGCGCGAGCTCTCGGAAGGGACCAGCCCGCTGTTGGAGGAAGTGACCACCACGGTCTCCACCACCAACGCCCAACTGCAGAAGGTCGATGGCATCACCAATAATGTCTCCGACGCCTCGGCAAACGTCACGGCACTGTCTTCCTTGGCCGCCACCGTGCTCGGCGCCCCACTGATTAAGATCGCAGCATTCAGCCATGGCGTCCGTAGTGCCATTAATACCCAAACGGGCGGCACCGGCCGCCGCAGCCGCTAGGAGGCCAGCATGATCAAGAAACTCTTTTGGGTGGGGATCGGCGTCGGCGTCGGCGTGCTCGCGGCCCGTAAGGTCGCCAGCGTGAAGCAGGGGTTGGGACGCGAGAACCTGAACCGTTCCGTCGGACGACTGGCCGACGCCATGACCGCGTCCGCCGAGGCTTTCCGCGACGGCATGCACGGTCGCGAAACCGAATTACGCACCGCTCTGGGGCTGGACAACCCACAGGACACCGGAGCTACGCACCGCCGCTAAGGCCCAGCTCACCACACGTCGCAGTACCGTTCCATGAAGGGATCGCCAGCACTTATGAAATCGCAGGAAATCGCCAACCGTTGGGTTGAGTTCTTCGCCGCCAAGGGACACACCCCAGTGCCCAGCGCCTCGCTGATCTCCACGGATCCCTCCTTGCTGTTCACCGTTGCCGGCATGGTTCCCTTCATTCCCTACCTCACTGCCCAAGAGGAAGCCCCCTACCCGCGCGCCGTGAGCATCCAGAAGTGCCTGCGTACCGGAGACATCGAAGAAGTCGGCAAAACGGCCCGCCACGGCACGTTCTTCCAGATGTGCGGGAACTTCTCCTTCGGCGACTACTTCAAAGCAGAAGCCATCGCCTACGCCTGGGAACTGCTGACCGGCTCGGTCGAGGATGGTTGCTTCGGTTTGGATCCCGAACGCCTCTGGGTCACCGTCTATGAGGACGGAGAGGAACGCGACGATGAAGCCCGGGCCATCTGGCGCGACCAGTTGGGCGTTCCCGACGAGCGCATCGTGGGAACCGGCAAGGAAGACAACTACTGGAGCACCGGCCAACCGGGCCCCGGTGGGCCTTGCTCGGAAATTTATTATGACCGGGGTCCCGCCTACGGGCTCGACGGCGGGCCCGCGGTGGACGAAACCCGCTTCGTGGAGATCTGGAACCTGGTCTTCATGCAATACCAGCTCTCGGCAGTGCGCTCCAAGACCGATTTCGACGTCGCCGGGGAGCTACCGCAAAAGAACATTGACACCGGTTTGGGTCTTGAACGTCTGGCCATGATCCTGCAGGGCGTCGAAAACATGTATGAGACCGACCAGGTCCGCCCGGTTCTGGACCGTGCCGCCGAACTGGCGGGGCGCGAATACTCATCCACTGAAGACCCGGAAGACCCGCGGCATACCGATGATGTGCGCCTGCGGGTCGTAGGAGACCACATCCGTTCGTCGCTGATGCTCATCAGCGATGGCGTGAGCCCCTCCAATGAGGGACGCGGGTACGTCCTGCGCCGCCTGATCCGCCGCGCGGTGCGCGCCATGCGCCTGCTCGGAGTCGAAGACCCGGTCCTGCCCGAACTGCTTCCGGTCTCACGCGACGCCATGAAGGGCGTCTACCCGGAGGTCGAAACTGATTTCGCCCGCATCTCACGGATCGCTTACGCCGAAGAGCGGGCCTTCCTCCGCACCATCGCCAGCGGTACGGCACGGCTGGAACAAGCCGTCACTGCGTCGAAGGCCGCCGGCACCTCACTGTCAGGGGAGGAAGCCTTCGCCTTGCACGACACCTACGGTTTCCCCATCGACCTAACCCTCGAGATGGCCTCTGAAGCCGGTTTGGCGGTGGACGAGGGGGCCTTCCGTTCACTGATGAACGAACAGCGCCAGCGGGCCCAGAAGGACGCGAAAGACAAGAAGGCCGGTCACGCGGACCTGACGGTCTTTAGCCGGCTCCACGGCGCCGGGGATACCACCTTCACCGGCTACGACGAGCTGACCACCGGTTCCTCGGTACGCGGGATTGTCCGTGACGGTGAGCTGGTGCGCTATGCCGAACAGGGCCAAGAGATCGAACTGGTCCTGGATGAGACCCCGTTCTATGCAGAAGCCGGTGGCCAGGCCGCCGACGTGGGGCTGATCACCGGAGACGGCTTCGTGGTGGAGGTCCTGGATGTGCAAGCCCCCGTCAAGGGACTTTCGGTGCACCGTGCCATCGTCCGCGAGGGCGAATTGCCTTCCGACGCCCTGGTGACCGCGGAAGTCGACGCGCAGCGCCGGCGTTCGGGGGAGCAGGCCCACTCGGCCACCCACCTGGTCCACGCGGCCCTCCACCAGATCCTCGGCCCCGAAGCCTTGCAGTCCGGTTCCTTCAATAAGGCCGGCTATTTGCGCTTCGACTTCAGCTGGACCGAGGCGCTTTCCCAGGCTGCCCGTTCGGAAGTTGAAGAAGTCACGAATCTGGCCATCCGCAACAGCCATGAAGTCCAGACCAACGTGATGGGCCTGGACGAGGCGAAGACCCTGGGGGCCACGAGCCTGTTCGGCGAAAAGTATGGGAACACCGTTCGTGTCGTGGAAATCGATGGAGCCTGGTCCCGCGAACTATGCGGTGGCACCCATGTGGCGAATACCGCCCAGATCGGCAGCCTGACCTTGCTCGGCGAGCAGTCGGTCGGTTCAGGCAACCGACGGGTCGAGGCGCTCGTGGGCATGGAGGCTTTCCGTCACGGTGCTGCCGAACGGGCGCTGGTTAACGAACTGACCGACCTGTTCAGGGTCCCTTCGGTGGAATTGACTGATCGGATTCATGCCACGTTGTCCCGGCTGAAGGCCGCCGAGAAGGAAATCGAGAAATTGCGGGCCGAACAGCGGGCCGCGCAGGCAGGCTCCTTGGTCTCGCAGGCACGCGAGGTATCGGGTGTGAAGGTCTTGGCCCACAACGTCGGAGTTGTCGCCTCCGCTGATGACCTGCGCGCCCTGGCCCTCGACCTGCGCAACCGGCTGGGCTCCCAGCCTTCGGCCGTGGCCTTGACCGGTGTGGCCAATGCGCGACCGTTGGTTCTGGTGGCCACCAATGAGGCCGCACGCGGTCTGGGTGTCAAGGCCGGCGCCCTGGTGCGCACGGCTGCCGGCATCCTCGGTGGCGGTGGCGGCGGAAAAGACGACGTCGCCCAAGGCGGAGGTTCCGACTCCACAAAAACTGATGATGCGCTGGCCGCTGTCCTGCACCAGATCGCGGAGCGATCCTGATCGGCTCGGCGGATCCGCGCCCTCCACGCGGTGTGAAACTCGGCGTCGACGTGGGCATGGCACGCGTCGGGGTGGCTCTTTGCGACCCCGACGGCGTTCTGGCCACACCGCTGAAGACTCTGAAACGAGATCTGAAAAAGCACAGTGACGTGCGCGTTCTACTCAAACTGGTGGCGGAGCACGAGGCAGTACAGGTCTTCGTGGGCTTACCCCGTTCCCTGCGCGGGCATGAAACCGGGTCGACGCAGATGGCACGTGAATATGCGGCCCTCGTGGCCGAGGGACTCCAGGACCCTGCTCCAGGGGTTTCCGTGCGCCTGATCGATGAGCGCCTGACCACGGTTTCCGCCCATCGTGCCCTCCACGAATCCGGGTTGGATGGAAGAAAACACCGTGAAGTGGTGGATCAGGTCGCCGCAGCGGATATTCTGCAACAAGCGCTGGATATGCAAAAATCACTAGGGCGCGATGTGGGGGACCCTGTGGTCCCCGGAGAACGTCCCACCAGCACAGATCTTTAGTGAAGGACATCAGACGATGAACGACCAGCAATCCGAGGGCCCCGGCGCCGAACCCGGGACTCCTCGGGAGCGCGCCCAGGGCACCGACGTGCCTGATGCGCCCGCGCCGTTCCGTCGTCTACGTTCGGGCCGCCGCCGTGCGGGCGGCACAGCCCCCTGGGATGCCCCAGCCCAGCAAGGCGACCCCGCCTACTCGGTTCCTGCGCAACATGCCGCCGAACCCGTTGACCCCGTGGAAGCCGTTGACCCCGAGCCGACGGCCGCTCATCCGGCCCCGGCTGAACCCTCCGACGAGGTGGCTTCACCGGAGCTGCCGGTCCGGGATCATCATCAGGCGGAAGTCCTCCAGGCCCACCCTCCCGTAGATACCGAGAACGACGACGCCGCCGGTTCGGCAGCCGCGGACCACTCCACCGAACTGCCGGTCAATGACGCTGGGGCACCGACGGAAGATCCGGTCATGGGCTCGTCCACCGTGCTGGCCGACCCCGAGGAAGTCCCGGAGGAGGAGAGTCCCACGGAATCCCTCCTCAATGGGGGGCATTCCGCTCCCGGAGTGCGTAAGCGTCGCCGGCGTCGCCGAAATGTCATCATGGGCATCGTCTTGGGCATCTTCGCCGTCATCTTGGCGGTCACCGTGCTGCTGCTGCAGAACATCCTGGGCATGTGGAGCGCCGAGGACTACCCGGGTCCCGGGGAAGGCGAAGTGACCTTCACCGTCGAACCCGGTTGGGGCCCCTCGGTCATCGGCGGGCACCTGACCGAGAAGGGCATCGTTTCGGATCGGAAGATCTTCCTCGAGGCCGTCCAGGAAGTGGATGCCGAGAATAAGGAAATCCATCCGGGGGAGTACCACCTCAAATACAAGATGGCCGCCAAGGATGCCGCAACCGTGCTGGTCGGCGAGGCCGCGGAAAAGGTCAGCTATGTGGCGGTGAAACAGAACGTCAGAACCAAGGCGGTCTTCGAAGAGATTTCCAAGGCCACCGAAATTCCGATCGGTGACCTCGAGGAACTCAACGACCAGCCTGAGAAGTTCGGACTCAAGAAACCGGTCAAGAATCTCGAAGGCTATTTGCATCCCGGCGAATACCGTTTCCCGCTCGATGCCAGCGCCCAGGACATCCTGCAGGAAATGGTCGATGCGACCCTGAAGGAACTCACCAGCCAGGACGTCACAGATCCGGCCAAACAATATCGGATCCTCAAGATCGCCAGTATCTTGCAGGCCGAGGCCAGCCCGAAGGACTATAAGATCGTTTCCGGTGCCCTGGATAACCGGCTGAAACCGGATAACAAGGAGACCGACGGACTGCTCCAGGTCGACTCCAGCGTGATCTACGGGTTGAACCGCTATACCTTGCAGCTGAGCAAGGAAGAGAAAGCGGATAAGGGTAATAAGTACAACTCGTACCAACATCGGGGTCTTCCCCCGACTCCCATCGGCTCGCCGGCCGATCAAGCCATCGAAGCTGCCATCCACCCGGATAAGAACGACTACTACTACTGGGTGACCGTGAACACCGAAACCGGTGAGACGAAGTTCGCCAAGACCTATGAGCAGCACAAGGTCTACCAGCAGGAATTTAGGGACTGGTGCGCCGACAACGAGGACACCTGCAAGTGATCGCGCCGGGAAAAGCCGCCGTCTTCGGCCAACCCATCGCGCATTCGAAGTCTCCGGCATTGCACCGGGCCGCCTATGCGGCCCTCGATGTCCCGATCGACTACCAATGCCTCGAAGCTGGCGCCGGCCAGGCGCCGGAACTGGCAGAAAGGATGCGCGAGGAAGCGGGCTGGCGGGGCGCCTCGGTGACCATGCCACTGAAGAACGTCATGGTGCCGTTAATGGATAGTGTCTCCGAACGCGTCCAGCGACTGGGGGTACTGAACACCATCGTGGTCAGTCAGGCTTCGGGTCGGGTCCACCTGCGCGGAGAGAACACCGACGTTGACGGGATCATCCGCGCCCTGGCCGAAGCTGGCGCCCAACACGTGAACACGGTGGCAGTCCTTGGCGCAGGAAGTACCGCTACGGCGGCCACTGAGGCCTTCCAAGCGATGGGTGCCACCACGGTTGACTACGTCGTCCGCGACGCCGGCAGGGCCACCGGAGTCATCGAACTGGCAACGGAGCTGGGGTGCACGGCCACGGCCATCGATGTGGCCGCCGCAGGCCAGGACCTGAACCGCTATGATGCGGTGGTCTCCACCTTGCCCCCACGCGCTGCTGATGCCCTGATCGCGGATCTACAACTCCAGAAACTGCGTCCGGGCACCGCCCTGCTCGATGTCGCCTACGACCCCTGGCCCAGTGCCCTGGCCACAGCCTGGGAAGCCGCCGGTGGGATGGTCATCGGCGGACTGTCCATGCTCTTGCACCAGGCCGTCGAGCAAGTGAAGATGTTCAGCGGGGTCACCGAAGCCGACTGGGGCCAAGTCACAAATGTGATGTGTGACGCAGTAGGGCTGCCTCACCCCCGAACCTGAGCCTTGGTCATGGCAGGATGGAGATCATGTTGCGATGGTTGACGGCGGGCGAATCACACGGACCCGCACTCGTAGGAATATTGGAGGGCCTGCCGGCTGGCGTGCCCCTGACCACATCCGATGTCCAGGACGCCCTGGCCCGTCGCCGGCTCGGTTACGGACGTGGTGCCCGGATGAAATTCGAGAAGGATCAGGTCACTTTCGTCGGCGGCGTCCGCCACGGACTCACCCAGGGCGGTCCGGTGGCGATCGAGGTCGCGAACACCGAATGGCCCAAATGGGAAAAGGTCATGAACGCCGACCCGGTGGACGACGCCGAATTGTCGTCCATGGCACGTAACGCGCCGTTGACCCGGCCCCGACCCGGCCACGCAGACTTCACCGGCATGCAGAAATACGATTTCGACGACGCCCGTCCCGTCCTGGAGCGAGCCAGCGCCCGGGAAACCGCAGCCCGGGTCGCCCTGGGCACCGCAGCCTCACGCTTCCTGGCCGGCCTGGGCATCGAACTGATCAGCCACACCGTGGCCGTGGGCAGCGTTTCGGTCCCCGAGAACGCCGCCCTGCCCATCCCGGAGGACGTCGTCGCCCTCGACGCCGACCCGTTGCGCTGTTTCGACCGCGATACCTCGGACGCCATGGTCGCCGAAGTCGACGCTGCCCATAAGGACGGCGAAACCCTCGGCGGGATCGTTGAGGTCATTGCCTATAACTTGCCCCCCGGTTTGGGCTCCTACGTCCACTGGGACCGCCGCCTCGATGGGCGTCTAGCCGCAGCCCTGATGGGCATCCAGGCCATTAAGGGGGTCGAGGTGGGAGACGGCTTCCTCACCGCCGCCCGCCGCGGTTCGGCAGCCCATGACGAAATTGTCCGTGGCGAAGACGGGATCATCCAACGCTCCTCCAACCGTGCCGGAGGCATCGAGGGCGGGATGAGTATTGGTGACCCGCTCAGGGTCAGGGCAGCGATGAAACCGATCGCGACCGTGCCACGGGCCCTGCGTACGATTGACACGGCCACCGGCGAAGCGACCACCGCCCACCACCAGCGCTCCGACGTCTGTGCCGTACCGGCCGCCGGGGTCGTGGCGGAAGCCATGGTCGCCCTGGTCCTGGCGCAGTCGGTCGTGGAGAAGTTCGGCGGCGACTCGTTGGGCGAGACCCGCAGAAACCTGGACTCCTACCTGGATTCCATTCCCGAGGCGTTGGGAACGGTCCGCCACTAATGGCGCAGGACATTTTCCTGATCGGCCCCATGGCCAGCGGCAAATCGGTGGTGGGCCGGGCCCTGGCACGCCGGCTGGGGTTCGATTTCATCGACACCGACGAGGAAATCACCGCCGAGCACGGCAGTATCGCCGGGATCTTCGCTGCCGGTGGAGAGGCTGAGTTCCGGCAACTCGAAACCGCCGCCTTGTTCCGGACAGCTTCACGGGATCAACCCTCGGTGGTCGCCACCGGTGGAGGGGTGGTCTTGGCCCCGGGGAATCGGGACCTGCTGGCCGGGCATTTCACGGTCTACCTGGAAACTGATCTGGAGACGGTTCGTCCCCGGATCGAGGCGGATACGGGCCGTCCCCTGCTGGAAGGTCATCCGGCGCAGCGCTGGACAGATATTCTGGCCGAACGCGAACACTTATACCGCGCTTGCGCGAGCCTGACCGTCGACGCGCGGACGCAATCCGTCGCGGAGTTGACGGAAATCATCGAGGGCGCCTACCGGCGTCGTGCATCAACATCTGGAGGCATCACCACATGAGCAGCGCTTCGACCCGCATTAGCGTGACGGGGACGGCCCCTGAAGACAACTACGACGTCGTCGTGGGAGAGCAACTGCTCGGGGAACTACCTGGCCTGCTCGGCGAGCGGGTCCGCAAGGTCCTGATCATTCACCCCCGTGCCCTGCGCACCACCGGGGATACCGTCAAATCCGATCTGGAGGCAGCAGGGCTGACGGCGATGACCGCGGAGATCCCCGACGCCGAAGAGGGCAAGCACATCGAGGTCGCCTCCTTCTGTTGGAAGGTCCTGGGCCAGAACGACTACACCCGTTCGGACGCCATCGTCTCCGTCGGCGGCGGGGCCGTGAGTGATCTTGCGGGGTTCGTCGCGGCCACCTGGCTGCGCGGGCTCAAGGTCATCCACGTTCCCACCTCGCTGCTGGGCATGGTCGACGCGGCAGTGGGCGGCAAGACCGGGATCAACACGGCCGAAGGCAAGAACCTGGTGGGTTCCTTCCACCCGCCGGCAGGGGTCCTGGTTGACCTTGACGCCCTGGCCACCCTGCCGCCCAATGAGCTGGTCACCGGGCTGGCCGAAGCCGTTAAATGCGGTTTCATCGCCGACCCGCGCATCCTGGAGATCATCGAAGCCGACCCGAAGGTGGCCTCCACGGCGGGAACACCCGAACTGCGCGAGATCATCGAGCGGACCATCGCCGTGAAGGCCAAGATCGTTTCGAGCGACCTGCGCGAAGCAGGCCAGCGAGAGTTCTTGAACTACGGCCACACCCTGGCCCACTCCATCGAATTGGCCGAGCGGTACCAGATGCGCCACGGGGCTGCGGTATCGATCGGTTTGGTCTTCGCCGCCGAACTGGCCCGTTCCATGGGCCGGATCAGCGATGAGCTGGCGGACCGTCACCGGAACATCCTCGAGTCACTGGGGCTGCCGGTGTCCTACCGTCGGGACCGTTGGCAGTCCCTGCTCGATGGGATGCGCCGGGATAAGAAGGCCCGCGGCGACCTGCTGCGTTTCGTGGTCCTGGACGGGCTGGCCAAACCGGGAATGCTCGAAGTCCCCGATACCTCACTGCTCTTTGCCGCCTACCAGGAAATTGCCGAATGAGTGCCACAGCGAATTGGATCCGCACCGGGATCCCCGGGCTCTCCATCGACCCCGACACCTTGCTCGCCGAGGTCGTCGACGCGGAGGCCGCCCGGCAGGCCTATTCGACGGCCAACCCGGTCGAGAAGGTCATGATCCTGGTGGCCCGCGGCGATGTGGCCGACGCGGCGGAGCTGGTCACCGAAACCCGGCTCGTGGAACCGCAAAACTTTCCGATGCGCGTCGTGGACGCCGACGTGGTCCGCGCCAACGGTGACCCGCATCGGGCCATCGACCGGCTGCGCAACCTCCTCGAGGAATATAAGGACCTGCCCCATGAGTCGGTATTGCAGCAGCAACTCGGGGTCTTGTATTACACGGTGGGCGATTTCCATGCAGCGGTGACCCGCTTCAAGCGGGCGTTGGACCTGCGCCTGGAGGCGGGAGATGAGCAGTTCAGGATCGAGATCTCCCGCAGGTCCCTTGAGGCCGCGCAGGCCAAGGCCTCGCCTGTACGTTAGAATGGCTATGGTTTTTTGATAAGGCGACCCGAACCGCAGTCCTGCCCCCACCTGAGCGGGCACTGACCGCGGAGCGGGAATCAACAGAGAGAGTATTTGTGGCTACCACTAACGACATCAAGAACGGCACCGTGCTGAAGATCGACGGCCAGCTATGGACGATCACCGAATTCCAGCACGTCAAGCCCGGAAAGGGTGGAGCGTTCGTCCGCACCAAGATGCGCAATGTGCTCTCCGGAAAGACCGTTGACAAGACCTTCAACGCCGGCCTGAAGATCGAAACCGCGAATGTGGATCGCCGCGATTACCAGTACCTGTACCAGGACGGCGCGGATTACGTCTTCATGGACACCTCCGACTACGACCAGCTCACCGTCGAAGGCAAGGTCGTCGGGGACGCCGCGAACTTCATGCTCGAATCCCAGATGGTCACCATCGCCATGCATGAGGGCTCCGTGCTGTACGTGGAACTGCCCCCTTCGGTCACCCTGGAGATCACCTACACCGAGCCGGGCCTGCAGGGCGACCGCTCCTCGGCCGGCAATAAGCCGGCCACGGTGGAAACCGGCTACGAGATCCACGTCCCGCTCTTCCTCGAGCAGGGCACCAAGGTCAAGGTCGACACCCGCACCGGCGAGTACCTGGGACGTGTCAACTAGTGAGTGCCCGCACCAAAGCCCGGCGGAGGGCGCTGGACGTCCTCTTCGAAGCCGAGCAGCGTTCCGTCTCCCCGTTGGAGGCCATGCGTCTGCGTCGGGAGACCACCGACATCACGGTCAACGCCTACACGTTGACGCTGATTGAAGGGGTCATGGCCCAGGGGGAGAGGATCGACGAGATCCTGAGCACCTATGCCAAGGGCTGGACACTGGAACGGATGCCGGCGGTGGATCGCACTCTGCTGCGGCTGGGGACCTGGGAGCTGCTCTATAACGACGACGTTCCCGACGCGGTGGCGGTGGCTGAAGCGGTCGCCACGGCGAAGGTCTTCTCCACCGATGACTCCCCGGAATTCATCAACGGCCTGCTCGGACGCATCCAGCAACTCAAGCCAACGCTGCTGGCCTAGCCGGCGCCGGGCTCTTCCCGGAAAAAAGACAGTGCACGACGGCGGGTGCCACCCCTGGGAAGGGGATGGCACCCGCCGTTGCTGTCTGTGCCGCCTCAGGCGAGGCCCGGGGCCTGCGGGCTGCCGGTCAGCGCCAGCCGGTAGTCGAGGATGAGTGCCAGCAGTCTGGCCTCGTCGCGTTGGGCCTTCTGCCGGTGGGAGCCGGCAATGATCCGGTTCCGGGTGGCTGCCAGACGCATCGCCGTCCGGGTGAAACCGCGCATGGCCTTCCGACGTCCGGTGGCCGAAGCCCAGCCATTGGCTTGGCGGCGTCCCCTGCGGGTGGCGAACATTTCGACCTCCTCCGGGCTGAACCAGCCGGCCTGGGCATAATCGTTCAACCGTTGGGCCACCAGCCGGCGTTCGGCCCGGCGCAGCATGATCACCGCCACGATGGCACAGATGAACAGGGGGACCTGCAGCAGCACGTAGAACGTCCAGAAGTTGTGGAAGATCAGCCCCACCCCGCCGTTCCACAGGAAATGTCCGAGCATCGCCGGGATCAGACCGGCCAGGAAGTATAGGGGCCAGTAGCGACGGGCCCCGCGTTGCACGGCCAGGCCCAGGGCGAATCCGGTCCACGCGGTGAACATCACGTGGGCGAAGGGGGAGAACAGGCCGCGCAACACGAACACCTGCACCGCCCCGGATCCGGCCCCGGCAAAGGCGTCGGAGAAGTAGAGAATATTTTCGGTGAACGCGAAGCCTGCGGCAATCGTGCCCCCGTAAACGATCCCGTCGACCGGCCCGTCGAAGTTCCTCCGGGCGACGAAGAAGATCAGCAGCACCCCCAGACCCTTCATGGTCTCCTCGATGACCGGGGCCTGCACCACGGCGCCGAAGAGATCGGGTCCGGTGACCGCGGCCAGGGACGCGAAGGCCCGCTGGAACGCTGCCCCGAAGATCAGTGACCCGGCGACGGAGACCCCGGCACCCCAGGCGAACGCGCTGATCAGGATCAGTTTGGGTTCGGGATCCCACCGGTCCACCCAGGCCAGTCCCGCCAAACAAATACCGAGCGGAAACAAGGCCAGCAAGCCCACGACAAAGAGTGTTCCGGCCCCCAGGACCAGTCCCAGCCACAGAGCGACCCCGAGCAGGATCAGCCCGCTGAGCGCCAGAACGACCACCAGCCCCGGGCTATGGCGCCGCGGCGGTTTCACGGGGGACAGCCGGGTCGGATGGAACAGGTTTTCGGCCGGCTCGTGATGGGGCCAGGCAGGAGTCGAGGGTGCCGACGGATCCACTCCGTGGAGCTGGGGTTCCCGGGGAGGGTATGCGTTCATGGTTTCCAGCATATCCATTCGTCGGATAGATTCCTTGACGCCCAGGCAGCGGGCAGGGACATACGGCGTCTTGGACATCGTGCCGGAGCGGCCCGGTCCGTAGACTGCTTGCGGCTCAGACCACCGCAGGAAATCCCTTCACGTTCCTGCGTGCATCCCCGGATGCGAGACACCCACCCTTTTTGGAGCGACCATGGTTTCCCCGACGCATCGCGAGAATAACCCTCCCGCAGTGCAGCCCTCGTCCTCCACACTTCGGCGGGTGATTACCTCCGCCGCGCTGGGCCAGTTCGTCGAGTGGTACGACTTCGTGATCTATGCCTACTCGGCGGTGATCATCGCGAAATTATTCTTTCCCTCGGAGGACCCCGTGGCGGGGGTGCTTGCCGTCTTCGGCGTCTATGCCGTGGGTTTCCTCATGCGCCCGCTGGGCGGCATCGTCTTCGGGCTGCTGGGTGACCGGATGGGACGGCGGCAATTGCTTGTCATCGTCATCGTCACGATGGGTGCCGCGACCATGGGAATCGGTCTGCTGCCCACCTACGGGCAAGTCGGCGTGCTGGCGCCCCTTCTACTCATCTTGTGCCGAATGGTCCAGGGCTTTGCCGCTGCCGGGGAAACCGTGGGATCCAACGCTTTCGTGGCAGAGCATGCACCCACGGGCCAACGTGGACTCTATGTGGCTTTCACCTATAGTTTCTCGACTGTTCCTTCTGTGGCCGCTGCCCTCTTCGTCCTGTTCCTGACCAACACGCTCGGGGAGGCGACCTATAACGCGTGGGGCTGGCGCATCGCCTTCCTGATCGGTGGCCCCATGGCATTGATCGGGCTCTACATCCGCATGAAGGTCGATGAGTCCCCCGTCTATGAAGCGGCACGAGCCGCCCGGACGGCGGACGACCAACCCCCAGGGCGCACCCCGTCGACCCGTCCGGCAGTGGTGAGGACCATCGCGTTGGCAGCTCTGGCCAGTCTCGCGTTCTATACGCTCAGTGGATACTTCGTCACGTTCCTCACCACCGGCGCGAATTTGTCCAGCAGCGATGCCCTGCTGAGCAACGGCATCGCTCTGAGCATTTCCTTCATGGCCTTTTGGGTTGGGGGAGCGCTTTCGGATCGTTGGGGCCGCAAGCCAGTGCTGTTCACTGCCATTTGGGCGGTCATCGTGTTGTATTTGCCGGCTCTCTGGCTCGCCAGTCTGGGGACCTTCGCGTCGGCTTTGGCTGGACAGCTCGTCATCGGGATGGTCTTCGGCGTGTACTGGGGAGTTTTCGGTGTGACCGTGATCGAGCTCTTTCCGACGCGTAACCGGCTCAGCGGGGCAACGATCAGCTGGAATCTGGCCTACACGGTCTTCGGTGGCACGGCCCCGCTCCTGGCGACCTGGCTCATCGACAGGACCGGGAGTCTGGTGTCCCCGGGAATCTACATGATGGTCATTGCCTTCATCGCTTTTCTCTGCGTGCGCGGCATGCCCGAAACCGCCGGGTCCAATCTGCTGCATGAACAAGATCGAAGCCAGCCGAGCGCTTCCGAACGGCTCTAGAGGCCTACACGGCCAGGCCACCATCAACCGGCAGGAGGACCCCATTGATATAGGAAGCCTCCTCCGAGAGCAGGAAAGCCACCGTGGCAGCAATTTCCTCCGGCTCGGCCATGCGTTGCATGGGCCCGAAGCCCGAGAGATCCGCTGATTCGGGCATGCCCGCGGTCATGGCCGTCTTCACACCCCCCGGGCACACGGCGTTGATGCGCAGTCCATGCGGGCCGTATTCGCTGGCCGCCGTCACCGTCAGCCCCGCCAGGGCGTGTTTGGTCGCGGCATACATCCCCATCGTCGGTTCGGCGCGAATGGCCGCATGCGAAGCCGTGTTCACGATCGCCCCCGAACCCTGGAGCATCATCTGCTCCAAGACGTACTTCATCCCCATGAAGGCCCCGCGCAGGTTCACCGCAACGATCTGGTCGAAGTCCTCGATGCTGGACTCGTGGAGCAGACCGGGGACCTGCAGGATGCCGGCATTATTGTGGAACAGGTCGACCCGCCCAAAATTCTCGATCGCGGCCTGGACGTAGCCGTGCACGGCACTGGAGTCCGAGACGTCTGCGCCGACCGCATGGGCTTCCGCGCCGTGGCCCGTGACCAGATCCAGCGTTTCGTGGAGGGCTTCCTCGTCGTAGTCGACCAGGATCAGCTTCGCCCCGTCTTCGGCCAGCCGTCGCGCCGTGGCACGCCCGATACCGCTCGCCGCCCCGGTAATGATCGCCGATTTGTTTTCAAGTCTCATGACCAGTCAACTCCCTTGCTGTCTCCACTGTCTCCATCGATCCTTGTCTGAAATATCCTTAAGCGCCAGAGCTGAGATAAGGACGCGGGTTTTACCTATGCCGACCTGATGGCTCTTCCCCGCATGCTGAAGCATCGGCATCTGCCGCGGATGGAAGCGGCAACCACCGGCGGCAGATATGCCAACGCCGACTACTATCAAATGTTGGCTTGCTCCACCGTTCTCGACAGCACTCCCGCATGGCTGCGCTACGCGGGCCCCGGGATGCCGGGTAGCCGTGAGCTCTTCGCGACGACGACACTGATCACCGCGTACTCCATCGTTCTCGGACGTGAGGCCGGCGAGCTCTTGGCCTGCTTCGATGCGCTAGCCGAGTCGGCCAAGGCCATGATGAAGCAAGCAGATTCCCGCGATGGATAACCGAGGAGCGTCGGTTCCGGTATTTTCTGTACGGATCTACTCCAACCCCAACGCGGAAAGCATCTCCTTTTCGGACACGGCTTCCGGAACCACTACGGCGTCCTTCAGATCCGTTTTCCGTTGCAACAACTGGTTGAGGTTCAGATCGAAGGAGCGAATCGACTCGTCGGGATGGATGGCCAAGGGAAGATAGACGTGCACCGGTCGTTGCTGCCCGATCCGGTAGATCCGGTCCGTCGCCTGGGCTTCCTTGGCCGGGTTCCAATGCCTCTCCAGGTGGATGGCATGGTTTGCCGCGGTCACGGTCAGGCCCGTGCCGGCCGCAACCGGTGACATGATGATGACACCGAAGCCTTGCCGTCGTTGAAAGTCCTCGATGAGTTGTTTCCGTGAAGGCGAACGGCCACCGGATAGAGCCTGGGTGTCGCCGTTGATGATGTGCACGCGCACGCCGTATCGGTCTTGGAGCCAGCGGGCCATCAGCCGTTGGAGCATTTTGTCGATGAGGAACACGATGGCTTTTTCGCCGCTTTCGCGGACCCGGTCAAGGACGTCGAAGGTGGCTTCGACGCGGCCTGCAGCGTTGGGAGCCACGGCCAGCGGGCCCGGACTCCCGTGACGGTCGACGGGATGCAGACTGACGGTCTTCAGCCCCTGAAGTGTTTTCAGGGCTGCTCCCTTTTTTCCGGACCGGGCGGAGTGGCTGCTGAGGGCTTGAAGGTATTTATGGGCCTGTTCCTCAGGCATCAGCCGATGGAGTTCCGGCAAATAGTCGACGCCGACACCCGGCAGGCCACTATGGATCGTCTTCGGAGGCAGGTTTTTCAGGTGGTCTTCCTTGATGCGCCTGAGCATGAACGGGCGGACGTGCTCGGCTAGTGCACGACCCTTCGCCAATTGGGCTTCCGCACTGGATTTTTCCACCGAACGAACCCATTCCTGATTGAACTCCGGCCAGGTACCCAGCAGGGCTGGCTGCGCCGTATCCATCAACGACCAGAGATCCTTGAGTCGGTTTTCCACGGGGGTTCCTGTGCAGATGAGTTTGAACCACGCCTTGAGCCCCTTGGCTGCCCGCGAAGCCAACGTCTCCGGATTCTTGGTCTTTTGGGCTTCATCGAAGATGACCGCACCCCACTCGACCTGGCCTAGGGAGAGCTGATAGGAAGCGAGGGTCTCGTACGTGGTGATGACCAATCGCCCGGGTTGGTCGAGGCGGTCCTCGCCGGCTTGCGGGCCGACGGCAAGGGAAAGCGTCAGGTCGTCTTCCGCAAGCATCCCCTCGGCGTCGAGTAGGGACGCACTCGCTGCGCTCTCGCGCTGGGCCCCGCGATATTTGAACCGGTTCAGGTCCTCACTGGCTTGAAGGACCACCACGTCCCGGAAGGGAGAGCGAATGAACGTCTCAGCTATTTCATCCTTCCAGTTATCTATCAACGAAAGCGGCAAAACCGCCAGTACGGGGCGGGGCTGGCTGCCCCCGGAGTCCTGCAGTTTTATCATTTCCCGCAGGGCCACCAGGGTCATGAACGTCTTGCCCAAGCCCATGTCGTCAGCCAGGATCGCCCCTTGGACACGGCAGGGTTCATCACGTTCGCGTGTCAGGGCCGTGGCCATGAGACGCACCATCCATTCGATGCCTTCGCGTTGATGCGGATACGGTTCCCTGCGGAGTCCGGAAAAATCGATAGCCGATGGCAGCTCCGCTTCCAACGCGGCAGTTCTCAGCCGGGTACTGAGGGAGTCGGCTTCATTGATGATGAAGCCCACCTGGACGGCGTCGTCGGCTTTTCCGGGCAGGGGAGACACCGGGTCCAGGAATTTTTGTCGTGCCCGGTCCAGCGATGCGTCGACCCGGGGACCGTCACTGATGTCGACCAGATGTTCACCATAGGTGGCTATCGCCGCATGAGCGGAGCGAGCGCGTTCCACGGATTCCTCAACGTTGGTGAGTTCGTCTTCGGTTTCGGCCAATTCAGCGAGTATTTCCGGTTCCAGAACCTCGTGGGCTTCGTCGATCCATTGAATACCGGATTCCGCGGCCTGATTGAAGGACACCGGTGCCAATACTCCGATGCCTTTGACCCGAACGCTGAAGGCACCTTCCATATCCACTTTTTCAGCATCGATGAAGCTACCGGGTGCCTCATAGAAATCACCGACACGGTCGGCCGGAATGTGAGGACGTCGATAGATCTCCCGAACCCCGTCCATCTGTTCCTTTTCCAGCAGAATGAGCTCGTTGCCCATCCTGAGGACATTCTCATCGCGGTCCAGGGCCAGCTGGTGACGTCGTTGCCTCAGCTCATCGGCGCCATGGCCAGTCCCGAGATCTGGCGTCAAGGCAAGGGAGCCATCGCCCAGTTCTTCCACGGTGAGTCCTACCTTTTCGGGCGTACTCGTTTGAAAACGTTGGAAGTAACCAAGATCCAGTGGGAAAGCGACACCTTCCGGTGGGGGGGTCATAGACGTCGTCGTCGAGATTGTTGGGGCGGAAGCTACTGGCCTCACGTTGCGCTTTCTGTAATTGAGCAATGAGACGAACGTTGGCGATCTCACCACGATCCTCCGCTCCCATCGCTTCGTGGGAATCTATGGCCTCAAGAGCATGCAAGACCGGGCTGGTCAGTCTGTAGCAGCTATCGGCAACCTGGAGAAAGGCACCAGTCCGGGTATAGGGTTCTGGATGTTCTCCCCGCAAGACGCGAACCGAAATCCCAAAGGATGCGGAGGTGGTGTTGCTTCGCCGGTCAACACTGAATAGATCAGAAAACGTCGGTGGCAGAGCAAGAATTTCTGCAACATCGTCTCCGAGCCGGGCAATGTCTTCCGTTGGAACCGAAAACCCCAATCCTGGTAGGTGGAGGGCGCTACCAGTTTCTTCCAGCATGGACAAGACAATGAACTGGTCTGCGAGCGTTCCGCTACCGCCACCGGCATCCAAGACAGCCAAGTTATCTTGACTCGTCGTCCACGTCGCACCTGATTCATCCATCTGAACATCAAGTCCCGCAGTGTCAGAAGAGTCCACCATAGTGGGACCCGAATCCGTCCCATTCTTGCGTCGCCTGATCATATCGAGCAAGCCCATCTGATCCTCCTTTTATTGGCGCCCTATGAGCCGCTATTTGGCTGGACGTCTGATACCGAATCGCACCGCATAGTTTCTGTAGGTGTGGGGATCGAGAAGTTTCTTCTCCGGCAACCAAATATCGTGATCAATCAGGAAGTCCATTGCTTTGAACTGCCAAGTACCGTTTTCGGAACCCTGATGGGTGATATCAACATACGCGGCAGGTGCAACATTTGTGTGGAGGAAGTTCCGAGGGATGTCTGCGCGGAGGAATCCCGGAGTGAACGTCGTCTTCCTGCGGTCCTTCAGCGCTTGGGCAGGTTTGCCGACGTAGACCCACAACCGGAAATTGTGCGAACCTTCGACCAAGTGGAAATCGCCGCAGTCCACGAAGATGATGGATTTTTGCGACTCCTGTTTCAACATGGCAATATCCGAGCGCAGCGACTTCCCCAGTCGCTCATGGACATACTGGTGCGCTTGATTGCCAAGGATCAGCCGGGTCTCTTTGATGAGGCCCAGCCCGAGAAGTCCCTCGAGGAAGGCCTTCCTTCCGGGGAACATGCGTTGGAGATCTTCTTGGCCGGAACGGATGCCATATTCTTCAACGGCTGCCAGAAACAGGCCCAGATCCTGGGCACTAAGCCACGATTTGACGCGGTCGATGCACCACTGGGGAAGGGGTTTCCACCATTCGAACCAGTCACTGGTGTGTTCCAGCCGGGGGTCTTTGGCGATGGTCAGGATGGTATCTAGCCAGGCCGGACCAGGTTTCTGGTTCTTATCGGCCATGGCCTGAAGGATCTTATGTCCGAAATATCCATCCTGAACCGGGGCCTTAAACACTGACGACCGGGTCAACTCGGTCAGGAAGTCATGATCTGCGGTGGGGTCCGCCTCGTGGATCTGCTGGATGTAATACCACAACCGGATTTGCTCACCGTAGTCACCACCGTCGAAGCCTGGTAGGCCAGCCTCGTCCAGGAAGTCATCCAGGCTTCTCCCGTTCTGGATCAGGTTCCGGGCGACCGTTTCCGGCGCTGTGGTGTCCAGTACCAGGTCGGCATGGCTACGAACATATTCAATGGCATCGCGCCGTGTTGGCTTCGATTCAAGCTGGGCAACGGCATAGGTGATCAAGCTACTCAGTGCAGCCAGCAGGCCGGGCTGCCAATGATCCAACCGGGAGAAATAGCGCAGATGAACCATCAGCAGCCCTGCTGTGGCCATACGAGAGAGCCGATGCGGCGAATTGGCGAGCATTTCCAACGGTGCCGCCCGCAACGTGGAAGTTGCCATATGCGGTTCATCGTTCCACAGAGTGATGAATGCCCGCCCCATCTTTTTCTCCTCCAGGGCGGCCGCAATTTCCTCCCCGTCGCCGCGCAGCAGGATCTCCCTGGCGCGGCCCAGGACTCGGGCAATCCCGACCCCAGCAGTGGCACTGCGCGATAATTCGGTGGCGCGGCTGGACAACTGTTCCCAGCCTTCGGCTGCTGCCGCCCGAGACGAAGGACTGAACAGTTCCGGGGTAGGGGCGGGCCCAAACATCTACTTCCCAGCCTTGTCGAGACTCTTGCTGATATTGAGCAGATCCTCCGCATCGGGCCGGACGATCGTGAATCGAATATCGATGCGCCGGTTGGCCGCACGTTTTTCATCATTGTCCTGTTGGGAGGCGACCGGACGGCTTTGGCCATAGCCCGAGACAGAAAAAAGCAGTTGGCTGTTTTGGTTCTGGAGTTTTCCCAAATTCAAGGTGGGCGGCAGTTCCTCGTCCCACAGTGACCATAGCGAAATAGCCCGGAATGTGGAAAGGCCCCAGTTGCCCGTGCCCTCCAGGCCCTTGAACCGGACATTATCGGTGTGGCCCTCGACGAAGACCGTGTCCAGGAACTTCATGCGGTCATCGGTCTGGATGCTCCCCGAAATAACGGAGCCGATGGACATGGCCACCCCCTTGAATTCGTCGTCAATATCGTAGGATGCCGCAGCAAATCCCAGCTTTTCGCTGGGAATGCTCAACACCGAGTTGTTCTCCGTGATGAGGACATCGATACCGCGATCCTTGAGGGTCTTTTGCATTTCCTCCAGCATGTCCTTTCGAACCACTTCCGCTTCCCTGAGCGTCGAGACCTGGTCATTGAAGCGATCTTGCTGAACTTGGACCTTGTCTTGTTGCACAGTGAGCTCGTGTTGCTTTTCCGATAGCTGCAGCACCAAGACCACCACCGCCAGGATGAAGATCATGACCAAGGCCGACATCAGGTCGGAAAAGGAAATCCAAAACGACTCGCCCTCCTGGTTCGACTCACTCCGAGGTCTACGCCGTGTGAACGCCATTCTTCACACGCCCCCTCAACTCGTCGATTTCCTCCAAAGTGTCTTGCAGACCTTGCGCGGTACGGAGCATCTGGGATGCGTACGCTTGGCTCTGGGCGTTCCATTCCTCGAACCGTTTTTGCGTGTGTTCGGAGACGGCGGTCGAGTACTCATTGAGCCACCCACGCATGGAGTCCTGTGTTGCTTCCAGACGGGTCGACAAGCCGTTCGTGAGGTCTTCGAATTCTGTGTGTAGGGCCTTCAGATAGGAGGTTTGGTGCTGCTCGAGGGCTGTAAACCCGTCCCGGGACGTTGCAGCCGCCTCGGTCAATGACTGGCCGGCCTCCTGCAGGTGACCGTGCAGTCGCTCCAGCTGTTCGTGCTGCTGGGCAAAGGTATCGGCGATTGCTTGTTGACGATCCACCGTTTCAATCAGTTTTTTGGTGGAGGAGTCCAAAAGCTCTGCGGAGGCCGTCGTCCGCTCACCAATAGTCGAGGAGGCGTCGGTGAAGGCATTCGCCGATTTTTCGAGATCCCGTGACGCACTCTGCAAGTGTTGCGAGGAAGTCTTCATCGTCAGACCGGCGGCATCAACAGTTTCAGCCAGAATGGCGACCACCTCTTCGGTATGGGTTCGTTGCTGCGACATGGCCAGCATCAACTCCTCCAAACGCTTTTGGGAGGCCTCGGACTGTTCCCCGCTTTTTTCCATGATGCCGTCGACCTTGGACGAAAGTCGCTCCATCATTGTGCTGAATTCACCGCTCATGGCCCCTAGGGATGCCCCGACATTGCTGGCGGCTTCCCCCATTTGCTGTGCCTGGCGATTGCCGATGTCCTCAAAGGAAGACGCGAACTTTCCCACCAGGTGCTCGAAGACTTCGGTTGACTGCTTCGATGCCGATTCGCTGATCTGCGCCATGGCCGGAGTGACTGAGGATTCGAGGGCAGCCGTCACCGCCGCCTGCATATCTTGGGACAGGCCGGTCACGGCTCGTTGCAGCTCGACACCGATCTTTTCGTGAAGCTCCTGTAAAGCAGTGTTCGAGTCTACGGAATTGCGCTCGATCTCGATGAGAGACCGTTCAGCCGTATGCCGGCTAAAAAGATGATCGATCCGTTCCTGGATCTTCTTGACGTCCTGGGACACCTGATTGGCAACATGATTACCCCACATATTTGCCGCCAGACTGAGAGATACCCCAAGAATCGAGGTCAGGAACGCCAAGGAGGCTCCGGAGATCAGATCTCCGACACCGGACCTCAATTCGCTACTGTCGGCGTCGCTGCCCAGGTCCAGCCCCCAGAGACCCGCAACCAATCCCACGAAGGTTCCCAGCACGCCCAAAGCAGTCAGGGCTGAAGGGAGGAATTTCTGGATGCGGTTGTGTAGTACTTCGCCGGCCAGCGTTTCGGTATCGAAGAAATATTCGGCATCCACTGTGTTGAAGAGGCGGCGGCGGTCCGGGGACTCCACCAGGGACTCGTCGAATTCCATCCACGCTTCAGGAGCGGCACGAGAGGATTCCCGGAGGGCACGGGCCGTATCCAAGGCAGACTGTCGCATGGCAACGAGGTTCTCGTCGCTCAGTGGGGAAAGGATGGTCTCGAGCTGGCGAATCCGTCGGCGAGCTTTCTTTTGTCCACGTCTGAGTGAATAACCGAACCAGGTAAAGCATCCGGCCAAGACGAGGACGAAGCAGATCAGCACCCAGAATGCCACGGGTGTCAGGTCTAGACCCAAGAGATTGATGGTGCTGGCAGAGTGAATTTGGGCTGCACTAGGCAACATGATGTTTCCCCCCCTAAGCGCTGCCGAGCAACATCACGTGAACAAGGAAGCGACGCGTAACAAGTTAGGACATCGACTCTACTCTCAGCACGTCACCCCATAAAACTGATGTTCCAATGAGCAGCGGTGAAATGCCTACCGAAGTTGTCGAGGCTTCCGAGGACTTCTGGGTGTCTTTGAATCACCTCACTTGACGAGATCAACCTGGAGGGCTTCACACGGCGGGATCGTGCGAGTTTGACGGGCCAGAGACGACCCGTGATCAACGCCTCCCGAGGCAGCTAGGTCACGCAGCTTCCCCGGGGCGAGAGCCGTCGTCCTCCTGTGGTAATTTTGATCGAGCAGTCACCCTTTAAATTCCGTCCAGTGAGGCGGGGAAGGAGGCGGCATCATGGAAACCTACGGCGCCACCGACGAGACCGGGTCCACCGGTCCCACCAGCGTTCGCACAGTACTTTCAGAAGCCGACATCTCGCGGGCGCTCACCCGCATCGCCCATGAAATCATTGAAGCCAATAAGGGCACCGAGGACCTGGTTTTGCTGGGTATTCCCACCCGCGGCTTCCCCTTGGCGCAGCGGCTCGCGGAACGCATTGCCCGCGCCGAACCGAGCACCAATCCCGCAGCGATCACCGGTCAACTCGATATCACCATGTACCGGGACGATCTGCGCCATTCCACCACCCGCACCCCGCTGCCCACGAAACTGCCGGCCGGCGGCATCGACGGCAAGGTCGTGGTCCTGGTCGACGACGTGCTCTACTCGGGGCGAACCATCCGCGCCGCCCTGGACGCCCTCTCCGATCTGGGCAGGCCGCGTATCGTCCGCCTGGCAGTGCTGGTGGACCGGGGCCACCGCGAATTGCCGATCCGTGCCGACCATGTGGGCAAGAACCTGCCCACCGCCTCCTCCGAAAAGGTGAGGGTCCGCCTGGGTGAATTGGACAGCGCCCACGGTGAACCAGTGAACGACGTCGTCATCGAGTCCCGCGCATGAGGCATCTGCTCTCCACCGCCGACCTGGCCCGCGCCGACGCCATCCGGATCCTGGACATCGCCGAAGACATGGCCGCCGTGGGCACCCGTGAGGTCAAGAAGTTGCCCGCTTTGCGCGGACGCACCATCGTGAACCTGTTCTTCGAGGACTCCACCCGCACCCGGATCTCCTTCGAAGCCGCCGCCAAACGGCTCTCGGCCGATGTCATCAACTTCTCCGCCAAGGGCTCCTCGGTGTCCAAGGGAGAATCCCTGAAGGACACCGCACAGACGTTGAAAGCCATTGGTGCCGATGGGGTGGTCATCCGCCACGGTTCCTCCGGCGCCCCGGCCCGGTTGGCAGCCGCCGGCTGGATCGATGCCCCCGTGGTCAACGCCGGAGACGGAACCCACGAACACCCCACCCAGGCCCTGCTGGATGCGTTCACGCTGCGCAACCACTGGGCGAAGGTCCAGGGCGTGGAATCCACCGGCTCGGACCTGACCGGGATGCGCGTGGTCATCGTCGGAGACATCCTGCATTCGCGGGTGGCCCGTTCGAACCTGTGGCTGCTGCGCACCCTGGGGGCCGAGGTCACCCTGGTCGCACCACCCACCCTGCTGCCGGTCGGCGCCGCCGCCTGGCCGTGCACCATCAGCTACGACCTCGACGCCACCCTGGCCGCGGGGGCGGATGCGGTGATGATGCTGCGTCTACAGGCCGAACGCCAGCACGCCTCCTTCTTCCCCAGCACCCGCGAATACTCGCGCATCTGGGGTTTCGACGACGCCCGCCTGGCGGCACTGGACGCGCAGCCGGGCCGGGAGACGATCATCCTGCACCCCGGACCGATGAACCGCGGGTTGGAGATCTCCTCGGCCGCCGCCGACTCACCCCGCTCCACCGTGCTGGAACAGGTCAGCAACGGCGTCGCCGTACGCATGGCCGTCCTGTACCTCCTGCTTTCCGCGGACCCGCAGCAACCGGGCTCCCTCTGAGAATCGAGAATCACATGAGCACCACCACCTACCTCATCCGTGGGGCGAGCCTCGCCGGCGGGGAAGCCTCCGATCTGCTGCTGATTGACGGCCGTATCGCCGCCATCGGCGCCGACGCGGGAACCCACGAAGCAGCAAACACAGCAGAAGTCATCGAAGCAACCGGCCTGATCGCCCTGCCGGGCATGGTCGACCTGCACACCCATCTGCGCGAACCCGGCCGCGAAGACGCAGAAACCGTCGAAACCGGCACCCGGGCGGCGGCCCGCGGCGGATTCACTGCGGTGCACGCCATGGCCAATTCCACCCCGGTGGCCGATACCGCGGGCGTCGTGGAACAAGTCCATAATCTGGGTCAGCGCAGCGGCTGGGTCGATGTGCGGCCCGTCGGCGCCGTCACCGTCGGTCTCGCCGGGGAACGACTTTCGGAGATCGGGGCCATGGCCGATTCCAGGGCCCGCGTCCGGGTCTTCTCCGACGACGGGATCTGCGTCTGGGATCCGGTGCTGATGCGCCGGGCACTGGAATACGTGAAGGCCTTCGACGGGGTGATTGCCCAGCACGCCCAGGAACCCCGGCTGACCGAGGGCGCCCAAATGAACGAAGGCGAGGTCTCGGCAGTGCTGGGTCTGGCCGGCTGGCCAGCGGTGGCCGAGGAATCGATCATCGCCCGCGACGTCCTGCTGGCCCAGCATGTCGGCTCGCGCCTGCACGTCTGCCACGTCTCCACCGCCGGGTCGGTGGAAATCATCCGCTGGGCCAAATCCCTGGGCATCAATGTCACCGCCGAAGCGACCCCGCACCACCTGCTGCTCACCGACGAAATGGTGCGCAGCTACGACCCCGTCTACAAGGTCAACCCGCCGCTGCGCCGCGAAGCCGATGTCATGGCGTTGCGGGCCGGTCTGGCCGACGGGACCATCGACATCATCGGCACCGACCACGCCCCGCACCCCTCGGAGGCCAAGGATTGCGAATGGGCGCAGGCAGCCATGGGGATGACCGGGCTGGAAACGGCGCTCTCGGTCGTCCAACACACCCTGGTCGAAACCGGGATGATGACGTGGGCGGATGTCGCCCGCATCACCTCGACCACCCCGGCACTGATCGGCCGGCTGGGCGACCAAGGCCGGCCGCTGGCGCTCGGGGAACCGGCCAACCTGATCCTCGTGGACCCGGCAGCACGCTGGACGGTGGACCCCACCACCATGTCCACCAAGGGCAGGAATTCGCCGTTCGCTGGGATGGAACTGCCCGGCAGCGTGCGCGCCACGTTTTTCCACGGCCACCCCACCGTCCTGGACGGCGCCTTGGCCACCCCTCGGCCCTATACCGGAGTCCCAGCATGAGCGAATACGTCCCCTACCTCATCGGCCTGGTCGTGATCGCCGCCGTCGCGATCCTGCTGATGCGCCTCGGCTGGCGTCACCGCCAAGGCCGCCAAGCAGATATCACCGCCCCCGTGGCAACCCCGGCAGCATTGAATGCGCCGCTGGCCGAAGCCGTCGGACAATACGTGTGCACCACCACGGCGGGGGACTGGTTGGACCGCATCAGCGTCCACGGTCTGGGCATGAAATCCAACGCCGAACTCTCCCTGCACCCCGAGGGCGTCCTGTTCTCCCGCAGCGGAGCCCCCGATGTGTTCATCCCCGCCGCCGACCTGGAATCGGTCCGCAGGGAATCCGGAATGGCCGGCAAATTCGTCGAATCCGGTGGCCTGCTGGTCCTGGGCTGGCGGCTGGGAGAGCACGACGTCGATACCGGCTTCCGGCCGCGCGCCGCCGAGGATATGGCCACCCTGGTCTCCGCAGCAGAAACTTTGATCCCCGATCACGGCGCCCCCGCGCCCACCGATGACCGCACAGCACCGAAGAAGGACAAGCCATGAGCGTCAACACCACCCCCGAACCGGCAGTACTGGTCCTGGAGGACGGCCGGATCTTCCGCGGCCGCGCCTATGGCGCCGGCGGCACCACCTTGGGAGAGGCAGTCTTCACCACCGGCATGACCGGCTACCAGGAGACCCTCACCGACCCCTCCTACGCCCGCCAGCTCATCGTCCAGACGGCACCCCATATCGGCAATACGGGAATCAACGTCGAGGACAACGAATCCGATCGCATCTGGGCTGCCGGCTACGTTGTCCGTGACGCGGCCCGCCGCCCCTCCAACTGGCGTTCCGAAGGCACGCTGGACGATGAACTCATCCGGCAGGGCATCGTGGGCATCCAGGGGGTCGACACCCGGGCCATCACCCGGCACCTGCGCGAACGCGGAGCCATGAAGGCGGGCATCTTCTCCGGGGACGACGCAGCGGCCACCGATGCCGAACTCGTCGCCCGGGTCGCCGAACAGGAATCGATGGAGGGCTCCCAGCTGGCCGAGGAGGTCAGCGCGAAAACCGCCTACACCGTCGAACCTGCCGACTACGGTTGGCAGGGCGAACCGCGGTTCACCATTGCCGCCATCGACCTGGGCATCAAATCCACCACCCCGGAACGGCTGGCCGAGCGGGGACTGCGCGTGCACGTGATCCCCGCGACCAGCAGCTTCGAGGACATCACCGCATTGAATCCTGATGGCGTGTTCATCTCCAACGGGCCAGGGGACCCGGCCACCGCCACCGACCAGGTGGCCACCCTGCGCCGGGTGCTCGACGCGCGGATCCCGTACTTCGGCATCTGCTTCGGCAACCAGATCCTGGGCCGGGCGCTGGGCTTCGGGACCTATAAACTGCGCTACGGGCACCGCGGCATCAACCAGCCGGTCATGGACCTGTCCACCGGGAAGGTGGAGATCACCAGCCAAAACCACGGCTTCGCGGTCGACGCACCCCGCGGGGGCGCCTTCCAGGCCCCCGAGCAGAAATACGGTCGCGTCGAAGTGTCCCATGTCTCCTTGAACGACGACGTCGTGGAGGGACTGCACTGCCTCGACCTTCCGGCGTTCTCCGTCCAATACCACCCCGAGGCGGCTGCCGGACCCCACGATTCCGCCTACCTCTTTGACCGCTTTTTTGACCTGATGGCCGCCAACGGCGCCCACTCCACGAACTCCAAGGAAGAGAACTAATGCCCAAGCGCGAAGACCTCAAGTCAGTCCTGGTCATCGGGTCGGGCCCGATCGTCATCGGACAGGCCGCCGAATTCGACTACTCCGGAACCCAGGCCCTGCGCGTGCTGCGCGAGGAAGGCCTGCGGGTCATCCTGGTCAACTCGAACCCGGCCACCATCATGACCGACCCGGAGTTCGCCGACGCGACCTACATCGAACCCATCACCCCCGAGGTGGTGGAAAAGATCATCGCCAAGGAACGCCCCGACGCCGTCCTGCCGACCTTGGGCGGGCAGACCGCCCTGAACACTGCCATCGCCCTGGATAAGTCGGGGGCACTACAGCGCTATAACGTCGAACTCATCGGCGCGAACATCGAGGCCATCGAACTCGGCGAGGACCGCGAGAAGTTCAAGGGTGTCGTCGAACGCTGTGGTGCCGAGTCGGCGAAGTCCATCATCGTGCACTCCATGGACGAAGCTTTTGCCGCCGTCGAGGAACTGAACTACCCCGTCGTCGTCCGCCCCTCCTTCACCATGGGAGGCCTGGGCTCGGGGATGGCCTATAACGCGCAGGACCTGCGCCGTATCGCCGGTGCCGGCATCCAGTACTCACCAACCTCCGAGGTGCTCCTGGAGGAGTCCATCCTGGGCTGGAAGGAATACGAGCTGGAAATGATGCGCGACGCCAACGACAACGTCGTCGTCGTCTGCTCCATCGAGAACTTCGACCCCGTGGGCGTGCACACCGGCGACTCCATCACCGTGGCCCCCGCCATGACGTTGACCGACCGGGAATACCAGAAGCTGCGCACCATCTCCATCGCGGTCATCCGTGAGGTCGGGGTGGACACCGGCGGCTGCAACATCCAGTTCGCGATCGAACCCGATACCGGTCGTGTCGTCGTCATCGAGATGAACCCTCGGGTATCGCGTTCCTCGGCGCTGGCGTCGAAGGCCACCGGTTTCGCGATCGCCAAGATCGCCACCAAACTCTCCCTCGGATACACCCTGGACGAGATCCCCAACGACATCACCCGCAAGACCCCGGCCAGCTTCGAACCGGCCCTGGACTATGTGGTGGTCAAGGTCCCGCGGTTCGCCTTCGAGAAGTTCCCGGCAGCGGATCCGACACTGACCACCACCATGAAGTCGGTGGGGGAGGCCATGGCCATCGGACGGAACTTCACCGAGGCCCTCCAGAAGGCACTGCGTTCACTCGAGCAGCGTGACGCCCAACTGGAATTCAGCAAACCCAACGCCCTGGACGTCCCCGGCCTGCTCGAACGCAGCCGGGTGGGCACCACCGGCCGGCTGGCCATGGTCCAGCAGGCACTGCTGGGTGGGGCGAGCATCGAGGAAACCTACGAGGCCACCGGAATCGACCCGTGGTATCTGGACCAGCTGGTCCTCATCAACGAGATCGCCGAACAGATCCGGGAGGCCGGTTCCCTCACCGAGGACGTGCTGCGCCTGGCCAAACGCCATGGCTTCTCCGACGAGCAGATCGGTGCACTGACCCACACCCCCGAGGCAGTGGTTCGCGGTATTCGCCACGCCTTGGGCGTGCGGCCGGTCTATAAGACCGTCGATACCTGCGCCGCCGAATTCGCCGCCTACACCCCGTACCACTACTCCTCCTACGACGAGGAGACCGAGGTCGAGCTCCATGAGAAGCCCTCGATCATCATCCTGGGTTCCGGGCCCAACCGGATCGGCCAGGGCATCGAGTTCGACTACTCCTGCGTCCACGCGACCATGGCCCTGCGGGAAGCCGGACATGAGACGGTCATGATCAACTGCAACCCCGAAACCGTCTCCACCGACTACGACATCTCCACCCGGCTCTACTTCGAACCGCTGACCCTGGAGGACGTGCTGGAGGTCATCCACGCCGAGGAGGCCACCGGTGGGGTGTTGGGCGTCTTCGTTCAGCTCGGCGGGCAGACCCCGTTGAAGCTGGCCCAGGAACTGGCCGACGCGGGGGTGCCGATCCTGGGCACCTCACCGGAGGCGATCGATCTGGCCGAACACCGGGGCGCCTTCCAACAGGTCCTGGACGCCGGCGGGCTCATTGCTCCGAAAAACGGGACAGCAGTGTCCTTCGAGGACGCCAAGCGCATTGCCGACGAGATCGGCTACCCGGTCCTGGTCCGCCCCTCCTACGTGCTGGGCGGCCGCGGCATGGAAATCGTCTATGACGAGGCAAACCTCGCCCGGTACATCGAAAACGCCACCGAAATCACCGTTGACCACCCGGTGCTGGTGGACAGGTTCCTCGAAGACGCCATCGAAATCGACGTCGACGCCCTCTATGACGGCACCGATATCTACGTCGGCGGAATCATGGAGCACGTGGAGGAAGCGGGCATCCACTCGGGAGATTCTGCTTGTGTGCTGCCCCCGATCACCCTGGGCACCGAAGTCCAGGCGCGGGTCGCCGAGGCCACCTTGGCCATTGCCCGCGGGGTGGGGGTCCGCGGACTGATCAACATCCAGTTCGCCCTGGCCTCCGACGTGCTCTACGTCATCGAAGCCAACCCGCGCGCTTCCCGCACGGTGCCCTTCGTGTCCAAGGCCACCGGCGTGCAGCTGGCCAAGGGTGCGGCCCTGATCGGTACGGGTGTTTCGATCAAGCATCTCCGCGAGGTCCATCACCTGCTGCCCGCCACCGGCGACGGATCGCATCTTCCCGACGACGCCCCGGTCTCGGTGAAGGAAGCCGTCCTGCCCTTCGCCCGATTCCGCACCCCGGAGGGTCGGGTCGTCGATTCCCTGCTGGGCCCGGAAATGCGCTCCACCGGCGAAGTGATGGGGATCGACAAATACTTCGATACCGCCTTTGCCAAGAGCCAGGCTGCGGCGAATTCACCGTTGCCCACCCATGGGCGCGTCTTCGTTTCGGTGGCCAACCGGGATAAGCGCTCCATCGTGTTGCCGGTCAAACACCTGGCGGATCTGGGCTTCGAAATCATCTCCACGGGAGGTACGGCCGAGGTGCTGCGCCGTAATGGCATCACCGCCACCGTGGTGCGCAAGGTGCGGGAGGGCACCGAGGACGGTGAACCGACGATCGCGGATCTGATCACCGACGGCAAGATCGACATGATCCTGAACACCCCTTCGGGGGGCGACGCCCGCGGCGACGGCTACGAGATTCGGGCGGCCGCCACCTCGGTCGGGACCCCGGTCATCACCACGGTGGCCTCCTTCGGGGCAGCCATCCAGGCCATCCAGGCGATGCGCCAATTCGAATGGTCGGTCACCTCCTTGCAGGAGCACGCCGAACGGCTCAACAATTCCCGCCAGGGAGTCTGAGTCGTGACCGCAGAGCACGACGCCGGCCGGGAGCCTTTCGGCTCCCGGCTCGGGCGGGCCATGAGGCAGTACGGCCCCCTCTGCGTCGGCATCGACCCGCATCCCGGGCTCCTCGCCGACTGGTCGTTACCGGACAGTGCTGCAGGGGTGGAACGCTTCGCCCTGACCGTCGTGGAGGCCATGGCGGGTCAGGTGGCCCTGGTCAAACCCCAGGTCGCCCTCTTTGAACGCCACGGTTCCGCCGGTATGGCCGCACTGGAACGGACGCTGGCCGCCTGCACCGAGGCCGGCCTACTCACTTTGGCCGATGCCAAACGCGGGGATATTGGCTCCACCATGGCCGCCTACGCTGATGCGTGGCTCCGCGATGACTCCCCGCTGGCAGCCGATGCCGTGACGTTGAGCCCCTATCTGGGGTTCGGTTCGCTGCGCCCTGCCCTGGAGCTCGCAGCCTCATCTGGCCGGGGGGTTTTCGTGCTCGGACTAACCTCCAACCCCGAGGGGGCCAGCGTCCAACATGTTGGCGGGGCCGCCTCGGTGGCTCGGAGGATCGTCGAAGCAACAGCCGTGGAGAACGAGGGCTCCGTTCTGGGGTCCACGGGGCTGGTGATCGGTGCGACCGTCGGCCCAGCCCTGCGGGAACTGGGGATCGACTTGGAGGCCAGCCATGCACCGATCCTCGCCCCGGGCCTGGGGGCACAAGGGGCGACGCCGGCAGATTTGCGTGCGGTGTTCGGCTCCGTCTGGGATCAGCTGGTTCCGACGTCGAGCCGCGATATCTTGGCTCACGGACCCGACGTTGCCTCCCTGCGTGCCGCCGCAGCCGGCGTGCAGGATTCCTTGCGCGACTGAGGATCTGCGGCTCAGCCCATTGCGCCTGCTGCCAGGGTTCGCTAGGTTCGGATCACATCGTCACTAGGGGCGTTCGGTTCCTGGCGACGACAGATTCCTAGCCGGCAGGGGATTACGCTATGGTTTTGAAGTCATTATCGGAGGAAGACCGCGCGAAGGCGCGGGCCAAGGCTCTGGTCTCGCGAACGCGCCGAGCCGAAGTGAAGCACAGCTTCGGTCGCGGTGAGCTGACCATTGCGGAACTGCTTGAACTGGCCAGGAGCGATGAGGCGGTCGGACGTTTACGCGTGACGGATCTGCTGGAGTCGGTTCCCGGGATCGGGTCGGTCAGGGCCGCTGCGTTGATGGAACGCATCGGCATCTCGGCTAATCGTCGGCTCCGCGGCCTGGGCCGCAAACAGCAGGCGGCGCTGCGGTCCCACTTCGACGACACGCCGCCCCACGCAAAAAAGTAACAAAGGACACCATGCCGGCTTCCAGCCACCCGCCCGTCACCGTTCTCGCCGGTCCCACAGCAGTAGGCAAGGGGACCGTATCCACCTATATTCGCGATCATTATCCTGAGGTGTGGCTCTCCGTTTCGGCCACGACGCGTGACCCGCGGCCGGGCGAGCAGGATGGGGTCCACTACTTCTTTGTCGGGCCCCAGGCCTTCGACGAACTGGTCAGAGCCGGGGACATGCTCGAATGGGCGGTGGTCCACGGGCGCAACCGCTACGGGACGATTCGTACCAAGGTCGAGGAAGCCGTTGCCGCCGGTCGCCGGGTCCTGTTGGAGATCGATTTGCAGGGTGCCCGCCAGGTCAAGGAGTCGCTTCCGGAAGCAAAATTCGTCTTTCTTGCCCCGCCCAGTTGGGAAGAATTGGTGCGCCGGCTCATCGGACGAGGCACCGAATCCGAGGAGGAACAGCAAAGACGGCTCGATACCGCTAAACTGGAACTTGCTGCCGAATCCGAATTCGACGTCACCATCGTGAACGACGATATTCGGCGTGCAGCCGACGAGCTGGTTTCCCAGATGGGCCTGACTCCGCACGAGCGGTAGTCAGGGTCAACCGGCACCGACGAACACCACACAGAATTTGGAGGCTTCGTGTCTACGAACACCGAAGGCATCATCAATCCGCCGATCGACGAGCTGCTGACCACCACGGATTCCAAGTACGCCTTGGTGATCAACTCGGCCAAGCGCGCACGCCAGATCAACGCCTACTACTCGCAGCTGCATGAGGGCCTGTTTGAGTATGTCGGCCCGCTGGTCGATACCCAGCTGAACGAAAAGCCGCTGTCCATCGCCTTGCGTGAAATCAACGAAGGTCTCCTGCAGGTCAAGCCGTTGGCCGCCGAAGACGCCGAGTAGCACCACCCGTGACGGCCCAGCAGCGCATAGTCCTCGGTATAGGCGGCGGGATCGCCGCCTATAAAGTTGCGTCGCTGCTGCGCCTGTTCACCGAATCGGGTCATCAGGTCGATGTTGTTCCCACCGAATCCTCGCTTCAGTTCGTCGGCAAGGCCACGTGGGAAGCCCTGTCCGGGCGTCCGGTGCACACCAGCGTGTTCGAGGCCGTGGAGGACGTCAATCACGTCCGTCTCGGCCAGGACGCGGACCTGATCGTCATCGCCCCGGCCACCGCCGACCTGATGGCCCGACTCGCCGCAGGGATGGCCAACGACCTGCTGACCAACACCGTTTTGGCCAGCAGGGCGCCGGTCGTCCTGGCGCCGGCGATGCATACCGGAATGTGGGAGAACGCCGCCACCACCGCCAACGTGGCCACCTTGCGCTCCCGGGGGATCACCGTCATCGATCCGGCCGTGGGGCGTCTGACTGGCAAGGACACCGGGGCGGGGCGCCTGCCCGACGCCGAAGACCTTTTCGCGGCAGTGCAACGCTTCCTGCCGCCACCTACACAGCAAAAACCCCCGGGGGAGGCGGCGCCCCCCTCGGGTGAAACTGCCTTGACGGGCCGAACCATCGTCGTCTCCGCCGGCGGTACCCGTGAGCCCCTGGACCCCGTCCGGTTCCTGGGTAACCGTTCCTCGGGTAAACAAGGTACGGCCATCGCCCGGGCCGCCCTGGCTGCCGGCGCCACCGTCCGGCTGGTCGCTGCCCACTTGGAAACCGACGTCCCCGAAGGCGTCGAGCTGAGCACCGCCTCCACTGCACTGGAACTACGCGACGCCGTCACCGAAGCCTGCCAGGGGGCCGACGCCGTGATCATGGCGGCGGCTGTCGCCGACTTCCGGCCCGCCGATTATGCCGGCACCAAGATCAAGAAGGTGGGCGAGGACGGGGCCCCCACCGTATCCCTGGTGCGCAACCCGGATATTCTCGCCGGTCTCGTCGGCCACCGCCGGCAGAACCCGGACGCGGGCCCGGGCCTCATCGTCGGATTCGCCGCCGAAACCGGTGACACCCACGGCTCGGTCCTGGAGTACGCGCGGGCCAAGCTGACGCGAAAGGGCTGTGACCTGCTGGTTGTCAATGAGGTCTCCACCACCCTCGGCTTCGGTACCGAAGACAACACGGTGACCATCCTGGCCGCGGACGGCGGCCCAGAGGCCCGGTTTGCCGGGACCAAGGACGAGGTTGCCCGCGGACTGATCGCGACGTTGGGAACCCTTTTGAACCGGTAGAGTAATCGGGTGACTTCCCAGAATCCCGCCTTGCGCCTGTTCAGCTCCGAATCCGTCACTGAAGGCCACCCAGATAAGATCTGCGACCAGATCAGCGACGCCATCCTTGATGCGATGCTCGCCCAGGACCCCAACTCGCGGGTGGCCGTGGAAACGTTGGTGACCACCGGGCTGGTGCACGTCGCCGGGGAGGTCACCACCGCAGGCTACGTCGAGATCCCGCATCTGGTGCGCAAAACGATCCTGGACATCGGCTATGACTCCTCGGCCAACGGGTTCGACGGGGCCCGCTGCGGGGTCTCGGTCTCCATCGGCCAACAGTCCCAGGAGATTGCCGATGGCGTCTTCAACTCGTGGGAACAGCGTGAAGGCACGGGCCAGGACCCCCGGGACGCCCAAGGCGCGGGGGACCAGGGCATCATGTTCGGCTATGCCTCCGATGAGACCCCGGTTTTGATGCCCACCCCCATCTGGCTGGCCCAGCGGCTATCCGAGAAGCTCACCGAAGTCCGCAAGACCGGCTCACAGCCACTCTTGCGTCCCGACGGCAAAACCCAGGTCACCATCGGCTATGACGGGAACGTGCCGGTCTCGGTGGAGACCATCGTCGTCTCCTCCCAGCACGCCCGCGAACTGGAACTCGAAGCGTTACGGACCGACCTCCATGAACTGGTCGTCCGCCCCGTCCTGGCGGGAATCGACCTGGACATCACCAATACCCGGATCATCCTGAATCCATCGGGCCCGTTCATCATTGGTGGTCCCGTCGGAGATGCCGGGCTGACCGGACGCAAGATCATCGTGGACACCTACGGCGGTTTTGCCCGCCACGGAGGTGGTGCCTTCTCCGGTAAGGATCCCTCCAAGGTCGACCGGTCGGCAGCGTACGCCATGCGTTGGATCGCCAAGAACGTGGTGGCCGCAGGTCTGGCACGCCGCGCCGAAATCCAGGTGGCCTACGCCATCGGTGTCGCCCGGCCCGTCGGTCTCTATGTGGAGACCTTTGGTACCGAAACCGTGGATCCGCTGAAGATCGCCACTGCCATCGAGGAAATCTTCGATCTGCGCCCACTGGGTATCATCGAGGACCTTGACCTGAAACGACCTATTTACCAGCGCACCGCAGCGCATGGCCACTTTGGCCGAGAGGAACCAGGCTTCACCTGGGAGCAGACGAACCGCGTCGACGCGCTGCGGCACTACTTCAACTTCTAGGAGGGCCCGCGTGGACCGGTCAGCGTCCGAGCCCGAGCAGCCCACGTTGCTGCAGGGTTTCGACCTGCGCCGGCCCCTGCCAACCGGTGTCACCCCGGCGGCCTCGCTGCCCGTCGCGCGGGTTTTGTTGGAGACCCAGGTGCCCCATCTGGACCGGTTCTACGACTACCTGGTCCCCGCCGACCTGGACGCCGTCGCCGTCCCCGGGGTTCGTATCAGGGCCCGTTTCGGCGGGCAGGAACTCACCGGCTACCTCGTCGAGCGGCTCACCGAAACCGACCCCGGACTGAAGCTCCAACCCCTGGGCAAGGTCGTCTCGCCGGAGGTCGTCCTGCGCCCCGACGTCCTGGCGCTGTGCCGGGCGGTGGCTGACCGCTATGCGGGAACCCTTCCCGATGTGGTCCGCTCGGCCATCCCACCGAGGATGGCGCGCGTCGAAACCGAAATCAGTGCCGCGGACGCCTCGGATGCACCACGGGCCGCGCAGCCCATGATCCCCAAAGACCAGAGCGAGGCCTGGCCTCCGTCCTGCCTGATGCAGTACGACGGCGGCACCGGGTTCGGGCAGGCCCTCACCGCTGGCGAGTCTCCACGGGCCGTGCTCAGCGTGATCCCCAACCAGCCGGGCGGCTGGCCGGCGCTACTCACCGAGGCGGTGGCTGCCTGTTTGGATTCGGGACGCGGAGCCCTGGTGGTCGTGCCCGATGCCCGCGACCTGGAACGGCTCAGCGAGACACTGACCGCGACGCTGGGACCTGCCGCCGTCGCCCGGCTCAGCGCCGAGGATGGCGCCACCCCGCGGTACCGCGAATTCCTCCGGGTATCGCGGGGGCAGGCCACCGTCGCCGTGGGGACGCGGTCGGCGGCCTACGCCCCGGTCCATGACCTGGGCCTGGTGGTGCTCTGGGAGGACCAGGATTCCAGCCACGCAGAACCGCGGGCCCCCTACCAACATGCCCGCGAAACCCTGCTCTTGCGCGCCCAACTGGCCGGCTGCGCCTTGCTGATGGCCGGCACATCGCGCAGCGCCGAGGCCCAACGCCTCGTGTTGACCGGATGGGCCGTCGAACTTGCGGCCCCGCGGCCGCTGCTGCGGGCCCAGGCGCCCCGCGTGGTGGCCAGTTCGGACTCCTTCGAACAGGAACGCGATCCCGTCCTGCACGCCGCCCGGTTGCCGCGGTTGGCCTGGACGACGGCCTCGAAGGCGTTGGATCACGGTCCCGTCCTGGTCCAGGTCGCACGCACCGGGTTCCTGCCGGCGGTGCGCTGTGAACGGTGCCGCGAACCGGTGCGCTGCACCGAATGTTCGGGCCCCATGGGACTGGATCATTCCACTGCCGTACCCGGCTGCCGCTGGTGCGGGGTCCAAGCGCCGAACTGGAGCTGCCCCACCTGCGGGGGTCACCGTCTGCGGGCCGCGGCCATTGGCGCCGACCGTACCGCCGAAGAACTGGGAAGAGCCTTCCCGAAGGTCCCTGTCATCAGCGCCACCGGCGGCCTGCCCCGACGTCGCGTCCCCGGCTCCCCGTCACTCGTGGTCGCCACCCCGGGAGCCGAGCCGGTAGCCGAGGGAGGCTACGCGGCCGTGTTGTTGCTGGACGGGGACCGGATGCTCGCCCGTGACGAACTGCGCACCGGGGAGGAAGTGCTCCACCGGTGGCTCGCGGCGGCCTCATTGGCCAAAGCATCGCGCGACGGTGGTGTCGTGGTGATTGCCGCGGGGGAGTCGGATCCGGTGCGCGCCCTGGTGCGCTGGGATGCCGCCGGATTCGCCGAACGCGAGCTGAACCTGCGTCGGGAACTGGAACTGCCTCCGGCGGTGCGCACTGCTTCCCTGTCCGGCCCCGCCAGGTCGGCAGACGCCTTTGCCGAGGCCCTCGAACTCCCGGAGGGTGTCCGGCTGACCGGGCCGGTCATCGAAGAGGACGGGGTCCACCGCTGGCTGCTGTTCTTCAGCTACGGCCACGGAGGTGCGGTCTGCACCGAATTGCGGCGGGTCAAGGCCAGATCCTCGGCCAACCGGGACCCGGTGGTCAACGTGCGGGTCGACCCGCAGGGCCTGCTGTAGTTCGGGCGTCCACGAAGTTGCTGATCAGGCGCGCCGCAGTGCGTGGACGTTCATAATGGATGAGATGCCCCACCCCGGCGATGATCTCGATCCAGGCCTGCGGGAAGGTGGCAGCCAACGAGTACTGTCCCGGGACGGAGCCCAGGTCATCGACTTCACCGACGATCAGCAGGGTCGGTTCCTGTACCGTTGCGGCAACGTCGCGGACCGTATCGGTGATCGAGGAAGCGAAGGCCTCCTGGAGGCTGGCCCGGGTGGCGAATTTGCTGAAGTATCGTCGGTGCTGGTCCACCACGTAGGCCTGGGTTCGGGCATCACCGGAGGTTCCCATCGTGGCCGACATCAGGTCCACGATCAGCCGGTTGCGTAGTATCGCCAGCCCCCACCGTTCGGGGAGCAGACGTCCCGCCGCATAGTAGCCGGCAGCCAGCCGGGAAAAGAGGGCCTGCCGTCCCTCCAGGGCGGGTTCGCAGATGGGGTTGATCAGGATCAGGGAGGCGAAGCTGCCCGGATGTGCTGCCAAGTACCCGGCGGCGACGATGGATCCGAAGGAGTGCCCCAGCAGGAGGGCCGAGGCGGGAATCCCCAGATCTTTCCGCAAGGTATCGATGACACCGGCGTAGGTGACCGCGTCGTGGCGGGCGTGAGTGAAGGCCGTGGAGTCGCCGAACCCCGGGAGGTCGGGAACGATGATGGTGTACTCCGGCAACTGGCGGACCAACAGGTCCAAGCCGTGGTGGTCTCCACGGAAACCGTGGATCGCCAGGATGATCCCGTGGGATGGTCCGTGTGAAGGGTAGGTCCGAACCGATAGGTCCGAACCCAGATGGTGGTGGTGGGTGACCCACGGGGGACGGTAATCGGTGGGGGAGTTCATGAACCGAGCCTATCGGGCAGTGGGGTGGGGGTACCGCTGTGGCACACCGAGGGTGGGGTTCCTCCTACTTCAACAACCGCCAGGCGGTTCCCTCGTCGATCACCAGGTCGGTCATCAGCCGGCCCTCCAGGGCGCCCCGTACCGCTTCGAGCTTGCCGCGTCCGGCGACGATCGCCAGACGTTGCGGAATCCTGCGCAGGGCCTCGAGCGGGAGACCGGTCGAGCGATCGTTCATCGCAATCGAATCGTCGCTGCCGTCCCGGCGGTAGAAGACGGTGGCCACGTCCCCGACAACCCCCTGATCGCGCAGCCCGGCGGCTTCCCGGGCACTGACATAGCCTCCACGGTAGATCTGGCTCGGGACGGCAGCGTCGATGGAACCCAAACCGAAAACCGCCAATCGGATCTCCGTTCGGGTGTCCAGCACGCGACGGACGGAGCGTTCCTGCCACATGGCGGCCCGCGTCTCGGCACGATCGAAGAAGGCCGGCACCGGGAACTGTTCCACCCGGGCGGTGAAGGCTGCCCCGAACCTGAACAGGATTTCACTGGCATAGGAGATGCCGGTGGTCTGGGGGTTGGCGGCGCCGTTGAGCTGGACGAACACCGTGTCATGGGTGGGTTTATGAACCAGGTGCCGGCTCAAGGCCGTGAGCGTGGAACCCCACGCCAGGCCAACGGTCATCCCCGAAGAAATCAGGGGTTGGACCACATGCGCCCCATGCGCTGCCACGCGTTCGAGGACCTCTGCCTCGGACAGCGAACCGTCGGTGGGCACCACATGACCGCGCACCCCGTACCGTGTCTCCAGCTCCTTCACCAGTGAGGTGGCTCGGCCCCGCGGTGGGTTCAACTCGATCTTCACGAGGCCGTTGCGTTTAGCCAGCGATAGCAGGCGGGAGACGGTCGACCGGGAGACCCCCAGGTCCCGGGCAATGGCCTCCATGGTCAACTCCTGGACGTAGTACAGCTGGGCAGCACGCAAGGCATCACGTTCTCGCCGATCGCCGGAAATGTGTCGTGCGCCATGAACGTTCGGCTCACCTATTCCGTCTCCCGGCTGCTCTGCCAGCGGGTCCCGAGCCATGATTCCTCCGGTTCTTGCACATTTGTGCAATGTGATTGACGGCAACGTTCTGCACTGGCAAGACTACTGGTCGGTTGCCCGTTCAGGGGACCAACAGTTCCATTTCGCAGCAAAGGATTGATCAGAGTGTCACCCACGCAAGCAGCCCGCCAGAGCGTTTCACAGTTGTCGGAGCGGCCTCAGGCCCAGGTCCTGATCGTCGGTGGCGGCATCAATGGGGTCGCCACGTTCCGCTACCTGGCCCTGCAAGGCATCGATGTCGCGCTGGTCGAGCGCGGAGACTACTGCCAAGGGGCCTCGGGGGCCTCCTCCCATATGATCCATGGGGGCATCCGCTACCTCGAAAACGGTGAATTCCGGCTCGTGCGCGAATCCGTCCAAGAGCGCAACACCCTGCTGGCCATCGCCCCGCATTACGTCAAACCCCTGCGCACTACCATTCCGATCTTCTCCACCTTCTCCGGGATCCTCAGTGCACCGGCCCGCTTTCTGACCCACCGCAACGGCAAGCCCCAAGAACGCGGGGCACTGCTGATCAAGGCGGGACTCATGATGTATGACGCCTTCGCCGGTTCAGGGCGCCTGACCGAACGCCACCGCTTCCATGGCCGCCGCCAGGCCCTCCACGATCTCCCGGCCCTGCGGGACGACGTGAAGTATGCGGCCACCTACTTTGATGCCTCCGTGCACAACCCCGAACGGCTCACCTTGGATGTGCTCCACGATGGCCTGCGTGCCAACCCGGACTCGAGGGCCTCGAACTACGTTTCCTTGGTCAACGAGCACGACGGCGTCGCGAGACTGCGCGACGAACTCACCGGCGAGGAATTCGATTTCACTGCCCCGGTCATCGTCAACGCCACCGGCGCCTGGGTCGATGAGACCAACGGCGCCCTGGGCCAGAAGAGTCGGTTCATGGGAGGCACGAAGGGATCGCATATCGTGCTGGACAGCCCCGAACTGCTGGCAGCCTGCGGTGGACGCGAAATCTTCTTCGAGCACAGCGATGGACGGATCGTGCTGATCTACCCGATGGGGGACCGGGTGCTGGTGGGCACCACGGACATCGACGCGGATATCAACGAGCCCGCACGCTGCACCGCCGAGGAAGTCGACTATTTCTTCGAGCTGATCAACCATGTCTTCCCCGAAGTTGCCGTCTCCCGGCAGGAGATCGTCTACCGTTTCTCGGGTATCCGCCCCCTTCCGCGCCACGACGACACCCAGCCCGGGTTCGTCTCGCGTGATTACCGCATCGAAAAGCGAGCAGGTGCCCAGGGATCCACGATGCTCAGCCTGGTCGGCGGCAAATGGACAACATTCAGGGCTTTGGCCGAACATTTGGGAGGCGAGGTCCTCACAGCGCTGGGACGGTCCGGCGGCCCCGATACCAGTTCCCTAGCCATCGGCGGCGGCGTTGATTACCCGCGCAACGACGTCGAACGCGAACAGTGGATCTCCGCCAGGGCTTCACAGGCAAGCCGCGAACGACTGGCGGTCCTGCTCGAACGCTACGGAACCCGTGCCGACGAGGTCCTGGATGCCAGCGGAGCCGATGACGCACTGCTGCTGAGCAGCAGCGAACTCAGCGTGGACGAGCTGACCCATATGGCCAACCACGAGCAGGTCGGACGGCTGGTGGACGTCTTCATTCGCCGGACCTCGCTGGCCTTCCGTGGTCTGGTCACCACCGAACTGATCGACGAATGCGCCGACGTGTTGGCGCCCGTGCTGGGCTGGGACGCCGCTCGCGTCGAGTCCGAGCGAGCCGATACCCGCCGCGTCCTGTCCGAAGAGCATGGAGTCGCCTTCACGCAGGCATCTGCCTAGCCAACACAGCGAAACACCACCGTGCCGGACCGCGCTGATGAGCCCGGCCCGGTCCCATGATTTCCGCGCCGGCAACCGCCGGCTGCCGGATCACCGCGGGAGCATCGAATGATGCCCTGACAATTGAAATCTACATAGGAGTCAACGATGTCTCTGCAAGTTTTTAGCGCCGAAGCGCTCGGCACCATGCTGCTGATGCTCCTCGGCTGTGGCGTGGTGGCCAACGCCGTGCTCAGGGGCGCCAAAGGCAATAATGGCACCTTCCTGATGGTCAACTTCGGCTGGGGACTCGGCGTCTTCGCCGGCGTGTGGGTCGCTGCCGCTTCCGGCGCCCACCTCAACCCCGCAGTCACCGTCGGGCTGCTGGTCAACCCCAACGTCGACGAGTACGCCCCGGGTGTGGCCATCACGCTGGCGAGCACTTTGCTCTACTTCGCCGCCCAAATGGTCGGCGCCATCATCGGCGCCGTGTTGGCCTACCTCTCCTATAAGCAACATTTCGACGCCGAGGAGGACCCCGCAGCGAAGCTGGGCGTGTTCGCCACCGGCCCCGTCTACCGCCACAAGGGCTGGAACCTGCTGACCGAGATCATCGCGACGTTTGTCCTGGTGTTCGTCATTGCCGGCTTCGGACTGACCCCCAACGGATTGGGCCCGCTGGCCGTGGCCCTGATCGTGGTCGGCATCGGCGCATCCCTCGGTGGCCCCACCGGTTACGCCATCAACCCGGCCCGTGACCTGGGCCCCCGCATTGCCCACGCCTTCCTGCCGATCAAGGGCAAGGGTCCCAGCGACTGGGGCTACTCCTGGATCCCGGTCGTCGGCCCACTGATCGGTGGAGCCATCGGTGGCCTGGCCGGAGGCGCCCTCTTCTAGGGAACGATTGCGCTGCTCATCACCCGTACTTCGAAGGGAAGAAACCCATGACCAAAAACATCATCGCCATCGACCAAGGCACCACGAGTTCACGTGCCATCATCTTCGACCACGACGGTTCCATCGTCTCCGTCGGACAGAAGGAACACGAGCAGATCTTCCCGAAGGCAGGGTGGGTCGAGCACGACGCCGAGGAAATCTGGACCAACGTCCGTGAAGTCGTCGGCAGCGCCCTCTCCAAGGCCAACCTGACCCGGCACGACATCGCCGCCGTGGGCATCACCAACCAGCGTGAAACCACGGTGGTCTGGGACAAGAACACCGGCAAGCCGGTCTACAACGCGATTGTCTGGCAGGACACCCGGACCCAGAACACCGTCGAGGAGCTCTCCGCCGACGGCGGCGGGGACCGTTATAAGGACCGGGTGGGCCTGCCGTTGGCCCCGTATTTCTCGGGCACCAAAATCAAGTGGATCCTGGACAACGTCGACGGCGTCCGTGAACGCGCCGAAGCAGGGGAGTTGCTGTTCGGCAACACGGATACCTGGGTGACCTGGAACCTCACCGGCGGCACCGACGGCGGCATCCACATCACCGATGTCACCAATGCCTCCCGCACCCTGTTCATGGACCTGGAGAAGTTGGCCTGGGACGAAGAGATCCTCGCCGACTTCGGCGTCCCGATCTCGATGATGCCAGCCATCAAATCCTCCTCGGAGGTCTACGGCACGGTGCACACCAACCAGCTGTTGCGTGAGGTCCCGGTTGCGGGCATCCTGGGGGACCAGCAGGCCGCGACCTTCGGCCAGGCAGCGTTCAACGCCGGCGAAGCGAAAAACACCTACGGCACCGGTTGCTTCTTGATCTTCAATACGGGTGAAGACATTGTGAAGTCCTCCAACGGGCTACTCACCACCGTTGCCTACCAGCTCGAAGGCGAGAAGCCCGTCTATGCCTTGGAGGGCTCCATTGCCGTGGCCGGCTCCCTCGTCCAGTGGCTGCGCGACAACATCGGCATGATCTCCTCCGCCGCAGAGGTCGAGGACCTGGCCGCGCAGGCCGAGGATAACGGTGGCGTCTACATCGTCCCGGCATTCTCGGGGCTCTTCGCCCCCTACTGGCGTCCCGACGCCCGGGGCGCGATGGTCGGGCTCACGCGGTTCGCCAACCGCTCGCATATCGCGCGGGCGGCCATGGAAGCCACGGCATTCCAAACCCGGGAGGTCCTTGACGCGGTCAATGCCGACGCCGAAGTGCCGCTGACCGAGTTGCGGGTCGATGGCGGCATGGTCGCCAACGAGACCCTGATGCAGTTCCAGGCCGATATGCTCGGTGTCCCGGTCGTCCGACCCCAGGTCACCGAGACGACGGCCCTGGGTGCCGCCTACGCTGCCGGGCTGGCCGTCGGATTCTGGTCGGACCGCGACGAATTGCGGGCCAAGTGGGCCGAGGATAAGCGGTGGGAACCCGAAATGGATCCCACCGAACGTGACCGTCAGATGCGTCTGTGGAAGAAGGCCGTCACCAAGACCTTCGACTGGGTCGACGAGGACGTGCGCTAGACCACCGTGCCGATGCTCTGATCTGCAGGCTGGGGCCGTGACATCCACCGTGTCACGGCCCCGCCGTACTGTAGACTGGCCCCATGTCAGCAGTCCTACTTCTTTTCTAGCCGGGCCCGAACCGTCCGGCTGCCCCTTGTATGCCAAGGGGTTTTTTCATGTTCGGCCTTCGTTGGAACCCCGTGGGGGAACATCGGCGGCTGCCGGGACTGCATGACCAACCGAATCTGCACTACCAGAAGGCGAACCCACCGTGAGCACAGAGGCACCCGGAACCCCGGAGACCGGCACCACCTACAGCTTTAGTGAGCTCGAGGCACGGTGGCAACCCGTATGGGAGGAACTGGGAGTCTTCACCCCCAAGGACGACGGCAGCGCCGAACGCCGCTACGTGCTGGACATGTTCCCGTATCCGTCGGGTGACCTGCATATGGGCCACGCCGAAGCCTTCGCCATGGGTGACGTGATTGCCCGGTACTGGCGCCAGCAGGGGTACGACGTCCTGCACCCGATCGGGTGGGACTCCTTCGGCCTGCCCGCCGAGAACGCGGCCATCAAACGCAACGCCCATCCTGCGGAGTGGACGTATAAGAACATTGAAACCCAGGCAGCGTCCTTCAAGCGTTACGCCATCAGCGCCGACTGGTCACGACGGATCCACACGTCGGACCCGGAATACTACCGGTGGACCCAATGGCTGTTCACCCGCTTCTACGACAAGGGGCTGGCCTACCGCAAGGACCACCCGGTGAACTGGTGCCCCAAGGACCAGACGGTGCTGGCCAACGAGCAGGTCGTCAACGGCACCTGCGAACGCTGCGGAACCGCGGTGACCAAGAAGTCCCTGAACCAGTGGTACTTCAAGATCACCGACTATGCCGACCGTCTGCTCGAGGACATGGACGCCCTGAAGGGCCACTGGCCCGAACGCGTGCTGGCCATGCAGCGCAACTGGATCGGCCGCTCCGAGGGGGCGCATGTCGATTTCGTGATCCAACCGACCGACGAGGACGCTGCGGAGCGTCAGGTGACGGTCTTCACCACCCGGCCCGACACCCTGCATGGGGCAACGTTCTTCGTCGTTGCCGCCGACGCCGTCTTGGCCGACGATCTCGTGGCACCGCAGCACCGCGAGGAACTGGCCGCCTACCAGGATCAGGTCAAGGCACTGACGGAAATTGAACGTCAGTCCACCGAACGCACCAAGACCGGGGTGTTCCTCGGCAGGTATGCGATCAACCCGCTCAACGGTGAACGCCTGCCGGTCTGGGCAGCCGATTACGTCCTGGCCGATTACGGCACCGGGGCCATCATGTCAGTGCCCGCCCACGATCAGCGTGACTTGGACTTCGCCAGGACCTTCGACCTGCCGATCCGCGTCGTCCTGGATACCGGCGAAGAGGACCCGGCAACCAGTGGGGTCGCCACGACCGGTGAGGGGACCTTGGTGAACTCCGGGGAGCTGGACGGCCTGGAGAAGGACGCCGCCATTGCCCGCGCCGTGGAAATTGTTGAAGCCGCAGGAACCGGCCAACATACGGTGAACTACCGGTTGCGCGACTGGTTGCTGTCGCGCCAGCGTTTCTGGGGAACTCCGATCCCCATCATCCATTGCCCACGGTGCGGTGAGGTCCCGGTCCCCGACGACCAGCTGCCGGTGCGTCTGCCGGATGACCTGCGGGGGGAGCAGCTGGCCCCACAGGGCACCTCCCCGTTGGCTGCGGCCACCGACTGGGTCAACACCACCTGCCCCAGCTGCGGTGGTGCCGCAACCCGCGACACCGACACGATGGATACCTTCGTTGACTCCTCCTGGTATTTTCTGCGCTTCTTGTCCCCGGACTACACCGAGGGGCCCTTCGACCCGGAAGCGGCCGACGCATGGATGCCGGTGGGCCAGTATGTCGGTGGGGTCGAGCATGCGATCCTGCACCTGCTGTACGCCAGGTTCTTCACCAAGGTCATCCACGATCTCGGCTTGATCCAGGCCAGCGAACCCTTCTCCGCCTTGTTGAACCAAGGGCAGGTTCTGAACGGTGGCAAGGCCATGAGCAAGTCGCTGGGCAACGGGGTGGACCTGGGCGAACAGTTGGATAAGTACGGAGTCGACGCGGTACGCCTGACCATGATCTTCGCCTCACCGCCTGAAGACGACGTCGACTGGGCGGATGTTTCCCCGGCGGCTGCCGGAAAGTTCTTGGCCAGGGCCTGGCGCCTGGCCCAAGACGTCAGCAGTGAGGTAGGGGCCGACCCGTCCACCGGGGACCAGGGGTTGCGTACCGTGACCCACCGGGCGATCTCCGAAGCTGCCGACCTGTTGGATTCAGGAAAATTCAACGTCGTGGTAGCCAAGCTGATGGAAATGGTGAACGCCACCCGCAAGGTGATCGATTCCGGCGTCGGCGCCTCCGACCCGGCCGTGCGGGAGGCGGCTGAGGCCGTGGCCGTGATCCTGAGCCTGTTCTCCCCGTATACGGCCGAGGACATGTGGGAGCGTCTGGGCCACAGCCCGTCGGTGGCCAATGCCGGCTGGCCGACGGTGGATCCCGCGTTGCTGGTTCAGGACACCGTGGTCGCCATCGTGCAGATCAAGGGCAAGGTGCGTGATCGGCTCAATGTGCCGGCCGATATCGGCGAAGAGGAGCTGCGGGAACTGGCCTTGGCCTCGGAGACGATCCAACGGGCCCTGGACGGACGCGAGCTGCGAACGGTCATTGTCCGGGCGCCGAAGCTCGTGAACCTCGTTCCAGCCTCCTAAGGTAGGGACATGCCTTCAGCTCCGCGCCGGGGCGTCCCGACGGCTCATACCGCGGGACGTCCGACCGGCTTCCTGGAACGGTTCCTTCCCCGTGAGCGGCGCCAACGCGCGCGGGGGAGTAGCGGACCGCGTACCGCAGTGGTGACGGATACGGCCGCTGCCATCCCGGCAGCGTGGGCGCAGGAGCATGCCGAATATCTTCGCATCCTTCCCTTGCCTGTGATGATCGACGGACAGATCTACACCGAAGGACTGGACGACGTCGAGACGGCCCTCGCCTTGGCGCTGGCCACCGGAGCTTCCGTGCAGACCTCCAGGCCAGCCCCCGGGGCCTTTCAACGCACCTATGAATCTCTCGCCGCCGCAGGTTTCGAACGGATCTATTCGCTGCACCTGTCCAAGGAACTCTCGGGAACCGTTGATGCGGCGAGCTGGGCCGCGGAGCAGGTCGACGTCGAGGTCACCGTCCTTGACACCAGGACCGTTGGGCTGGCCCAGGGATTGGCGGTGATGGAGGCAGTCATCGCCGCGGAGTCGGGGGCCACGGCACAGGAACTCGAACACGTGGTGAACCGCGCACAAGACCATGGGCTGTTCTTCGTCGTTCCCAGTTTGGAACAATTGCGCAAGGGCGGACGGATCGGTGCCGCGGCCAGCGTGTTTGGCACCCTGTTGGCTGTCAAACCCTTGCTCGCCATCGAAAATGGCCGCATCGGTGTCCACGAAAAAGTGCGGACCATGCCGCGGGCCATGTCCCGGCTGGTCGAGATCTCGCGAGAAGAGGCAGCTGCCGCACCGGCCGGCGCCCGGATCGCCGTCCATTATTTCGGCAACCCCGACCAGGCCCATGAGCTCTGCGCCGAATTGGAAAGCTCCAGCATCGGCGACGTGCTCTGCGAACCGCTTCCTACCGTCCTGGCAGCCCACGCGGGTGCCGGGGTGCTGGCCGTGGTCATCGCAGCCCTGCCGGACCCCGACGAGCCGCAGGAACCGGACACCGGATCCGAAGCTGCCAACGATACCGATGACCTGGAGGAACCAGGGCCCATCCAGCACGACTGAGGCGGGCCTCCACAGCAGGCCGGACAGCGGCGTTGTCCACATCCGCGAACCCCTGCTTGGGGCGGCCGCCGGCCGTTCCTAGGCTGGGGGAATGGTCCGACACCGTTGGGAACAGCGCACCGATATGGCAGCGGGCCCCGCCCCGCGTCTGCGTTTCCGCTTCCGGTTGGGGCGCGGGGCCATCATGTGCTTGCTGTTCACCGCAGTCATCTGGATCGCGGCCAGCCTGCTCTTCCATCCCCCGGAGGGCGCGGGCCAACAACTCGACGCCGTGGCCATGGATCCCAGTGCCGAAACCACCACGGCGTCCGCCCCGCCGACGCCTGACGCCCGTGGCAACGCGCCGGGTTCAACGAGGGCAGCGCCTGAGCCGGGAGCCTCTGCTGCGGCCCAAGGAAAATCCAACGGTTCCGCCGCGGCTGACCCCGCAACGGTTCTGGTCCATGTTGCCGGTGCAGTCAAAAAGCCGGGCGTCTATCATTTCCCGTCCGGCGCCCGGGCCCAGGACGCTGTCCGCTCCGCCGGGGGTTTGGCCTCCGGTGCGGCACCTGCAGCCGTAAATCTTGCGGCACCCTTGGTGGACGGACAACAACTGTATCTACCAACCACCGACGAACTTCCGGCCGCCGCAGACCGGGCAGCACCCCCGCAGGCGGGAGCGCCGGGAGCAGGGACGGCTGGCGAAGCTGGCGCTCCCGAGGGCAAGATCGACGTCAATACCGCCGATGGAACCGATCTGCAGGAACTGCCAGGCATCGGCCCTGCCCTTTCCGCGAGAATCATCGAATTCCGTGCGGCCAACGGACCTTTTGCCTCCATGGAGGAACTCGATGCCGTGTCAGGCATAGGTCCCGCCATGATGCAGCGGCTCGAACCGCTGCTCCGGTTCAACTAGTGGACGGGGCTACGCCGTCATGCTGAAAGCTGTCGGCACAGCCTTCATTCCGCGCCTTTTCGCCCGCTGGACACGCCCCCAGGCCGTGACCACCTCAGGGCCCGTTGACGACGGTTACCTCGACCTGCGCAGTCTCGCCGCGGCAGCCGGAGCATGGATTGCTGCTGGGGAGCTGGTCCAACACGATCCGCTTTTTGCGCGGACGCTCACCGTAGCGTTGGGCTTTGTCTTGGTTTCGCTGTTCTGGGTGCTGTTACGCAACAGGGGCCTGTTGGCATGGTCCCACCATTGGTGGACGCCGGTGGCCGCGGCAGCGGTCGGGGTGTTCTTGGTAGCGGCGGCGATCTCCACCCATTCCCTGGCCCAGCGGGATCCGACCTTCGCGGCTTTGGCAGCAAGTTCGAGCACGGTGCGGGTCGAGGCCGTCATCACCGGGGACCCGCGTTGGCTGAAATCTCACGGGACGGATGCTGCGGGGGAGTCGATCATTGGGCAGCAGGGCCCCGAAAAGGTGGAGGAACCTGCCACAACACTTTTGGTGGATGTCAGGATCCTGAAGTACTCGGCCGCCGGCAACTGGCATGCCGGGGCGGCCGAAGCAGTGCTGGTCATGGACCGTGGGCACATCACTGACGAAGATCCGGCACCGGGGCGAATCGTCTCCGGGTTGGCACGTCTTCGTCTCGCGGATCCGGGAGAACGTCAGGGGTACTGGTTGCGGGCGGCCGCGTCCATGCATACCCACGACGCCGGGGCGCAGGAACCACTTTCCGAAGAGTGGCGACGACGGTTTGCCCGGGAGTCCCAAGTCCTTCCCGGCCATGGTCCGGCGCTTCTTCCGGGAATGGTGATGGGGGACCGTTCGGCTCAGGATGCGGAACTGGACACCGCCATGAAAACCGCTGGTCTGGCTCATTTAACCGCGGTGAGCGGCGATACAAGTATAGACAGAGATGGGTCTGCGTATGCCAGTTAGTCGGAGCCATTCCTTAGCGCTGCAGCCGCTGCCTCGGCCTTTGAAAGGGTCTACGACGCTGTGTACCCTGTGTTCGGGACGGGAGAACGCGATTCAGAGCCCCTGCTGCTCGCCCGCGTCGAACGGCTCGGGCGGACAATCCCGCCCGCCGTCCGCGCACGAGGGATAGCGCGGATGGATTCGACCTTGTCCCTCGGGGCCGAGATAGCTGCGCGCTTGTGGTCGTCGACCATGCAAGGATGGCCTCTGACCTTGCCGCGCTTCCTAATTGCTCGACTCCACCCACACACTTGCAACGTCTTATATCTTGGATGCCGAGAGCGGGCGCCTGGCATCAACGGTTCCATACCGAATTCGTTTATTGGCTCTCGTGGACGCTGCTGCAACTTCAACAGGAAGCGTTGCCAGACGGTCAAAGGCAGGCTTATTGCCTCGATACTGAACGGCAACGAACCAGCCATGTGTAGCATCGTCTGATTTTAGGTAGCTCGGAAGCTGTTGATGGAGTCCGTTCCAGAATTTTCCGTTGTGCAACTTCTTTATCTCGATTAGGAGCCGCGCAGTTGATCCAGAGGATGCTTTGAAGTCGACGGGTCCCCTGCCGAGTTCGACTTCACGGTCGAGCTCGACGTCGAACTGCCGCAGATAAGGTTGCGCCACACCAAGAAACACTAGTTGCACCGCCTCTTCGGGTTTCTCGGAACCATTATCATTCCAGAGCAAGCTCCACCCCCGTTGTTGCTCAACGAATTGACGAAATTGTTCGATTACTTGCGCTATGAGGGCAACAAGGTCTTCGGGTGTTTTTACAGCTTGGGCGTGCAACGGATGCTCGACGGCAAACTGAGAGGGTTCACGGTCCCACAGAACGACACCAAGCGGGTCATTTCCGAAGTCGTAGCCGACGAGGTCGTCCCTACTCGTTTGCTCTCGCGCCCAGTCTCTGACGCGACCGGGGTGTCGTCGCGCGCATCCTACGATGTCCGCCTTGCTCACGGCCTGTCCAACCTTGAGGTTCAGCGACAGACGAATGTCATCATTCAAGTGGGACGAAAACCAATCCTCCGCGTTCAGCGTCGGAAGCTTGTTCAGTAGGAAGTTCGGCACAAGGATCAAAGGTCTCCCACTATCTGGGTTCGTCGGGAGATCTACCTCCTCATCATGCCAGCGGGCACTGTCCAAGGTGACTCTGGCGTGCTGCACTTTATGGCGCTCCAGTGCTATACCGTGTCGTTTCGCGATCTCTTGGGTGTAAGTAATCAGTCGCGACTTGATCACGTTGGCAGTCGCATCGGAAATTCGATCAGCACCCACGCCCTCGTTTAAGATACCGATCTCTTCGATATGTTCGGGTTGGGTCAGACCTGCGGCAATCGCGACCGCGATTCCGTCGGCCATACGTGCGGCGAACTGATCACCAGAGCCGGAACCTCTTGTTCCGACCGCGGTATACCCTAGACCCAGTTCATATGGTTCAGGAAAAGTGAGCAGTCGCCGCGCGGCTTTGGCAGATACAGAAGTAGTGCCCGTCGCCTTTGCCACCAGCTTGTAGCAATGCACAAAGTGGGCGATTAACTCACTATGGGCCGCGGCCCACTCACCGCCCGCTTCCAGTAACAGAATTGGGTCGATGAAGAGCTTCGTGTCTACGGTCAGGTGGGGGTCGAACCAGTCATCTTGTTCGGTCCGCTCGACTCCGAACTGTTCTGAGAATCGCATCTCTACATCTTCCGTTGGTGCTCGGTTCCGCCCGCGAATAGCTCAGCCTGCTCGAGAACGAGTTCGATGGCCTTCGCTTCCGCGTCGGGTGGGTAGTCATACCGAGCGAGGATGCGTCGGACTTTCGACCGCATCGTCGCGAGGACCGACTCTTTCAGGTTCCAGTCGATCGTGGCCGATTGCCGGACCGACTTGACTAGATCCTGAGCGATGGCCTTCAGCGTCTCGTCCCCGAGCTCCATCACAGCGGAGTCGTTCTGGGCCACGGCATCGTAGAACGCTACCTCGTCATCGCGAAGCCCCAGCTCCTTGTGCCGCTGCTGCGCGTCGCGCATCTGCTTGGCGAGCCTGACCAGCTCCGCGATGATCTCCGCCGTCGATAGCGAGCGGTTCGTGTAGCGGTTGACGGCCTCGTCGAGCATCTCGGAGAACTTCCTGCCCTGCACGATGTTCTTGCGTTGCACCGTGCGGATCTGGTCGTTCAGCAGCCGCCGAAGCAAGCCCATCTGGAGGTTTGGCTTCTCCTTTTGCGCCAGAGAGTCCAGGAACTCATCGCTGAGGATGGAGATTTCCGGCGTCTCGACCCCAGCAAGCTTGTATACGTCGACGACCTGATCCGCGGCGACTGCCTCGTTGAGCAGCTGCCCCAGCGCTGTGTCGATCTCTACCGCTCCGGACCCACCCCGGCCGGAGTCGGGGTTCTGGATCTTCAGGATTGCGGCCCGTACATCCGTGAACAGGCGCACGTCGTTCCTGATCGCTGCTGCCTCGTCACGGGCACCAGCCAGCGCGAAGGCCTTTGCCAGGGCAAGTACCTGATCGTTGAACCGCGATGTGCGATCCGGGTCAGCCATGACGAAGTCGAGCACCTTCGCGTATTCGGCAAGACGCTGCGAGGCCGAAATTTCGGGGGAGGAGTCGTAGTCCACCCCGTGCAGCAGCCCACGCACAATGTCGTGCTTCTCCATCATGACCGCGACCATCTCGTCGATCGGCACGCCGGCCTGATCTCGGTCCGAAGGCGAGTACTCCGACAGAGCGGTCTGCAGGTTCGCGAACACCCCGATGTAGTCGACGATGAGGCCTCCGGGCTTGTCACGGAACGTCCGGTTGACGCGAGCGATCGCCTGCATGAGCCCCGCGCCCTGCATGCTCTTGTCGATGTACATCGTGTGCATCGATGGAGCGTCGAATCCCGTCAGCCACATGTCGCGCACGATGACGAGCTCGAGCTCATCGTCAGCGTTCTTGGCCCGCAGCTTCAGTTCCTTTCGCACGTCCTTTGAGTGGATGTGTGGCTGGAATGCTGCAGGATCGGAAGCGGACCCGGTCATGACGACCTTGATCTTTCCCTTGGCAGGGTCGTCGGAGTGCCAGTCGGGCCGGAGCGCCACGATCTTCTCGTACAGGCGCACAGCGATGCGGCGACTCATCGTCACGATCATGCCCTTACCGAAGAGTGATTCCCGGCGTTTCTCCCAGTGCTCGACGATGTCCTGAGCGACGAGATCCAAGCGTGCCTCGGCTCCCACGATCGCTTCCAGACGAGACCACCGTGACTTCGCAGCTGCCGCCGCGTCTTCCTCGACGGTCTCTGTGATCTTCTCGGCCAGATCATCGAGAGTGGCGAGGTCGGCCTCGGAGAGGTCGACCTTTGCTAGACGCGACTCGTAGAATATTCTGACGGTCGCGCCGTCCTCTACTGCTCTGGTGAGGTCATAGATGTCTACGTAGTCCCCGAACACCGACCGGGTCGACTTGTCGTTCGACTCGATGGGCGTGCCCGTGAACCCGAGATACGTCGCGCCAGGCAGTGCGTCGCGCATGTGCTTCGCCAAGCCGGACTTGAGGCGCCCGTGCCGGTCGAGCGTCTCGCTGAAACCGTACTGGCTGCGGTGCGCCTCGTCGGCGATGACGACGACGTTGCGGCGGTCAGTGAGCACCGGGTTGCTGTCTCCGTCCTCACCTGGGGCGAACTTCTGCAACGTCGTGAACACAATGCCGCCCGAGGCCCGTTTTAGCTTTGCTCGAAGGTCCGACCTCGTCGACGCCTGTACCGGCGTCTCAGGAAGAATGCGCGCCGGGGCGAAAGCTTCACCGAACAGCTGGTCGTCGAGGTCGTTCCGGTCGGTGATGAACACCAGCGTCGGGTTCGCCATGCGTGCATCGCGCATGATCTTCGCCGCGTAGAACACCATCTCAAAGCTCTTGCCCGACCCCTGTGTGTGCCAGACAACGCCACCGCGCCGGTTACCGTCGGGCTGGGAAGCCTGCACCGTGGACTCGACGGCTGCGTTGACTGCCCAGTACTGGTGGTACTTCGCCACGCGCTTCACAAGAGAGCGAGTGGGCTGGCCAGACGCCTTGTCCGTGACGGTCTCGTCGCTGAACACGATGAAGTTCTTCAGCAGGTCCAGGAACCGCTCCGGCTCGAACACGCCCTTGATTAGCACCTCGAGCGCAGGACGATCACTGACGACCTCACGACCGTCGATCGTCTTCCACGGCGCGAAGTGCTCGAACGCACCCGAGTAGCTGCTCATGGCCGCTGAAGTGCCGTCCGAGATCACCGCGACCGCGTTGGGCACGAACACCGATGGGATGTCGTGCCGGTAGGTCTGCAGCTGGTTCCACGCCGACTTCAGAGTCGCGTGCCCCGCGGCCGGGTTCTTCAGCTCCAGGAGCGCCAGCGGCAGGCCGTTCACCATCACCAGCACGTCGGGGCGGCGGTTCTTTCCGTTCTCCACGATCGTGAACTGGTTGACGGCGACCCAGTCGTTGTTCTGCGGGTGTTCGAAGTCGATCAGCCAAAGCCGAGTCGTACGGAGCTGGCCGTCGCCACCGCGATGCTCCACAGGGACACCGTCGGTGACCAGCCTGTGCAGCCGAGCATTCTCATCGATCGGGCTCTGCGACTCAGCACGTTGAACCTGCTTTACTGCCTCGTCGACGAGTGCGGGGGGCGTACCCGGATTGATCTGGCGGATCGCGTCACGCAGGCGGCCCCAGAGCACCACGTCCTCATACGACTGCCGCTCTGAGGCGAGTTCGCCGGGAGCTAAGTCAGGTCCATGCAGCCGGTGGTAGCCAAGCTCTGCGAAGTACTCCAGAGCTGCTAGTTCGACGACATTTTCGTTGAAAGCTGTCATGGCATGAGTCCTTCCACCGGAACGCGGATACGGCCAGAGAGCAATTCGGGGAGCAGCGTGTTACGCAATGCCTCCAGACCTTCCGTCTCGGTTCTAGCCCTAGCGACACGTCGCCGCAACGGCATCGTGTCGGCCTCGAAACGATCAGCGTCGGCCACTTCCTTTGGTACAGCGATTTGGTAGTTCCCCATCGCCTGAACACTAACGGCAGGATAAGCACTACCGCTGGCAACCGACTCTAGATACTCGGCGAACTCAGGCGCACCAATAATGCTAGTCAGCAAAGATGAGCCGAGTCGGTGTCTGGGAGTCATAACGGCGAACCCAGTGGAAGCAACGCTGTCAGGACTGGGGTCGAGAACCAAGGCAAAAGATCTCCGCCCGGGACGAACGGTCGAGAAGACTACGTCGCCATCGCTCACACCGCGTCGTGCCCGGCTCGGCGCCTCATCCCAAGCCAACTCCTGAACCGAGTCGATCCGACCTGGTGATACTGACGCGATATCGATGTAGCGCAGAGCTTCTGTCGAATACGGTTTCACTGTAAGCAGGTTGAAGCCGACGAGTTCGGAGAGAGAAGCTACCTCCGTCGATGCGCGAGCTAGAAGTTCCAGGGCAAGTGCATCGATAGCCTCCGTGGCCAGTTCTGCAGCCCGCCGGTTCGACTCGATCTTGTCGTCGAGGGCACCGAGCGTCGCGGCGATCGCGCGCTGCTCCGGTAGTGAGGGTATAGGTAACTCGATATTGGACACTTCCGCCAAACTCAAGTTTTGCTGTACGGATTGCACCACTCGCGTGCGCGCGCGAGCGATGCGATCCGTATCGCGAAGGCAGTAGTAGAGAAAACCCCGATCAATCTTGTGTATGTCGGGACGAATGATTGCAACAGCCTGGTTTGTGTTGGCAGGGAGGTCCGACGGCTGTGCGCGCGCGACGCGGCCGATCGTTCCAGCGATGGAAAAAAGTATGTCGTCCGTTTCGATGATGGAGCGGGCAAGCTGTCTATGGGTCTCTTCGCTGATGAAGGCTAGTTTCGAATGATTGAGTGCGCCCGCATCGTTAATCGACTCCACCTTGATGAAGTTGACGCCGCTTTCCTCAAACCTACCGCCTAGTGTTGTGGGGGTAGTTCCTTTGGTGACTCGCCGCGTAACCTGACCAACTGTGCCGCTCCGCCACTCGCTGCGCGTCAACGTAATTCCCCAAGCCGACGCCGAACCTCGTCCTCTAGCTTGCGCCCATTCTCGAACTCTGCGAACAGTTCGCACGTCAAGCGTTCGATCCTCTCGTCGATCGGCTCGTCATCAATCTCTGCCTCTTCCGCACCGACGTAGCGGCCAGGGGTGAGGACGAAGTCGTGTTTCTCGATCTCGTCGATATTCGCAGCCTTCACGAAACCAAGTACGTCTTCGTAGCCGCCGTCGTGGTTGCGCCAGGCATGGTAGCTACCAGCGATCTTCTCGATCGCGTCGTCATCGAGGACGCGTAGCTTCCTGGACTCCATGTCTCCGAGCTTGCGGGCGTCGATGAACAGCACCTCATCAAGACGTTCGCGGTGCCCGTTGCCATCCCGGCCCTTCGACACGAACCATAGGGAGACCGGAATGCCGGTATTGAAGAACAGTTTGTCCGGCATCGCGACGATGCAGTCCACCAATCCAGCCTCGACCAGCTTCCGCCGGATCTCGCCCTCACCGCTACTTTTCGATGACAGGGACCCGTTCGCCAGCACAAACCCGGCCGTGCCGTTGGGTGCGAGGTGGTGAATGAAGTGCTGAACCCATGCGAAGTTTGCGCTGCTCGGTGGGGGAGTGCCGTACTTCCAACGGGGGTCGTCAGCGAGCTTCGCGTCCCACCAGTCCGAGACGTTGAACGGCGGGTTGGCGATCACGAAGTCAGCCCGCAGGTCCTGGTGCAGATCCTCACTGAATGAGTCCGCCGAGTGGGAACCCATGTCAGCCTCGATGCCACGCAGCGCGAGGTTCATCTTCGCAAGCTTCCATGTGGTGTCCGTGAACTCCTGGCCGTACACGGAGATGTCGGTGCGCTTGCCGCCGTGGGCCTTCACGAACTCCGCAGACTGCACGAACATGCCGCCTGAGCCGGCTGCAGGGTCGTACACGCGGCCCTTGTAAGGCTCCAGCATCTCCACCAGGGTCTTGACCACTGAGCGCGGTGTGTAGAACGCTCCGGCGTCCTTGCCGGTCTCCTTGCCCGCGAACTGGCCGAGGAAGTACTCGTAGACCCGCCCTAACACGTCGTCAGCGCCGTGGTCATCGCTCTCCGTGAACCCGATGGAACCGATGAGGTCGACGAGTTCGCCGAGGCGCCGTTTGTCGAGGCCGTCACGTCCGTAGTTGCGAGGCAGGACGCCGCGAAGCGAGGGGTTCTCCTTCTCGACCAGGTCCATCGCCTGGTCGATGTCCTCACCGACCACGGACAGCTTGGCGACCGACTGAATGTAGCCCCAGCGGGCGAGCTCGGGCACCCAGAACACATTGCGGCTGGTGTACTCGTCGCGGTCCTCAAGGAACGAGTCAATCCTCTCGGGCTTGATGCCTTCGGCTGCGAGCTCGACCTTGAGCTCTTCACGGCGTTCCTCGAAACGGTCCGAGACGTACTTGAGGAACACTAAGCCCAGGACCACGTGCTTGTACTCGCTGGGCTCCTGGTTACCGCGCAGCTTGTCGGCCGTCTTCCACAGGGTCTGCTCAAGGGTCTCTGCCGGCTTAGCCGCGCGTCTTGCCATCAGTTGTATCTCCTCTGCGCCAGGCGCGCTTCAACTCGGTGCTTCTCTGCTAATCCGACTCTACCTGCGACGACCCACCTTCCTGGGTAGTTGTGTCTGCTGCGCCGCAACGCGACGCCGGGATATCTCCCGCGGAGGAAGGTCCTCTGCACAAGGAGGTCACGGCTATGACTGCCACTGCTACAACTACACCCCGTGTCTGGATCGGTTGCCTGCACTGCTACAACGACGGTGCGCTCATCGGCGAGTGGTTCGATGCCGTCGACGCAGACGAGGTCACGGTGTCCCAACTGCACGTCGGATCGGGTCGCAATGGCGCCCCATGCGAGGAGCTCTGGGTGATGGACCACGAGAACATGCCGATCCCGGGGGAGATAGATCCGCTCGCCGCCGCCGCGTGGGGTCGCTGCCTCGAGGAGTTCGACGAGCACTTGCGCCCCGCCTTGATGGCCTGGGTGCGCAGCGGTTCCTACGTCGCCGAGGGCACAGGGGACTTGCCGAGTCTGCCCGCCTTCGAGGAGAGGTACTGCGGCGAATGGGACTCCTTCGAGGAGTATGCCGAACAGCTCGCCGAGGATATCGGCCTCCTTGCCGGTGTTCCAGAGGAGGTTGCTAGGTACTTCGCGTGGGACCGGTGGGCAAGGGACCTCGCGTTCGACTACACCTGCGAGGACGCTCCCGGCAGCGGCGTCTTTGTGTTTCGGGACCTCTGACCCGCCGCTGGCCCGGCGGGCGAGGGCTACAACCCCGCCTCGTCGAGCATCTGAGACACGCTCATGCCCAGCGCGCCTGACAGGCCCATCAGGGTCGCCATGCGGGGGTTCGACGGGCTCGTCGAGTCCTTGCGCCCCGAACCTCGCCCACCCTCGAGGAGCTGGAGCGAGTTCTTCGTCAGGCCCGCCGAGTAGGCCAAATCCTCTTGGGTGAGGCCTCGCACCTCCCGGAGACCGCGCAGCGTCGTGCCGAGGAGTCTCGCATGCTCATTTGTCCAGCTCACACGACAATCGTTCCGACCAGGCCCGAAATATAACACCCTATAGAGCGGGCCTGTTATGTTTGGTCAAAGGGGGATCTGCTCGTAAACCAGACACCTGCACTTAGCGACGCTTAGCCGAGTGCCGGGCAACGACGCCCGTTGAAAATCGTTCAACTTGGACCACTTACTAGGAGACAACGCATGACCACGACGACCTCCACGCGCCGCGTGGTATCCCTCGCTGCCCTCGCCTTGGCCGCACCGCTCTTTCTATCCAGCTGTGGAACGTCCGGAGACGCCACCGGTGAATCTGCTAGCGATCGCCCGAACGACGCGAAGGAGGCCGTCTACGAGTTCGGGCAGCCCACGTATGTGTCTGTCGATGGGGGTCCGCTCGAGGTGAGGGTCCCCGAAGCCCTCAAGGAGGTTGCGGGTGCTGACCTCGAGGGGCTTGCAGTGACCAGCATGACCCTGACGCCGCATGAGCTCGAATCGGCCGGCAGCTGCGCCGTGGACCTGGACGTGGAGTTCGTCGACAATGGCAAGGACTCATTGCAGACCGCCGGTCAGACGGAGGACGAGTACGTCAAGGCTGCGAAGGAAAGCTTCGACGACGACCTGGGTGAAGGCCTGCAGACCATCGGCATTAGGACCTGGGACGAGCTGGTCGCTGAAATGGGCCAGGAGAAGGCCTACACGATCATGAGCGAGTTCGCCCCGGTCGCGCCCGACGGAACGTTCGATGACGAGGTTGCCCGTGCTAGCTATGATGGGGGCACTCCGCGCGGCAAGGTACTCAAGGCGCTCGGGCTCCCCGACGATTCCCCGAGCATCGATGCACTCGATGAAAGCGACCCTGAGACGGATGTCTACGCCTCCGACGACGCTTCGGACATCACTATCGTCCAGGACTGCGCAGCCTCGTCAAGCAATGAAGAGGATGCCGGAGAATCGATCAAGTTCCCGCTTCTGGACGAAGACGAGAACCGGGGCTTTGACGACGGCGCGACCTTCGAGTTCGCTGTGATGAAGTCCGGCGAGCTCGGCATCGTGAACGGCAGGGTCATCGGCTACGAGACCGACACCAACGGCGATTGGATCGCCGGCTGATACATGCAGAAGGCCCGTTCGTGTTCCCCTCGGGGTTCACGGACGGGCCTTCTTTTTTGTCGCGGACTTCGCGTCGCCACGCCCTCGGCGTCGTCGGCTCGACAGCCAGCGAAGTCGGTTCACCGCCATCCCTGGTAGACCTCGTGGAGCCACTTGCCACCGCGGTAGACCAGCCAACCAAGGCCTGCCGCGCTCACCAGAGTGCCCAGGGCGATCAGGCCCTTCGACCACCACTGCTGTGCCCCCTCGAACATGGACCATGCCCATGCGTACAGGCCGTTGATGTTGAGCATCGCCCCGCCGAGATCGAGCACCAACGCGACTGCCAGGGCGAACAGCGCCAGGGGCAGCAACGCCAGGAGCAACCGGCCCACCGAATGCCACGTAATCACCCTGCTGAGCTTGGCCGAGCGCTCGTTGGCCCTCTCCAGCACCTCGGCTGCCTTCTGCAGCCTCTCGGCCATCTCGGTGACCTTCTGCTCGCCGGCAACTTCCAGACGGCTCTCCTGCGCCTCCAGCGCCTCCTCGACCTTCAAGGCACTCTGCTCGATCATGGCCTCGTACTTGGACGCGACCTTGTCGGTGAGCACGTCCACGACCTTCTCGGTGTCGAGCCGCACCGTGCTTTTCGTGCGAACAGCCTTTGCCTGCTGCTCAGTCGCCGAGGCCATATCCGTCATCTGCGCTTCGAGCTTCCTCATCATTGACAAGGCCTCGAGCTCGCCGCGGCTTGCCTGGCTTCCGTCCGGCAGCTTCACGGTCTGGCTGCTGCTCAGCGTCTCGCCGATCGCTTCGAGCGTCTGCGCGATCTCCGTCGTCGCGTGCATTTGCCGCGACTTCAGCTCGGCGACTTGACTCGTCAGCGCGTCGAGCCGCGAGGTTGTCGCGGAGCGCTGCGAGGTCGACATCTGACGCAGCGCCGTCGCCATCTGGTTCTGGGCTTCGACCAGTGTCTCCACCCGGTCGGTCAGCGACTCCAACGTCGAGTTCATGCTCTCCGAGGAGCTCGACTGCTGTGTTCCCTCGGCTTCCAGCTCCTGCTGCGCGATCCTGTCCCGTACTCCCGTGCCGTTCCTGGCTCCCATGGCGGGCCTGCCTTTCCTTTTTCTCTACGAAGATCTCGTGTGCTCCCTGGTGGGTGAACTCTGTACAGAAAGACGACGCCTTGCGTCGTCGCTTGCGAGGCTTCGCGCCGGTCTCGTCGAGTGCCTTGTACGTCCAACCCACCGAATCGTGGGCAGGCTTCATCCCGTCATCGCTCGCCTTGACCTCGATGATCTTTTCGTCCAGCTCGATGGCCTTTTCCGCGAGCACCTTCCTGAACGATGGGGTGTCCACAGCTCGACGGTCTGCGAGGCACTCCTCGACGTCGTCTCCGAGCTTCTGGTCGAACTTGCTGAGCTCTGGCCCCTCCCGGTTTGCCTCCCAGTAGCTGCGCTGATCCACACTCAAGGACTTCTCCACGACCTCCAGACCCCTCTCGACCATCAGCTGGTCGTTCATTTTCTGGGTGTGGTAGTGCATGTTGTTCGTCTGCAGCGACTTGCCCGTGACGTTGTCGTGATTCAGGATCGTGATGTGGTTGTGCGGGTGTCCGCCCTTGCCGTCAACGTGAGTGATCACCATGACGTCGCTGTTCGGTCCAAGACGTTTCGCGTACTCGTACCCCAGATCCGTGACCTGCTGAACTTCCGCCGGGTTGCCCGGATCGAACTCCGTATTCGAGAAGCTCTGAATCACGCCACGAGCCTCGATCTTGCGACCGTTGGTCTTGGCGAGGGCTTCCGCCCTGTCGACGAACTCCTCTGGGCTCCCGAGGTCGCACCGCATTCCTGCCACGCGATCCGTGCCGTTGAGTATGTTCTTCTTGTACTCCGCCGAACCCCTTGCGCCATAGCGTTGATATCCGATGGCAGAACTTGCCTTGGCAATCCTTTTCGAGTGAGTAGTGCTCATGATCGCCTCACTCCGCCCAGAAGATCCTCGACCACTCGCAGCACGTCGCCCAGGGCGACCAGTGTTCCGACTGCGTCGTCACGACCGACCTCGCCAACACCATCGCTGTTCACCTTGCGGACCAGCTGATTGAAGTTCACCCCCAGGCGGTTCACTTCCGTGCGCAGCCTCCGCAGCTCATCGTTATTCAACGATGCGCCGCTATCGGGCTGAACGATCGCTGCCGCGATCGTCGTCGGCACGGCACCGCCATCGACTGCGTCGAGTGTCGCTGCGCGCAAGAGTGCCGACGGTGCGACCCCCATCGCAAGGGATCGCGCCTTCACGCGTGCTGCTTCTCCTTCGTCGAAGCGCACGGTGAGTCGCTCACCCTTCCTCGGTGGCCGCGTATCCGGTGTCCCATTCGCCATATTCGCACCCCTCCTCCTTCGTCGTCGTGCTTCGAATCTGCCTGCACATATTGGCTCCGTATACATGAGACGCAAGCAACCTATTCGTCAGACATCGCTGGCGCTCGTCTTCCTCATAGGGCTTGCGGGGGGAGGGCTGCGCCCTCCCCCTCGACCCCCACCTACAAGCGCCCGCGCTCTGCGCTACCCGCTTGAGCGCGAGCACGAGGAGGCTCCACCACCGACGGTGGCGGAGCCTCCCGCCCGCCCAGCAGGACATCAGTCGTCAACGGACTGGCTGCCCGGATGCGCCGCAGCCGGCATCTGATCCTGCTGTCCGAGAGCCCCTGACGTGGAGGTGCCCTGAGCGCGCGCCCGCCGGTCCTTCACGTCACTGGTGATGGCCTTCCGCGCGTCCTTCCTGAGCCTTCCGTACGCTTCGGGATCGCTCTTTTCGAGGAGCACGAGCATCCTGTCCTTGATCCGTGCCTCTTCCTTCTCCTGACGAAACTTGAGGCTCGACAACTTGGCTGCGGTGTCCTCTTCCACGATCGCCATTTCGGCTTCAAGGTGGGTGAGGCCGCCTTCGATCTTTTCCGTCATGCGCTGACGCTTGGTCAACTTCTGAGCCATGATGTTCATCCTTTTCTGCTTGCAGGATCGTTGATGTTGTTGGTTCGTTGGTACTGACCGAGTGCCACCTCCGGCGTCACTCCTCGACGTCCGCTGCCCGGGTCGTCGTAGTGAGTGGGTTGACCTCTTCGCCGTCATCGTCACCGCGCTTCACCATGAACCCGAGGGCCGTGGCGATGAGAGAGGGGAAGATGATCAGCGATGCGAGGAGGGCTGCTCCTGCTCCTGCGATCCACACGTTTGAGAAGATCGTGAGCCCGAAGCTGATACCCCAACGGGCGATCATGAATCCGACGGTGTAGCCCATCGCCAGCAGTGCCAGCCGCCAGATCGGCGAGCGTGCCTGCCACTGCTCGAACTCCGCAGCCATCGTGCGCAGAAGTCCCTTGGTGCCTTCGAACTCCGAGGTCTTGCGCTTGGGCAGGCGCAGCAGTCCGTTGAGCATCAACAGACGGCCCAGCTGCACGAGGAACATCGTGAGCATCGTGGCGGCGAACTCCAGCCAACCGTTTTTGGCCAGCGCATAGGCGACCATTCCGATGGCACCGCACGCCAGTAACGTGGCGATGATCTGGTAAGGGCGTTCGCCTGAATGAATGTGAACGGCGACGTTAGGCGCTTCCTTGTTCTTGCGTCCCATGTCGGGGACCCCTTTCGAAGATGAGCTGCGATAGCGCCTTCACTACAGGCACCTATTGCGGTTCAGCGGGACGGACTCTCCAGTTCGTCATCGCTGTAGATCTCGACCTCAACCGGAGCGATCTCCGGCTCGGGATCGGGAGCTGCCGCGACCGGCTGCTCCGTCGTTTCGTAGTGCTCAGACGCATCGCCGACCTCGATCGGGTTGATGGCCACCTCGCTGGTGGGTACCTCAATGACGACCTTCTCCATGCGTGAGCCCGACTGCTTATGCCGACGAGCTACCGCAGGCCAACCGAACGCCCGAGTGAGCCATGCGGTCCACAGGACACCCAGCACACCTTCGATGGCGCCAAAGGTCGCCAGGGCACCCGTGGCACCCTCTGGGACCCACTGACGGCCGACCAGCCAGACGATGATCCCGAGGATCAAAGCGATGCCGATGAACGGCCCAGGGGCGAGCCGGCCCCATCGAGGAGCCATCAGCCATCCGATGCCGTAGGCAATGCGGGAGACGAGAAGAGCGGGGCCGACGAGGATCAACATCACCAGCACCCAGCCGACCGTGAAGAACACCCACCCGAGGGTGTTGGCGGCGCCCTCCTCCCGAAAGATCGAGCGATAGATGATGCTGCGAGTGGTGACCTCCGACGAGGTCGCGTCACCGGCACCGGATTCGTAGCGGTCGTGTCGACGGGCAGTGCGCATGAGCTTCTCGCCCCGACGGCGTGCGCCCAGCGAGTGACCGGCGCGAGCGAGGATCCAGGAACCCCTGTCCTTCTCCCAGCGATCAGCCATTGCTCTCGGCCTCCTCCACCGGCGCGTAGGTGACTCCGTCGACGATGCAGACCTGCTCGGCCTCCTCCGGGGCCTCTGCCATCTCGCAAACCCGGCCACCGCCACCGGAGACGCCGGCCGCGATCCCAAGCACGAAGACCCCGCCGAGCACGACCAGAACAACCACTGTCGCGACGATGTACTTACCCATTCGGACCACCTCTTCCGGTTTTCGTAGTGTTGTAGTCGTTACAAGGTTACTATACTGTTATTGTTGTTGCAAGGTAATTAGGAGAGAGGAAAAGATGAGCCAGAAGACCCGACTCGCAACGACCATCCCCGCCGAGGTGGACACAGTGATCCGAGCCCTTGCCGCGGAACGCCGGACCAACCTCTCAGCGGTCGTCACCGGCCTACTCAGGCACGCACTGAAAAATCCAGAAGATCCTGATCTCATCGCCATCCTCGACAGCGAGGTGGCCGCTTCCAGAGCCGAGCGCGCGTCCATAGGCCGACGCGCCATGAACATCCGTTACGACAAGAAACCGGAGGACTGACCAATGGGACTGTTCGCCCCCAATACCGCCTACAAGCCGCCTCCCACCCCGTTCGGCGGCTTCATCGAGAACAAGGCAGCCATCACTGCACCGCACCTACTTGTCTCAGGGCCTTCAGGCGTCGGTAAGAGCCGACGCGTCCTCGGACCCGGCATCCTCATGTGGCGCGGCCCGGTGGTTGCCGTGAGCTCGAAGCCCGATCTCATCGACCTGTGTCTCGAGAAGCGTCTTGCATGGGGCGGCGAGGGTCGCACCTACGTCCTCGATCTCTCCGGCGAGGTCCCGGATGACATCCTTCCCGCGGGGGTGGAGAAGGTAGTCATCGACCCCACGGCCCTCATCCGCAACGATGATGACGCCCTCGACCTGGCGAGCATCCTTATGCAGTCCGGTGCGGCGGGCGCAGGCGGCGGGTCCGGGTCAGGTGGTGGCGATCCCTTCTGGGAGAACATCTCCACCGCACCGCTGGCCGCACTTCTGCGCGCGACTGGCACGCGCGGCATCTCATGGGCGCGAGCTGCCGTCGGTCGACTCGACCCTGACGAGGTCGAAGGCCAGGGCTCGGAGGACGACGGGGGAGCGGTCGAAAGCACCCTCGATCCTGAGACGCCCTGCTGGATCAATGCCATCGGCGACCTCGAGGACAGCTCACCCATGCTGGCAAGTGAGCTCTCATCCGCCTCTCAGCTCGACCCCAAGATGCGCGATTCGATCATGGTCACCATGAAATCCGCGGTCGCACCGTGGCTGCGCTCGACGGTGGCCGGCAATCGCAACCTGCGGGCGTTCACTCCGGACCTGCTGGCACACCCCGGATCCACTCTGTTCATGGTTGCTCCGGCGACGGGGGTCGCGGCGGGCGCGGCCGTCTCCTGCGTCGACTTCATCTCCAAGCGCTGGCGGGCGAACCAGACAGAGCAGGCCAAGCTGCCCAGGTTGCTGATGGTCGTCGACGAGCTGTGCAACACGATGCCGTGGCCCAAGTTGCCCACGGTGGTCACGGAGTCCCGTGCCATGGGCATCCATCTACTTTGTGCCGTGCAGGCCACCAGCCAGTTCTCCAAGCGCTATGGCCCCGAGGGCATGAACGAGCTTCGCGACGTGTTTCCCGCAACGCTGTGCCTGGTGGGAGCCGCAGAGAAGGACATGCTGGAGAAGGCCGCGTGGTGGTACGGCCAGAGCGAGAGGCACAAGACGTCGACCGACCACTTGGGCAGGCAGTCACAGTCCTCCGAGAAGACCGACACCATGACTGCGACCGACCTGCTGCCTCGTTCAATCGACGAGGGCCGGCTGCTGCGGGGAACCCGACCAGGACACAGCGGTGGTGCGGTCAACGAGGCCGGGCTCTTGGTGACTCTCGTGGACATCGACTCCATCCCCTTTGCCCCTGTCAAGGGCAAGGGCAAGTGACCGCACGCGAAGGCCCCGCTACCTTCGCGGCAGCGGGGCCCTGCTTCTAATCGATCCGGGTCACCGGCTCAGAACCTCCTTCTCGCGCTCACCCTCCTGCTTGCGGGCCTGGACTGCCTTCTCCTTCTCGCTGACTGGCTTGCGCTCGACGGTCTTCGCTGACTCCGAAGCAGCCTTTCCCTTCTCTGAGCGCGAATGATCCTTGGCGGCCTGCTCGGACGCCGCACGCTCCCTCTGTTCACGGGCGCGACGGCGAGCGACCTCCTGCTGCCGCTGCGCCTCCTTGTACTCGGCGGAGCCCTTGGCCTCCTCGCCGAACTTGTGCTCGACGGCCTTTTCCCCACCCTCGCTCATGAGGCGACGGATCTCCTTCACACGATCCTTGTCGATCTTCTGCTGCTGAACTGCTGCTGCCTGGTTCATTGGTCCTCCTCAGGACTACTGCCGCCTGTCGACGATGTCGAGAATCCGCACATCGTGTTCCAAGCAGTTGTCGATCACCTGCTTGTCGTGCTCGCTGCATGCCCAGAACGAATGCCAGTGCGCGACGACTTCCCACACCGCTGGAGCGTCGCACCGCTCGCACGTGCTGCGTTCCACCGCTTCACCCCCTCTCCTTGTCATATCGACCCGTCCCCGACAACGCTGCGTAGAGGGTCGATCTTGAGACCTTGAGGTCTCGGGCCACCACGGCCTTGGGGACACCGTCAGAGACCCGGCGCCGGGCCTGGGCGATCTGATCGTCGGTGAGCTTGGTGCCACGGTCATAGACACCACGGGCCTTCGCTGCGGCGATGCCCTCGGCTTGTCGGTCGCGGATCATCGCCCGTTCGAGTTCAGCCACGGCAGCGAGCACCGTGAGCATGAAGGTCCCCGTACGGTCGGCAGTGTTCAGTGCAGGCGTATCAACGAACTCAACGGCCACGTTCTTCTCGCGTAGATCCCGCACGATCTCGAGCAGGTCCAGTGCCGAGCGGGCGAGCCGGTCGGCACTTACCACCCGTACCGTGTCGCCCTCGCGGACATACGCGAGCATCTCCTGCAGCCGCGGCCGGGACTGAATGTCCTTGCCGCTGATCTTCTCCTCGAACACGCGGTCCACATCGCCCAACGCTGAAAGCTGCCGAGCAAGGTTCTGGTCGGCGGCGCTCACGCGTGCGTAACCCACGACTTGACCCGATGCGTTCGATGACATCTAAGACCTACTCTCAAATATGTATAACAACAGTTTACTACCACCCTATTGAACACACAATAGAGCGGTTACCGTAGCGTGCAATCAGGTACACCCTGTTGAACAGTGGTTGCCGATGAGCCTGATGTTGCATGATTAGGGAGTGAGCCATGATTCGAACCAAGAAGCTACCGCCGAACAGACAGCCCCCAATGTGCCGAGCGCACACGCAGGTACAGACGAGGAACACGTAGATGGCGGCAGTGCCAAATGGCGCACAGCCAGGCACTTGATTGCAGCCGTCTTATTGTTGGTGCTTGCCGTAGGTGCTCTCTGGTTCTACAAGGACTGCACAGTCACTCAGAGCGGCGGGGTCTCAACGAGGATCTGCACGCCCCCCACTGTCACGAGTGCCGGAGCCCTACTCGCGCTCTTTACCGTGCTCATGCTTCTCTGGCCGGATCTAGCAGAGATCACAGTGCTCGGAGTGACGCTGAGACGCAAAATCTCTAAAGCTGCCGACGATGCTGCTGCAGCAGATCGAAAGGTATCGCAAGTTGAGAACTTGCTTCAGTTGCAACAGATTCGAATTGATTCGGTTGTTTCGTCGAGCAGTGTTGCCAGCGCTAGCTCAAACAATACCTTCCATTTTTCCGGTGGGGAGTGGTCGCAGCAAGAATCAGAGCGCCTTAGGAAATACAAAGACGCCGTCTCGCCGGAGTCCGACGGCGAGAGTGATAGCGAATCGGTTCAGGCCACCTCTAATTACTCGGAAGATGACTTGGCGATGCATCTCATCCGAGAGTATGAGGAGCTGTCAAAGCTATTGAATATTGGTCCCTACAGGCCCAACGGCAAGGGCGATGGCTACCGCGGTGGCCCGAAGCTGGCGAACGAGCTCCGGTGGTTCGCAGAGGAGCAGTCTGCCGTAATAAATAACGTCCGGCGACTCCGAAACTCGATCGCGCATGGAGATAGGTTTAGTCGCGAGGACGTCGCGGCGGGTATCCAGGTCGTTGAATCACTCTTGAGTAAAGCCAAGGAGCTGCGCGGCAGCGTGATTTAAGTGATGTTTACGGGCACCTGCTCGGCTGCATGCACAGTATTCGTATATTGCTCGGCGGTGAAAGTGTGGGGATGCAATCCTCTAAGCGCCACCAGTCATCGACAACCAAGGGGGTGCGGAGCAATAGAGCTCGGACAAGTCACTAGCGTTCGACCACCGAAGTAAGCGCTGTTGAACAGTGGTGAAAGCCGACCGCGGCGGGGCACAGGCTGCCTGAGACAACTAGGCAGCTCTTATGCTTACCTTCCAGCTGTACCCCCTGCGCCGGCCCGCGGGGTCGACGAGTAAGCCACCCCCTGGCGAAGCCCCACCTGCAGAGGCAGCGAGAACACGTTGCGATCCGTGCAGCGATCCGACTCGCTAAATCGCAACACCGATCGCAACCTCGCGTACCGGGCCTGAGGGCCCGGGGATCAAGAGGCGCTGCCCTGCGGGCCGCGGCGGGACACAGCCGGCCTTCGGCCGGGTTTTCCATGGACCCAAGAGGCACAGAGCGTAGGTGTGATGAGCACAGTCTGCCTGTGGCAACCACCAGGCAGCTCGCACGTGCTCACCTGCCAGATGTGCCCCCCCCTGCGCCGGCCCGCAGGGCCGGAGAGTGAGTCCCCCTTGCGAAGCCCCGCCTGCGGAGGTAGCGAGGCCATGCTGCGATCCGCAACGCTAGATCGCAATGATGGCGCTATTTCGGGTGAGTTGGGTGAGTTGGGTGAGTTGAATGCAGAGAATCCTACGCGTGAAGATTTTTCTTTGCCGGGACAGTTCGTGTGCCTCCGGTAGGAATTTTTATGTACGAGTGGGGCTGCTGGGAACTCACCCAACTCACCCAACTCACTTTCCCACCTAATCCAACCTCGGGCACCAGTTGGCCCGGCCCCGCAATAGCTCCCACCATCCTTTATGGACTGACGGGCAAAGAGCAGCCCCGGAATCCGTTGAATCCGGGGCTGTCATCTGCCGGCAGCGGCTACGGCGCGAGCCCCCCGTGCCATGTACAGTCCGCGTCGTCACACATGCTCAACTCACGGTGGGATCGGTCTACCTCAGGCCACCTGTCCTTCTCGCTGCGATAGCAATCGGACCAGTCCCGACCACGGTCGGACTTCTCCGCCAGGATCGGCACAGGAGTCGCACCAGAGCTGATCCGGAAGTTGAACTGCAACGCCCGCAACACGGCCTCCTCGGCTTCGTCAGCAAGGTCACTGGGTACGCTCAGCACGATCTCGTCGTGCACGATCGCGCGCAGGCATGGCAGGAGCCACATCGGCAACCGCAAAACGCCCTCCATCATGAGATCCCGGGCCGTACCCTGCCCGATGGCCGCAGGTGCCTGCGTATACTCACTGCCCCGACGGATGCGAACGGGCCGGCCAAAGGCGTTCCAGACCAGGCCCTTGCGTTCAGCCCGGGTCCGTACCTCCTTCTTGAACCGGGCGAGTTCCGGGAACCTTGCGTCGAGCGTGTTGAGCAGCGATTGTGCCTCGAAGTGTCCGATCCCCGCAGAGGCAGCGAGACCCTTCGCGCCCATGCCATAGGTCGTCGCATGCGTCACTGGCTTGGCATCGTCACGGCGTCCGGGATCGCCGAACAGCTCGACGGCCATCTCGGTGTGGTAGTCCTTTCCCGGCTCAAAGGCAGAGATATAGGCAGGGTCCTGGCAATGCGCCGCGATGGCACGTGCATCGACCTGCGAGAGGTCGAAAGCGATCAGCACGTCGCCCGCGTCGGGTAACAGCAGTGACCTCTCCAAGACATTTGCCCGATCGCGCTTGCCCAGTACGGTCAGTCCCGGCTTGGTCACTGAGATCCGTCCGGATGTCTGCCGGGCAGCCACGGAAGGGTGTACACGCCCGTCGAGGGCCGTATGATCGCCGATCGTCTGGACGACCGAGCGCTCCCGACTGATGGCGCGAAGGACCCCGACCAGCTCGATCAGGGCAACGTTGTCGGGGTGCTCGTCCAACAGCGCAGCAAGTGCATCCTTATTCGTAGCCAAGGACCCCCCATCCGTCCGGGGAGGCTCGACTCCACAGTCCACAAAAGCCCGCTCGAGAGCTGCAATCCCTTCCTTGGACCGCTGCGGTGCCTTGCCGGTGGTCGGCAACCCGTAGAGACGCCCCAGGCTCTCCCGAAGGACAGCCACACGCTGCGCCTGTGCAGTCAGACGACGCTGGACCTCGCCAACGTCCACTTTGAACCCGTAGCGGGTGATGTGGTTCAGACGCCACATCACCTGGTGTTCCCGGCGGAGATATTCATCGAACCCCAGGTACGTGGACACCTCGCGGAGCACCTCCACGTCCTGAACGAGGTATGCACGGTACCGTTCATCGTCGGTCGGAATGGCATCGTATCCGCCGAACTCGTCGGCCAGTCCCTTGAGAGTGGATTCCCCACCAGTAGTCAGCTTGCCCACGAGGTCGAGCCGCTTGGCAATCGCATCGAGGCCGTACCGCCGGGCATCGATGGATCCTGACAGCGGCGGGTCGATATGCCGCGCCATCAAAAGCGTGTCGCGCACCCGGCCCTGCCCCACCAACAGGCCGACATCGAGACCATGCCAATGCTCCAGGGCCGCCAAGTCGAACCCGATGGCATTATGTGCAACCACCCGATCGGCGGAGCGCAGAACGGCGCACAGCTCATCCATGTCGGTCGTCAGCACGACAGGACCGTCGCCAAGTGCGTAACCGGCCAGCCGGCAGAAGCCGGACCCATAGGTGTAGAGCTCATCAGCCGAAGCCGTTTCGATGTCGAAGCAGACCGTCTTCATGATGCACCCCCGAGGTCTTCGATGACCGGCGTGAACCCTGCCGAACCCGAAGCATCGTCGAGATCGTCGATCTCGACCATTGCGCGACCGGGCTCATCTGGAACGGTTCTGCGGCCCGTGGGCACCGGAACAGTGTTGGCCACCGTCGGAGTCGCCGGAGAAGAAGACGTCGGACTGTACTCCTCGATCAACCAGTTCGTTCGACGAGCTTGCCCGACACCGTTGTTGATCAGGCGATGGCCGTCCCGCCAGCGGCCCACCTGGGTGGCCCAGGCCTTGCCAAGGGCACGGGGGTCGGTTTCTTTCAGAAGCCGCTCCAAACCGGGAGGGGTCTCCGCGTCGGCATCCGTCAGAAGCTTCTCGGACACACCCTTCGCGGTGAAAGGCCTCCCGACGGGACAGGTGTCGGCGAGCCAACTCAGATGCGCCGTCCAGCACTGTCCTTCGAAGTCAGCAACGTCACGCTGTTCGTCCATCCCTTCAAGGAAACCGGGGATGTCTGCCACAGCGAGAATGCCGCCAAGCACGTCCTGCCACCTCTCGAACGAGCCGAACCGGAAAGCACGGGGTGCCTCCGGCTGCCCACGATCGAACCAGGCGCGGACAAGGATGAGGCAAGCCCTCAACAGAGCAGGGCGATGCTCCCCGGCCCACTGCGGCAGGTCGTGCTTGAAGCCGTCCCGGTTCTGCGGATTGGGAACATCTGTGTGCAACCGGATCTGCACGACCCGTCGCGCGGTGTCACCTGAGATCTCCACGTGGTTGCCGGCGAAGAAGAAACAGGCCCGGTTGGGCATCTCGATCCGTTCGGTCACCCCGAGCTTGCGATCCGACCACGACTCGGCAGTGACACAGCCATTCAACACAGCGGAGTCCAGGCGATGCGTCTCGTCGAAGAAGACCGAAGTAGAACCGGCATACAGGTACGCCGTAAGGGCCTTCCGCATCTCATCCTCGTTATCTGGAAGCATCGCAAGATTGGGAGCACGCCCGGCCACCACGGTCGACATCGTCGAGGCGAGCTTCCCTTTGCCGACGCCGGGCTGGAGCCCGTTGATGACCAGTAGGGGGTTGGTCGGAACGAGTGGGCGGACCAAGGGCGAAAGAAGCGCGGCGACCGCATGCGCCATATCCGACTGATCCTGCAACAAGAAATCGACGAGAAGGTCTTTCGTCAGCAAGTCACGGGCCTCTGCGATGTCAGCATCGGTCGGGCTGTCGGGGACGCTGATACCAGCGATGTCATCTGCCAGGGCCACGTACAAACCGGTCTCGGGGTCATAACCCGTCTCGGTCACGATGGAACCATCTGGACGGACGACCGGCACTGCTGAGACGCCATCAAGGCGCTGGTAGCCACGGTATCGGCTGGCGGCAGCCTGCATCGTGTTGCTGTCCGGCCAGACGTGAGGGTGTGAACAGCCCGACTGTTCTTTGCTTTGATCACCGTCCACGGTGATCGCGGCCGAGGAAAGCAGGTCGTTGAACATGCCGGAGGTCACCGGCACGACCACCGGCCCGTCCCGATCGACCACGAGTCGAACGAGAGCCTCACCGCGACGGAACAGCTCCTTGCCCTCATAACGCTCACGCAGCACCGAGTCCACCTTGTCGACGACCATCTTGCGATCTTCGCCGATGTGGATAACCGGCCGCTCGTCGTCACGACGGGTCCTCGCCAGTGCACGCGCCGACCGCTCTGCCGCTTTGCGCTTGCGGTCTTCCTGAGTCTCCGCCCTCGGCGGGCTATCGGAAGGTTTGCTCTTGGCAGTGGCGATCCAGTCTTCGAACATCTCGAGGCGGTCGATGCTGCAGGGCATGCCGCCAAGCTGGTCATCCACTCCTGAGCTGCCGAACCCGACAACCCACACGTACTTCACGGACGAAGCCCGACGTGAACCGCAAGCCGCCCCCAAGGCTAGGGCGCCATCGTAGACCTGCCGCTTCGTTGCAGCATCGGCATCCGGAACGATGAGCACTTCCTGGTCCCGCACCACCTTGAGATGGAGGGAGGGACTACCGCCCCGCGACCAGCCCGTGATCCCGCAGATCCGGAAAATGGCCCAGCCCGCAGGAGCCCACGCATCGGCCGCCAAGGCCTGCTTGACGCCTTCCACGACAAGAACACCGATGGGCTTCTCCACCCCACGGACGACGGGAAGCTGTGGACTGTCCGGTCCGCCACCCCCGTCGGACGGACTGATGTACTTCATGGGCTCGCCTTCGGCGTCGATGACCGTGCCAGCCTGCGGCTTCACCTGCCCGGTCTCGCTGCCGTCCTGCTCCTGCATCGGGAAGACGAGTACCGGGAACACAGCATCACCGAACTTGGAGATCCATCGGGCCCAAGCGGGCAACTCATCCACCGTCTGCGCGCTGTGCACACCATGCTTCTCGGCGATCTCCGCTGGAATAGCACTGCCTGCCAGCTCCTGCGCGTGGTCGGGCACCAGATTCGAGTATGCGGCCAAGGGGGATGGTGAGTTGGGTTTGTACCCAGCCGCGCCACTCGTAGAGAAAACGTTCCTTCCGGATGCATCCCTTTGTCCCGGTAAAGAAGAATCTTCACGTGCATGATTCTCAGCACCCAACTCGCCATTGGGCCTCAGAACCCCGTACCGAGAGTCCGGGCCATGCGTTGACTCCGCCATCGAAGTATCATTGGGGATAGAGCCCGCCAGAGCTTCATCGATTGCCGTCTCGCTGCCAACCGCACCGGGGCGGTTTTCATTTGCCATCATTGCGATGCACCCCGCAGGATCGCGAGGATGAGCTCGCGACGCTCATGGGCGATCGGCGGCGCAATCGCAGCCGCGCGCTTCGCTGCTGCCTGCAATTCGCTGAACGCACGCTCAGCAGCAGACGCATCGCGCATCGAGTCAAGGTCAGAGCGCGATACGACGTACCTGCCGTCGCTCATCTCGCGGGGGAGTGCGCCACTCTTGACGCGTCGGCGCAGGGTGTCGATCGATCCATACCGGCGATTGCCATCGGCATCGCGGATCTCCGCGGCCTGCGAAAGGGTTAATGTGTCAGCCGTAATAGTGGCCATGTGTTCTCACTCCAGAGACGGCACGTAAAGCGTGCTCATGTCCCTGGCTGACACACTCACAGGTGGCGATCTATTTCTCGCCTGTGCTGCCAGATGGAGTCCTGCCGCAGTCTCTCCCAACTGCTGACGCTTACTCCGCCCGTTGTGGCTGGTCCTGCCTCGTACCGGGTTGATCTAGGTCCCTTGGTACTCGGTGGTGAGGTGGGCTGTCCTCGGACGTTCTCTTAAGGGGCTTGCGAGACCCCACACGTACTGTCGCCTGCCTAGTCAAGCGGTCGAACCTAGCATACGCAATCCTTAGCCGGATTGCCACCGGGACTTTCCACACTCCGCCACTCAGAGCGTCCCGCGCTAATGCCAGCCTGGATCAACGCGATCGTAGTTGATCCCCGTCTGACCTTTAGAGCCTTTGCCGACCGGGCTGATCCGCGGGCTCATCAGCGCCCGGATCACTCGACGTTTACTCACCAGTTCCAGCGTGTTCCACGCGCTGCGCACGTCGCCGCTGGCTGCGAGGTCAAGCACCAACGGATCGGTTGCTGTGAGGCGCTCGAGGCGTTTTTGCGCCTCCTCGATCCGCGGACGTACGAGGTCCTCCTGATCGAACAGAATCTCAGGACGGTTCCGCTGCGCTGCCTTGACGCCGACCTCTTCGAGATATTTGCGATCTTTTTCGATCCGGTCAATAAGTGCCTGTCGTTCATCGTCCACACCATGATCCTGCTGACCGAGCAGCGCGAGAAAGTCGGGACGTTCCAATCGCGCGAGCATGAGCTCGGTGACAACGACATCAAGATGCTCTTCCTTCATGGCGACGTGGAACCCGCTTTTGCCGGGAACGCCATGACAGAGGTACGTGTGGTAGTGCTCACGTGGAAGCTGCCCACCATCTTCGCCGTACTTTTTCTTGCCGAGGTTCTGCTTGCCAGCCCTCGTCCCTGAGCCGCAGATTCCACACACGGCAATTCCTGACAGCAGATGCTTTGCGGGCCAGTCGTTCGTCTTCTTACGTGCAGGGTTGTTCAGCAAGGGAACCAGCTTTTGTTCCCACTTCTCGGGGTCGATCAGTGCTGGCCACGCGCCGTCGGCAACGATCTCTCCACGGTGCTGACGTTTTCCGGCGTACGCAGCTGTCAAGAGCATCGACTTCACAGCAGGTGGAGTCCAACCGAGATGGGCACGATGCTCCTTGAAAGACGGGCGTCGTGGAGGGACATGGAGCTTGTTGAACGATTTTGCGATTGCGTACAACGACTCGCCTGCGAGTACTCGTCTCGCCGCTTCCTTAACGATCTTGGCCTGGTCCGGTTCCTCCTCGATGTGCTTAAGCAATCGAGACTTCTCGTCATAAACGCGGCGGTAGCCGTACAAGTTCTTCCCGTGCACACGGCCCTGCTCTGCAGCTGCACGTACATCTCGACGGATACGCTCTGATGATTTGGCCGACTCGTATTCCGAGTCCACTGCATCCTCGAGCATTGAGCGACGGTCTCGCGCGTTGGCGGGATCGTACTCACGACCATGAGTCGTGACAAGAACGCGGACGCCTCGCTCCTCGCACAACTCGATCAGGTTCACCCACTCACCAGTACGACGTGACCCGCGTGAGGACTCCCAGAGCACTAGAACATCGGCATCAAACCGTCCGTCTTCAAGGTCGTCCGCCAAGCGACGGAAGTCCTCTCGCGCCCTCGTCGCGTACTTCGACGCGCTCCTGTCGTCGTCACGGTATGGCTGCGGGTGAAGCTTCCAGCCGCGCTTGGCAACCGCACTCATGTTCTCGTTGTGCTGCTGGTCTGGTGACTTGCCTGTGCCGTGCCTGTCCCGGGAGACCCGCAGGTACTCCCGAGCCACTGTCTGCTTGCTTGGGCGCTGGTCCTGATTCTGCATAGTTTGTACCCACCTCTCTTCTAAAGTATATCTGGGGCCAACGTGGCGATGATCCTGGGGAGCGTGTTGTGGTTATGCCGGTTCTGCGGGGTCAACCGGTGGCTGGCCTTGGGGGCATCGCTGCTGACTCTGGTCGGCTTCGTCATCCTGGTCCATCCCGAACCCAGCGTCATCCGTGCCGCCGTGATGGGTGCCGTCGGCGCCGTCGCCGTCTACCTCGGCAGAGGCCGCCAGGCGTTGACTGCGCTTTGCCTCTGCGTCTGCGGCGTTTTGGCGTGGGATCCGTGGTACGCCCGAGAGCCCGCCTTTCAGCTCTCGGCCCTGGCGACCGCCGGAATCGTCCTCATGGGCCAACGGTTGGGTGCGCTGGGGCGCCGCATCATGCCTGGCTGGTTGGCAGATGGCGTGGCCATCAGCACCAGCGCCCAGCTCTTCTGCCTCCCTGTTTTGCTGGGCATGAACCCTGCGTTCAGTCTGTATGCGGTGCCGGCGAATGTTGTGGCTGCGCCCATTGTCCCGCTGGTCACCGTGGTGGGGATGTCGGCCTTGGTGCTGTGTGCCGTACCGGGCCCCTGGGCCCAGCCACTCATCTGGATCGCGGGCATCCCCACCGACTGGATCGGGAAGCTGGGCAACCTGATCAACGGCCTGCCCGCAGCGTTGCTGCCGTGGCCAGAAGGTTTGGGTGGACGGGGAGCCGCAGTCCTGCTGGCCTCTCTGGCCCTGATCTCGGTCTGGCTCGCCGCAACGCCGCCGGTCGGGGGAGCCCAGAAAGACACCGAGGCCAGTCGGCCGCGCCAGCAAGCTCTCACTGCCTGGTTGGTACCGGGCAACGAGCACTTCGCCGCCCCCGGCCGGCGAACCGTTGCCGTCGCCGCAGCGCTAGGGTGCCTGGGATTGCTGGCCGGGATCACGGTCCCGGCCACCAGCTGGTGGCCACCCCCGCAGGACGGCTGGCAGGTCGCGGCCTGCGATGTTGGACAAGGGGATTCCTTTGTCCTGCGCTCCGCCCCCGATCACGCAGTACTGATCGACACCGGTACGGAGCCCGCCATCGTTGATGACTGCCTCAGCGAGCTCGGTGTCCACACCATTGATGCCCTCTTCATCACCCATTTGCATGCCGACCATGCTGGCGGGGTGGCGGGCGCCGTCCGTGGCAGGACGGTGGAGCGTGCGTTTTTCTCCACGGGAACCAACAGCACGGAACTCCCGGGGTTGCCACCTGGGCTGGAAGCCACGAAACCGCCCGTCGGAGACAGCGGGACGGCCGGTCCAGTCAGTTGGGAAGTGATCGGCCCCATCGGAGACCCCCGGGGTGAGGAAGAAAATGATGCCTCACTCGTCGTCGTCTTCACGATCGCCGGGCACGGGCTGCCGACCTTCACCCTTCTGGCCACCGGCGACCTGGAGGAGGAGGCGATGGATGCGGTCATCCGCACCCAGCCCGATCTTCGGGTAGACGTGTTGAAGGTCAGCCACCATGGGGCGAAAAACGGCGGGACCGCCATCATCGATCATTCCGGTGCCCGGGTGGCGCTGATCGGTGTCGGGGCCGAGAACAGCTACGGACACCCCACACCGATGATCCTCAAGGCATTGCACCAAGCAGGTATGCATTGCTTCCGCACGGATCTTAACGGCACCATCCGGTTGCGGGCTTCCCGCACAGGCGAGTTGATCGTCACCGGAAGGTCGGCACCGGCCTCGGGACGATAGGATGCAATGTCAGACTCCAACGGAAGGTGGATCAGGGTGGCCAATAAGTCCGCGGGAGGATCCCGGGTTACGGGAACGCGAACACAGGATCGCACGGGCTGGCGTCAGGTGGCCCCCGCCCCCCTGGTTCTTCTCCAGGGGCCAGAGAACTACATCGCGGGCCGTGTTTTTGAAGCGATCCGCCAGCAGGTGCGCAAACGCGACGGGAACGCCGAGATCACCGCTTTCGATGCCTCCACGTATCAGCGTGGTGAGCTGCTTCTGGCGGCCAGCCCCTCCCTTTTCGGTGAAGCGAAGATCATCGAGGCCACCTCCTTGGCCACCATGAACGAAGACTTCCTTGAAGACGCGCTCGCCTACGCAGCATCACCCGCGGACGACGTGGTGATGGTCTTGCACCATTCGGGTGGGAATCGGGGCAAGAAGGTACTTGATGCGCTCAAGGCCGCCGGTGCCGGGGTCATCGACTGCCAACCCCTGAAAAGGGATTCCGAGAAGGTCGACTTCGTGTCCCAGGAATTCAAGGCGGCCGGCCGCCGCATTCTGCCCGAGGCAACGCGGGCCCTCGTGGCAGCGGTTGGTACCGATCTGGGGGAATTGGCGGCGGCTTGCTCCCAATTAATTCAGGACACCACCGGTGAGGTTGATCAGGAGACCGTGGACCGGTATTTCGGTGGACGGGTGGAAGCCACCGGCTTCAAGGTCGCCGATGCCGCCCTCTCCGGTCGCGGGCCAGCCGCCTTGGGGACGCTACGCCATGCCCTGGCCACCGGCACGGATCCGGTGCCGATCGTCGCCGCATTGGCCATGAAGCTCCGTCAAGTGGCCAAGGTCTCCGGGCAACGCCGTTCCGCTGGTGCCATGGCTCAGGAGTTCGGCATGGCGCCATGGCAGATCCAGCAGGCGCAGGAGCAGGCGAGGTATTTCTCAGCGGATGACCTGGTGCGTTGCCTGAGGCTGGTTGCCGAGGCCGACGCCCAAGTCAAGGGGGCTTCGCGGGATCCGCATTATGCGGTTGAGCGTGCCGTGACCGGTATCGCCTTGGCCGCGCAGCGCTGATGAGTCGCCCTCGGGCAGTTAAACGAAGAAGCCGCTTCCGGTTGACCGGAAGCGGCTTCTCACGATGAAACCTTGAACGAGCTTTAGAGCGCGTTGACCTTCTTGGAGATGGCCGACTTGTGGTTCGCTGCGTTGTTCTTGTGCAGGACACCCTTGGAGACAGCCTTGTCGAGCTTGCGACCGGCAACGCTCAGAGCTGCGGTCGCAGCATCCTTATCAGCCTTGGTCACGGCCTGCTTGACAGCGCGGATGGCGGTCTTCACATCCGAACGAACTGCCGCGTTGTTGGCGCGGGCCTTCTCGTTGGTGAGGATGCGCTTCTTCTGAGATTTGATGTTTGCCACTAGTTTAAACTCTCTTGCTTTCGCGGAAAATGGTCGGTGAGGGTCCCTCCCGAGCCATCGACTGAGCGGCGTGGGGATACCTATGGCGACCCGGGAGAAGTGCCCGTCGACCTGCGCGGACACACAGCAAGCAATCCTAGCAGCTATGCCCGGTCGTCGCGATTCGACACCGGCTGAGGCGGGTCGGGGATTCTGTTGAGATCAACTTGCTTTTCCACCTGAGCGGCACCCTTCGCCTCGACAACTGTGGCGGTAACCGACGGAGAAAGGTACCCGTTTCACGCGGGACGGCTCAGGCTTCCCTCAGGGCCCGGCTGACCCGTTCGAAGGCCTGCCGACCCAGCACGGCACCTTCGCGACGAATGGCCTGGGGGTCAACGCGGATCACCCGATCAATTTTTACTTCGCTGGGCCTGCCCTGCCGGTCCCAGGCTCCGGTTCCGATATCAACGTAGTCCGCGTCACGGTGATGGGGGTTGTCATGGTCCCGGGAGGTCAGCATCAGGGCCAGGAGTAGTTCCCCGTCGCGGCCCACCAGAAGGACGGGGCGGTCCTTGCCCTGGGTTGGGTCCTCCTCATAGGGGACCCACGTCCACACGATTTCCCCGGGGTCCGGGAGGCCATCGGGTTGCGGGGCATATCTGGGTGTGAACCTGCCGGTGTAGTCCCCGGGGTAGGGTCGTTCGGCCCACTGCCCCGACGATTGCTGCGGCGCAGTTCCGGGGCTCTGTGAGCGTTGCGTTGTGCTGCCTTGACTGGACCGAAAGAGCCGGATCGCTTGGGAACCAAGTCGAACAATTTTCCTCATACTGCGCGCACTGATCTGCATGCGCCTACGGTAACAGCGGTCCGCCACGCCCGCTTCGGGGACCGGCTTGAGGCCGAATCGTGGAACAATGAGGATCTGTGGTGCAACCGCGCCCACCATCAGTCCCATCAAGAACCCCAGAGTGAGGTCACCTACGTGTCACCCATGGCCCGCACCGCACCGGTGCCTGCCGCAACCGATCCGGCGATCCTCAGGAACTTCTGCATCATCGCCCATATCGACCACGGGAAGTCCACCTTGGCCGACCGGATGCTGCAATCCACGGGGATCGTCTCCCAGCGTGAGATGAAGGCACAATACCTGGACCGGATGGATATCGAGCGTGAGCGCGGCATCACCATCAAATCCCAGGCCGTTCGCATGCCGTGGGAAGTCGATGGCGTCTCCTATGCACTGAACATGATCGACACCCCGGGCCACGTCGACTTCACCTATGAGGTGTCCCGGTCGCTGGCAGCCAGCGAGGGAGCGATCCTACTGGTCGATGCCGCCCAGGGGATCGAAGCCCAGACTCTGGCCAACCTCTACCTGGCCATGGAAAACGATCTGACGATCATCCCTGTGCTCAATAAGATCGATCTTCCAGCCGCGCAACCCGAGAAGTATGCCGCCGAAATTGCCGGACTCATTGGGGGCAACCCTGAGGACGTGTTGAAGGTCTCGGGAAAGACCGGCGAAGGCGTCGACGCGCTGTTGGACAAAATCGTGCGCGACCTACCGCCTCCGGTCGGCAATGCCGATGCCCCGGCCCGAGCCATGATCTTCGACTCCGTCTACGACACCTACCGCGGTGTCGTCACGTACGTCCGAGTCGTCGACGGGAAGTTGAGCCCGCGCGAAAAGGTCCAGATGATGTCCACGCGCACCGCCCATGAGGTGCTCGAGATCGGGGTATCTTCGCCCGAACCGACACCTTGCAAAGGCCTGGGCGTCGGCGAGGTCGGCTACCTGATCACCGGTGTGAAGGACGTCCGGCTGTCAAAGGTCGGCGACACCATCACCTCCTTCGTCAATCCCGCTCCGGAGTCCCTCGGCGGTTACGAGGATCCCAAACCGATGGTCTTCTCCGGGCTGTACCCGATCGACGGATCGGATTACCCGGTCTTGCGCGATGCCCTGGACAAGCTCCTGCTCAACGACGCGGCACTGACCTTCGAACCGGAAACCTCGGTAGCCCTGGGCTTCGGCTTCCGCGTGGGTTTCCTGGGTCTGCTGCACCTGGAAATCACGCGTGAACGCCTGGAAAGCGAGTTCAACCTGGATCTCATTTCCACGGCCCCCAACGTCATCTACGACGTGGTGACCGAGGATAAGTCGGTGGTCACCGTGACCAACCCCAGCGAGTTCCCTGCCGGCAAGATCCAAGAAGTCCGCGAACCGATGGTGGCCGGCACGATCCTGACCCCGAATGAATTCGTCGGCTCGGTCATGGAACTATGCCAATCACGACGCGGCCAGATGCTCGGCATGGATTATCTCTCCGAGGACCGGGTGGAACTGCGGTACTTGCTCCCGCTGGCGGAAATCGTGTTCGATTTCTTCGATTTCCTCAAATCCAAGACGCGCGGCTATGCCTCCTTCGACTGGAAGGCAGAGGGCGAACAGGTCGCCGATCTGGTCAAGGTCGACATCCTGCTCCAGGGTGAGGCGGTGGACGCGTTCAGCGCGATCACCCATAAGGACAAGGCCTACCCCTATGGGGTCATGATGACCCGCAAGCTGCGCGAACTCATTCCGCGCCAGCAGTTCGAGGTCCCCATCCAGGCAGCCATCGGCTCGCGGATCATCGCCCGTGAATCCGTCCGGGCCATCCGCAAGGACGTACTGGCCAAATGCTACGGCGGCGATATCTCGCGTAAGCGCAAACTGCTCGAAAAGCAGAAGGAAGGCAAAAAGCGCATGAAGATGGTCGGCCGTGTCGAGGTCCCGCAGGAAGCCTTCATTGCGGCACTGTCCTCCGAAGGTTCCGCGGATAAGGCCAAGAAGTAGTCTTCATGCCTTCAGCTTTGCCCCTCGGGGATCCGGCGCCGGCCGATGGCCTGCTGCCTGCCAGCACCATCGACGGCGCCACCGAACGCGACTTCTGCATCTATGTGCATATCCCGTTCTGTGCCGTCCGTTGCGGATACTGCGACTTCAACACCTATACGGCTCATGAACTCGGCTCCGGTTCCAGTCAGGACACCTATGCAGCGGCAGCCTCCGCCGAACTCGAGTTCGGCGGAGGCGTGCTGCGTGCCAGCGGGTTGCCCGACCGGAAAGTCTCCACCGTTTTCTTCGGCGGCGGAACCCCGACCCTGTTGCCTGCAGAAGACTTGGCCTCGGTCCTGGAAACGATCCGCGAGACCTGGGGTCTGGTGGACGGCGCCGAAATCACCACGGAAGCGAACCCGGACTCCGTCACCTTCGAATCGCTCAGCACGCTGGCCGACGCCGGTTTCACCCGGGTGTCCTTCGGTATGCAGTCAGCCGTTCCTCACGTGCTGAAGACCTTGGACCGCACGCACCGCCCCGAGGGGGTCGGGCAGGCCGTGGCTTGGGCGCGCGAAGCCGGACTCGCTGTCAGCGTGGACTTGATCTACGGGGTACCGGGGGAGTCTCTGGACGATTGGCGGGCCTCCCTGCTGACGGCGCTGTCCTACGAACCCGACCATATTTCTGCCTACGCCCTCATCATCGAGGCCGGAACCCGGCTGGCCGCCCAGATTCGCCGCGGCGAAGTCGCGGATATCGATGACGACGACCACGCAGATAAGTATCTCCTGGCCGAAGAACTGCTCACCGCCGCAGGGTTCTCCTGGTATGAGGTCAGCAACTGGAGCCGCACCGAGGCGACCCGGTGCCGTCACAACATGGCCTATTGGAAGGGCGCCGACTGGTGGGGTGCCGGACCCGGAGCGCATTCGCATGTGGGCGGTCTACGCTGGTGGAACGTGAAGCATCCTGCGGCCTACCAACAGCGTATCGACGCCGGCACATCCCCTGCCGCTGGACGCGAAACCCCTGATGAGCAGGCTCGCCTGCTCGAACGCACGATGCTGTTGACCCGCATCGTCGACGGTCTACCCGTTTCGGAGCTGCCGTCCTCGGGACGCCAGGCAGTGGCCGGACTCATCGCCGACGGGCTCATTGACGGATCGGCAGCCGTGCGGGGACAGGTCATCCCGACCTTGAATGGTCGCCTGCTCGCCGATTCCATCGTGCGTCGGCTGCTGGACTTCTAGGAGAGATGCTCCCGGACGGGTGCAGGCCCGGGAACAAGGTTCCCGGGCCTGCACGAATATTTCCTGACGCGGACTGCTAGTCGATGAGTCTGAGGTTGAAGGGGTAACGGTACGGCCGACCGCGGTTGACCTCGATGCCGGCGACCACGCCGCTGACGGTGATATAGGTCCACAACGCTACGGCGATGATGGCGAAGACCCCACCGATCACCGGGATGAGCATCAGGATATTGGAGATGAGGGCCAGGACGGTGAGGGGAAGCGTGAAGTTCAGCGCTTCCTTGGACTCCTGCGCGGTGAACGCCCCGCGGTCACGGTAGACGAGGTAGATGATCCCCGAGGGAATGCACCCGAGAATGCCACCAAAGTGGGCGATCGTCGCCCACTGGCGGTCCTCCGAAGGAGTCAGCGGCAGGGGAGCCGACGACGAACCCTCGAAGCGCCGCGCGTCGGCTGAGCCTTCGCTGGGCTTCTTGCCTGATCCGTTCATCACTACGTCTTTCCTCCCGTCCTGCACAGTTTTGCCTAGTTTATCGCCACGTGGTGCACCAAGCACCCCTTCGCGGGGCTTGCGGCGCGCCGAGGCGTCAGTGACGTCCTGTCGTGAGGAAGTCAATCACCTCTTCGACCCGTCCGAGCAGGCTCGGTTCCAGGTCAGCATAGCTGTTCACCTGGCCCAGAAGCCGACGCCAGCCCAGGGCGACATCTGCCTGGCTGGCATGGGCCCACCCCAGGCCCTTGAGAATTCCCGTCTTCCAGTCCGTACCGCGGGGGACGACCGGCCAGGCAGTGATGCCGAGTACTTGGGGCCTGATGGCCTGCCAAACGTCGACGTAAGGGTGTCCGACGATCAGGACGTTGGATGTGGCTCCCGGAACACGCATGGCCTCGGCGGCGATCTTCTCCTCCTTGGTTCCGGAGATCAGATGGTCAACCAGGATCCCGAGTTTGCGGTGGGGGCCTGGGGAGAATTCGGCGATCGCTCCCGCCAGGTCGTCGACACCGTGCAGGGGTTCCACGACGATGCCTTCCACCCTCAGGTCATGACCCCACACTTTTTCGACCAGTTCGGCGTCGTGCTTGCCTTCGACCCAGATCCGACTGGCCAAGGCGGTGCGGGCTTTGAGATTCGACACCTTTACCGAACCCGAGGCGCTCCTACTTCCGCTGGCTCCGGTTCCAGACGCTGTGGCTTGGGGTTCGATGATCTCCACGGGCTCGCCTTCCACCAGGAAACCGAAGCCGGTGGGGAAGGATCTGGTCTTGCCGCGACGATCCTCCAGGACCACCAGTCGCAGGCCGCCGGAACGTTCGATCCGGACGATCTCACCTACCCAGCCTGACTGCACATCTTCGAGCAGTAGGCCCCGTGCGGCGGGGACTCGGCGTAGCTGTCGGGCTTTCGGCGCCGATAGATCCTGGGCTCCCCACTGGTGGATATCCAATTGCTGACACGGCCTTTCCCTGGGTCGGGCAGCCTCGTGGATCGGGCCACCAGCGCCGATGCGCGCGGCCACCATGCTAACAAGTGCTCCTTCGTATTAGACTTAGCACTTAGGCGTGTCGAGTGCTAAGCCACGAGGCCGTCATCAGTCCATCCACCACGAGACCCACAGGAGGATCGAATGTCAGTTCCACGGCGCCTCGAGGTCCTGCGGGCGATCGTCGAGGACTATGTCCATTCCCGGGAACCGGTCGGCTCCAAGGCCCTGGTAGAACGGCACCGTTTGGGGGTATCGGCGGCGACCATTCGCAACGATATGTCGGCGCTGGAAGAAGAGGGCCTCATTATCGCCCCGCATACGTCCTCGGGAAGGATCCCGACCGAGCGGGGCTACCGGTATTTCGTGGACCAGATCGACGCCGTCCGCCCCCTCTCGCCCGCCGAAAGCCGGGCCATCCACCGCATGCTTGAAGGCACCAACGATCTGGACGAAGTCCTGGAACGTACGGTCAGGCTCCTGGCCCAACTCACCAACCAGGTGGCAGTGCTTCAAGTACCGCAGTTTAGCGATGCGACGGTCCGCCACATAGAATTGGTGGGTTTGGGTTCCGGTCAGGTCCTCACGATCCTGATCACCAATACGGGCAAGGTCGACCAACGGGTGGTCCTGGTCCCCCCGGAGACCAGCGATGACTCACTCGCGGACCTGAAGGCCACGTTCTTGGCGGCTACCTCGGGTCAGCGGATGCAAAGCATCGGCGATCTGGCCCTGGCCGCCTGTGAGAAACTGGCTCCTTCCCTGCGCGATTCCGGGAGGATCCTGGCCCAGGCCTTGGCTTCGTTGGGGGATAACTCGGTGATCGAGCGAATGATCATGGCAGGAACCGCCAACCTCGCCCGTTCCACCGGGGATTTTCCGTTGACGATCACCCCGGTGCTCGAAGCCCTCGAGGAACAAGTTGTCCTCTTGCGGTTGTTCTCCGAATTGGAGCAGGACGCCCGGGGCATTGCCGTGCAGATCGGACGGGAGAACCTCTATGGCGGCTTGGCGGAGACCTCGGTCGTAGCCACAGGCTATGGTCCGGGATCCACTGCCAAAATCGGTGTCCTGGGTCCCACCCGGATGGACTACCCCACCAGCATGGCGGCCGTTCGCGCGGTCGCCCGTTATCTTTCCCGTATCCTGGCCGGCTGACGGATCAGGACTCGGGGATACAGCATGTACAGATTGTCGGAAAGGACACAGCACACACTGTGAGCAGCCACTACGAAACCCTCGGCGTCGCGCGCGACGCCTCCGCCGAGGAAATCAAGAAGTCCTATCGGAAGCTCGCCCGCAAGCTTCACCCGGATGTGAACCCGGGCGAGGACGTTTCGGATAAGTTCAAGTCGGTCACCCACGCCTACGAGGTTCTTTCGGACCCGCAGAAGCGGGAGATCTATGATGCGACGGGCAATGAGAACGGCACTGCCGGCGGCGGCGGAGGTGGCGGTGGCGGCTTCGGCGGCTTCGGGGACATCTTCGAACAGTTCTTCGGCGGGGGTGCGGCCCAGGGCCCGGCCTCGCGGACCCAACGCGGCCGCGATGCACTGGTCACCGCGAGCATCGAACTCAAGGATGCCGTCCAAGGCACCGTCTACACCCTGGACATCGAGACGGCGGTGACCTGTGGCGTCTGCCAGGGCACCTGCTGCCAGCCCGGAACCTCACCCGAAACGTGCACCATCTGCCACGGGCAGGGCCAGGTGCAACGTCCGGTCCGTTCATTCCTGGGCAATATGATGACCGTCGAAACCTGCAGTGCCTGCCGCGGCTTCGGCACCACCTTGCCCAGCCCCTGCAACGAGTGCATGGGCCAGGGCCGGGTGCGTGAGCGCGTGTCCAAGCAGTTGAAGATCCCCGCGGGTGTCGCCACCGGCACGCGCATCCACTTGGACAGCCAGGGGGAGGCGGGCCCCGGCGGCGGCCCCTCCGGCGACCTATACGTGGAAATCAACGTCAAACGCCATGCGGTCTTCGAACGTGAAGGCAACGACCTGCATGCCACCTTGCGCATCCCGATGACGGCGGCCGCCCTCGGCACCGATATGAAATTGGAAACCTTCGACGGCGAGCAGGACATCCAGATCGAACCGGGCACCCAGTCTGCCGATACGGTCAAGCTCTCCCAGTTGGGCGTCCCGCGACTGCGCGGTGGCAGCCGCGGCGACCTGATCGTTCACCTGCAGGTGGAGACCCCCACGAAGGTCGACGACGAACAGCGCGAGCTACTCGAGCGTTTGGCCACGCTCCGCGACGAAGAATTCGCCGAAGGCCGCCTGGCCGAACGCGGCGGAGTCTTCTCTCGATTGCGCGATAAATTGGGCCACCGCGCCTGATGAGCAACCAGGCGTTCCTGCTCGACGATGGGCTGCCGGCCTCCGCGGCCCCGGGCGACGCCGTCGTCATCGATGGCCCCGAGGGCCATCATGCGGTGACGGTAAAAAGGGTTCGTCCCGGTGAGCAGATCGATGTGCTCTCCGGGACGGGGACCCGCGCCGTCTGCACGGTACGGGAGACGGCGAAAGCAAGTTTAACCGCCATCATCGACCGGATCGAGCGGGAGGATGAACCTCCTGTCGAGCTGGTCCTGGTCCAGGCCTTGGCCAAGGGGGATCGGGATCTCCAGGCCGTCGAAGCGGCCGTCGAGCTCGGTATTGATGCGATTCAGCCGTGGCAGTCTGATCGCTCGGTGGTCAGATGGGCGGCAGCAAAGGCCGATAAGGGCCGGGCCAAATGGGCGGCGACGGTCAGGGCTGCGGTCAAGCAATCCCGGCGTACCCGACTGCCCGAGGTCGCATCGGTGATGACCACGCAGCAGTTGGCTGCCCGGTTGGCTCAACCAAAGACCCAGGATGGGCCCGAAGTGGCGATCATCCTCCACGAGAGCGCCACGGAACCGCTGTCCGCCGTCGTCCGGAATTTCATGGACGAGGTTGCCGCCGGCGATCCTGCAGCGGGACGCCCACGGATTCTGCTGCTGGTCGGCCCCGAAGGCGGAATCGCCGACGCCGAGATCTCCCGGCTCACCGAAGCGGGGGCCCAGACAGCGGTTTTGGGACGCCACGTCCTCCGAGCTTCGACCGCGGGACCTGCGGCGTTGGTGATCACCCGTCATATTGCCGGGGTTTTGGACCGGTAGAGACCAAACGCCGGATTATTTGACGGTGAACGTCGTGGAGTCCTCGGATTGCCGTGCCGTGGAGTCGTCCTTGCTGCCCCAGACGGCCAGCGTGTAGTCGCCCTTTTCAACGTCGGTGGTCAGGGCGAACGTGTTATCTGCCAAGTCGCCCTCACCCAGCTTCATGGTGCCCGAGTCCACCCGGACTTCCTCTTTGCCCTCGGCACGCATCAGCTCCCACTGCGTTCCACCGGGGAAGGCGACCGAGGTTCCCTGGACCTTGAGCTTGCCGGCAGGGACCTTGGCCCCCTCTTGCGGGTCAATGATCCAAATCGGGGCACGGAACCGTGTATTGCGCCGAATCGGTCCGGTGAGTTCTACATGCCCAAAGGCGTTGAACCCGGAATGGCCGTCCACCAGGATGTTGACGCTGGCGGGTGGATCCTGCCCGATCAAACCAGCAGCAGAGGCCGCGGCGGTCGCGGTGTACACCAATTGTTGGATGGCCCGCTGGGCCAGACCTTCATCGAGCTTGCGGCTAAAAGCATCGGCCGAGAGGTCCACGGTGATGACGTTATTGGCGTCGATCGAGGTGCCGATGCGGGTGGGCTTGCTCCACAGGTTGAAATAGTCGGGGTCATCGGGTTGGTGCTCGGTGAGGTATTTGATCGCGGTGGTGACCGGATCGCCCTGGTCCTCGGCGGCAAGATATTCCCGGTACAGGTAGACGGTCGAATCGCGTTCGCCGAGCCAGTAGATCGGGGACAGGTGCGGGCCGCTGAGGCTTTCCAACGCGGCCGAACTACTGCGCCCGGCCACCGAAGAGGAGACATCCGTTGCCGCCGGCATGCTGGTCGGGGCGCCCTCGGGTGTTCCGACACAGGCGGCGACCGTTCCCAACGAGAGCACCGCAACCAACATCACCATGCGGCCACGCATACGGCGGCTGGCGGGGGCGGCGATCACTGGGGTCCTCTGGTTCGGCGGAAATTTAACGACGGGCAGACACACGTGTGCCGCGGCCGACCATTAATCTTGGCACACGATGTCCTCCCCGGGACCCCGGATCGGGGTCCGGGGGAGGACCGTTGCAAGACCGATATATACACTTGCATGAATAACGGAAGCCTCCTGCGGGCCGGTCACGTAGGATGGAGGCGTGCCGAACGACCGCGAACCCGCGGCCGGAGCGGCTGTCAACCAGCACGAAAACGGGAGGGCAACCCACTAGGATGACCGACGAGGACAACACCACCGCACCGGAGGCGAACCGGGCCACGGTGATCACGTTTTCCAGCAGCGATCAGATGGTCGGTGCGCTCGGCGCAAACGACGAGGTGCTGCGCATCCTGCAGGGGGTCTATCCCTCCGTTCAATTGCATGTGCGCGGTAATGAACTGAGCATTACCGGGGAGGCTGCTGCGGCGGGCCGTGCCGAGCACGTGGTGAGAGAGGCCCGCTCCTTGGCCGCGCGGGGCACCCGGGTCTCGGCCCAACTGGTCGAACAACTGGTGCGCCTGGTCGAATCCGATGGTGCGCTGCGCAGTTCAGGATCCGAAACCTTTGGACTGAACATTCTTTCGGGCCGCGGTAAACGGATTCGGCCCAAAACGGTCAATCAGAAGGCCTATGTTGATGCCATCGACGCCAACACGGTCATCTTCGGCATCGGCCCTGCAGGTACCGGCAAGACGTTCCTGGCCATGGCCAAGGCCGTCCAGGCCCTGCAGGCCAAGGAAGTCAGCCGGATCATCCTCACCCGCCCGGCCGTCGAGGCGGGGGAGAAGCTCGGTTTCCTCCCGGGATCACTGAACGAGAAGATCGACCCGTATCTGCGCCCGCTCTACGATGCACTCCACGACATGATCGATCCCGAATCAATTCCCCGGTTGATCGCCGCCGGCACCATCGAAGTAGCCCCCCTGGCCTATATGCGCGGACGAACCCTCAACGATGCCTTCATCATCCTGGACGAAGCACAGAATACGACGCCGGAACAAATGAAGATGTTCCTCACCCGCCTGGGCTTCGGCTCCCGCATCGTCGTCACCGGTGACGTCACCCAGATCGACTTGCCCGGTGGTTCCAAATCGGGGCTGAAGGTCGTCTCACAGATCCTTGACTCGGTGGAGGACATTGCCTTCTGTCATCTCGACGCCACCGACGTGGTGCGTCACCGGTTGGTGGGCGATATCGTGAGCGCCTATGAGAAATGGTCCGACGGACCTGTTGAAGATGCCGAGTCGGAACGTCGGCGCACCGCAGCGCAGCATCAGGCGGCAGCCCGCGAACGCATCGCGGCCCGCAACCTGCCGGCGGAGACCTCCACCACCGAACAACCCACCGCCGACCACGCCACCGAGCCGGAGTCCTAGAACATGAGTATCGAAGTCAATAACGAATCGGGTGTCGATGCCGACCTGGAGGCCATTGAACGCCTCATCCGGCATATCCTGCAGACGCTGCGGGTCCACCCCGAGGCCGAAGTCTCCGTCATCCTGCTCGACGAGCAAGGCATCGAACGCCTCCATGTGGACTGGATGGACCTGGATGGACCCACCGACGTGATGTCGTTCCCCATGGATGAGCTGCGTCCGGGCACCCCCGGCGCCCTCAGCCCCGCAGGAATGCTCGGCGACCTGGTGATCTGCCCCCAGGTCGCCGCTCGGCAAGCCGAAAGCGGGGGCCACTCCACTGCGGATGAGATCCTGCTGCTGGCCACACACGGCACCCTCCACCTGCTCGGCTTCGACCATGAGGAGCCCGAGGAGAAGGAAGAGATGTTCTCCCTCCAGCGCACCCTCTTGGAGGAGTTCACCGGTCGGAAGGCTCCTCGCGAGACCACCGAATGATCCCTCTGGTGCTGCTCGTCCTGGCACTGGTCTTCGTCTGCTGCGCGGCCATCCTCACGGCTTCCGAGGCAGCCTTCCTGGCCCTGCCCCGGCAGGAAGCCGAAGACATGTTGGCGGAGCGTCCGCGTCGGCAGCTCCGGCTGATCCTCTCCGACCCGGCGGCCCATACCCATGCCGTGAGGTTCTGGAGGATCTGGTTCGAAACCGCCGGCGCCGTGGCCATCGCCCTGCTCTATTACGGCCTGTTGGACAACATCTGGTGGGCCGGCCTCTTGGCCACCATCACCATGGCAGCCGTCGGCTTCGTCCTGGTCGGTGTCTCCCCGCGCCGTTACGGTCGGGTCCGCAGCCGCAGCGTCGTCGTGCTCAGCGCCCCGCTGGTCCGGGTCCTCCGCATCATCTTGGGGCCCATTCCCGGCTGGCTCGTCAGCTTGGGAAGCAGCGTCGCCAAGGGGGCGCCGGTGACCGAAGAAGCATTCTTCACCGAACAACAATTCCGTGACATGGTCGACCGCGCCCACGAAGCCGACATCATCGAAGACGTCGAAGCCGACCTGATCCATTCGGTCTTCGAACTGGGGGACACCCGGGTCAGGGCCGTCATGGTCCCGCGTACCGATATGGTCACCGTCGACCACGGTTCCAGCCTCAGCGAGGCCATGAGCCTGTTCTTGCGTTCGGGCTGTTCCCGTATCCCGGTGATCCGGGATAACCCCGACCAGATCGTCGGAATCATCTACCTCAAGGACGTGGCCGCCCGCCTGCACGCCCGGCCCGACGACCACCATTTGGTCGAACAGGCCTGCCGAGACGTACGCTACGTTCCCGAATCCAAATCGGTGGCCGAGCTCCTCCAGGAACTCCAACGTGAATCGACCCATGTGGCCATCGTCATCGACGAATACGGTGGGACCGCCGGCCTGGTCACCCTGGAGGACCTCATCGAGGAAATCGTCGGAGAAATCGACGACGAATACGACGATTCCACCATCGAGTCCGAGGAACTCGAAGACGGGGTCTTCCGGGTCAGTGCCCGCATGAGCATTGATGACTTCGCCGAGCTGTTCCAGCGCCGCATCAACGACGACGAAGTCGACACCGTCGGCGGCCTGTTGGCCAAGACGTTGGGCAGGGTGCCGATCGTTGGTTCCGAAGTCACCGTCGATGGCATCCGCATCCACGCCGAACGCCTCGCCGGACGGCGCAACCGGATCGGCTTCGTCCTGGCCTGGGTCGACGAATACCCCGAAGCCGCAGACAATGATGAGGGGTCGTTGGGCAGATTGGCCGCCGATGACGTCCCCCGCGAGAACAAGGAATAGAACCGATGGCACAACAGAGACGCCGTAACACCGGGCCAGCACGCCGCGGACCCGGCAAAAACCCCCATCAGGCAGCCCGGGCAACACCAAAGAACTCCTCGCAGGACTCCGACCCCGTGGTCAACGAGCCCCATGTCGGGCCCCGCGGCATCGGCAGCGGGCTCGCCACCGAATGGCCCGAGGATTTCCGGGCAGGCTTCACCTCGTTCGTCGGCCGACCCAACGCCGGTAAGTCGACGTTGACCAACGCGCTGGTCGGGCAGAAGATCGCCATCACCTCGGCTAAACCCCAGACCACCCGGCATACCATTCGCGGGATCGTCCACCGCGAGGACGCCCAACTGGTGCTGGTGGACACACCGGGGCTGCACCGTCCGCGGACCCTGCTGGGCCAACGCCTGAACGATCTGGTCGCCGAAACCCTCTCGGAGGTCGACGCGATCGGATTCTGCATCCCGGCCAACGAAAAAATCGGCCCCGGCGACCGGTTCATCGCCACCCAACTGGGTCAGCTGCAGCGCAAACCCATGGTCGCCATCGTGACCAAGGCAGACCTGGTCGACCGTTCGACGCTGGCACGCCAACTGGTGGCAGTTTCCGAATTAGGGGTCGAAACGCTGGGGGAGGAGGGATGGGCCGCCGTCGTACCTGTTTCGGCCACCGGTGATTTCCAGGTCGACGCCGTCGCGGACGTCCTCGCCCAAGCCATGCCGTTGTCCCCGCCGCTCTACCCCGACGGGGAACTGACGGACGAACCCGAGGCGGTCCTCATCGCCGAACTCATCCGCGAAGCAGCCCTGGAAGGGGTCCGCGATGAACTGCCACACTCCTTGGCCGTGGTCGTGGAGGAAATCATTCCGCGCGAAAACCGGCCCGCGGATAGCCCGATGCTGGACATCCACGTGAACCTCTTCGTCGAACGCCCCTCGCAGAAGGCAATCATCATTGGCCGGGCAGGTTCACGGTTGCGCGAAGTAGGAACCCGGGCCCGGCAGGGGATTGAGGCGCTCATGGGAACCCGGGTCTATTTGGACCTGCATGTGAAGATCGCCAAGGAATGGCAGCGCGATCCGAAACAGCTGGGCCGGCTCGGATTCTAGCCCCGGCCGGTGGGACGGCAACGGCAGGGATTGCTCTCCCGCTGAGGCGACGAAACATTTGACGTTGACCTTCGAACGGACCCGAACCTGATGCTAGGGTGAATTTCATGCAGGCGGACCTCCTTCTACTAGGTAGCCGCGACGGGGATCTTCTGGACACCAGTCTCTAGGGCCGACCCCCCGTTGCGGAGTTTCGTGCTGCCGGCCTGCATTTTCAACCACCACTGAAAAGGCCCCCTAGATCCATGCAGAACATGCAAAAGTCCTCAGGAATGCCGATCCAGAAGTACATCCCCTTCCAGGATCAGATCACCGTCGAACTGCCTGACCGCACCTGGCCGGACAAAATCATCGACAAGGCACCGCGCTGGTGCGCCGTCGATCTCCGGGACGGTAACCAGGCCCTCATCGACCCCATGAGCCCCGAACGTAAGCACCAGATGTTCGATCTGCTCGTGAAAATGGGCTATAAGGAGATCGAGGTGGGTTTCCCCTCGGCTTCCCAAACGGATTTCGATTTCGTCCGCCAGCTCATCGAACGCGACAGGATCCCCGAGGACGTCTCCATCCAAGTCCTCACCCAAGCGCGTGAACACCTCATCGAGCGGACCTACGAGTCGCTCGAGGGGGCCAAGCAGGCCATCGTGCACCTCTACAATTCGACCTCGGTCCTCCAACGTGAAGTCGTCTTCAAGCAGGACCAGGACGGCATCGTGGACATCGCCTTGACCGGGGCCCGGCTGTGCAAGAAGTTCGAAGAGCAGTTGACGGGCACCAAGATCACCTACGAATACTCACCCGAGTCCTACACGGGCACCGAACTGGAGTTCGCCCGCCGGATCTCGGACGCCGTGGCCGAGGTCCTTGAGGCCTCCCCGGAAAACCAGATGATCCTGAACCTGCCGGCAACGGTGGAGATGGCCACGCCGAATGTCTACGCGGATTCGATCGAATGGATGCACCGCAACCTTCAGAACCGTGAGTCCATCATCCTGTCCCTGCACCCTCATAATGACCGTGGCACCGGGGTGGCAGCCGCCGAACTGGGCTATATGGCGGGCGCCGACCGCATCGAAGGCTGCCTGTTCGGCAATGGTGAGCGCACCGGCAACGTCGACCTGGTCACCCTGGGGATGAACCTCTACGGCCAGGGTATCGACCCGATGATCGACTTCTCGGATATGGACGCGATCCGCCGCACCGTCGAGTACTGCAACCAGCTGCCCGTAGCCGAACGGTCACCCTACGGTGGCGATCTGGTCTTCACCGCCTTCTCCGGCTCCCACCAGGACGCCATCAAGAAGGGCTTCGAACATATGGAGGCCAAGGCCGCCGCAGCGGGCAAGGACATCAACGACATCCCCTGGGCCGTTCCCTACCTGCCGGTAGATCCGCAGGATATCGGCAGGTCCTATGAGGCGGTCATCCGGGTGAACTCACAGTCCGGCAAGGGAGGGGTCGCCTATGTCCTCAAACACGACCACTCCTTGGATCTGCCGCGTCGAGCGCAGATCGAGTTCTCCGGGGTCATCCAACGTCTGGCCGAAGGCGGCGGCGGAGAGATCAGCCCGGCAAGTATCTGGCAGCAGTTCCAGAACGAATACCTGCCTTGCGAGAACTTCGAGGGAGAGAGCTGGGGCCACTACCGGCTGGGCAATACGCGGACCCGCACCGATGAGGACGGATCGTTCACCCTGGATATGGCCCTGGTCGCCGACGGGGTCGAGCAGGAACGCTCGGGGACCGGAAACGGTCCGATCAACGCCCTGGTCAACATCCTTGCCGCCGATGGGGTGGACCTGAGGGTCCTGGACTACACCGAGCATGCGTTGAGCGAAGGGGGCTCGGCGCAGGCCGCAGCCTACGTCGAATGCGCGGTCGGCGAACGCGTGCTGTGGGGTGTGGGCATTGACGCGAACACCACGACGGCCTCCTTGAAGGCCGTGATCTCGGCGGTCAACCGTGCCATTTGGGATAACGCCCAGCGGGCCTGAGGCCACGGCTAGAAGAAACGACGGCGAACGGGGCACGGCTTCTCTGGGATACTGGAGCCGTGCCCCGTTCCAGTTTCGCCGCGAAGTCCTATAGGACCCAAGGCCTGGTCCTGCGTACCTATAAATTGGGTGAGGCCGACAGGATCATCGTCCTGTTGACCCCCGACCATGGTCAGGTCCGTGCCGTCGCCAAGGGGGTGCGCCGCACCAGCTCCAAAATGGGTGCCACCCTTGAACCCTTCATGTTCGTCGATGCCCAGGTCATCCGGGGTCGCAGTCTGGACATCATCACCCAGGCCCAATTGCGCCACCCCTACGGTCAGTCCCTCTCGCTGGACTATTCGAGGTACACCAGTGCCAGCGCCATGGCAGAAACCGCAGAACGGCTCACCGAATCCGATACGGAATCCGCCGCCACCCAGTTCAGGCTCCTCCACGGAGCCATGGCCGCCATGGCGCGCGGCGCCCAGGATCCCGGACTACTGCTCGACTCCTACCTGCTCCGCGCCCTGGCCACCGCAGGGTGGGCGCCGAGTTTCACCGATTGCGTCCGGTGCGGCGCCCCCGGCCCGCATACGGCCCTGAACATCCCCTTGGGCGGGGTCGTCTGCGCCGACTGCCGTCCGGCGGGCTCCAGTTCCCCGGCCCCGGCGACCGTTTCCCTGCTCTCCGCCCTGCTCACCGGGGACTGGCCGGCCACACGGGACGCCGACGCCTCGGCCCGGAGGGAGGCTGCCGGTATGGTGTCGGGGTATCTGCAATGGCACCTGGAACGGGTCGTCAAATCCCTCAAACACGTGGAAAGAGCCTGATCGATGAAACGATCCTCCCGCCAACAGGCGAACCGTCCCGGTCCGACAGCACCGTGGCCGCATCCCAGCGGTGCCGTCGCCCCGCGGATTCCCGCCGAACTGGTTCCGCGGCATGTGGCTATTGTGATGGACGGCAACGGACGGTGGGCCAACCAACGCGGGCTTCCCCGCACCGAGGGGCATAAGGCGGGGGAGGCAGCCCTGCTCGACGTGATGGCCGGGGCCATCGAGCTGGGGGTGAAATACGTTTCGGTCTACGCTTTCTCCACCGAGAATTGGAAACGCACCCCGGAGGAAGTGAAGTTCCTGATGGGCTTCAACCGCGACGTGCTGCACCGTCAGCGGGACCAGCTCGACGCCTGGGGGGTACGGGTCCGGTGGGCCGGGCGCCGCCCCAGACTCTGGCGTTCAGTGGTCAATGAACTGCTCATGGCTGAGGAGCAGACCAAAGATAATGATGTCTGCCATCTGACCATGTGCGTGAACTACGGTGGCCGGGCCGAGATCGCCGATGCGGTGACCGCCATCGCCGAAGAGGTAGCCGCCGGGCGTTTGAAACCTCGGGGTATTTCCGAGAAAACCATCGGACGGTATTTGGACGAGCCGGATCTCCCCGACGTCGACTTGTTCCTGCGCTCCTCGGGGGAGCAGCGGACCTCCAACTTCATGCTCTGGCAATCCGCCTACGCCGAAATGGTCTTCATGGACGTCCTCTGGCCCGACGTGGATCGGCGCACGCTCTGGGAAGCCGTCGGAATCTATGCCCGCCGCGACCGACGCTTCGGTGCCGCCATGGACACCCCCACCTCCTGAGCCTCTGAGCCTTCAGCCCGGGAGGGCACATACCCTTCGCAGAAGCGGGTCAACGCCTCATAGGCTTTTGCGCGGGTCTGCGGGGCTGAGGTGAAGAGGTCGTGCATCCCTTGTTCGATCCGCACCACAGCCACCTCGTTGCCCAGTTTCAACGCCCGTTGCCTGACCGTTTCCACCTCAATGACCGTGTCCGAAACCAGCATCTCGGGTTCGAAGGAGGTGCCCAGATGCGTTTTGTCGGAGGTCATCACCAGCACCGGGACCTTGATGTCGAGCCCGCGGTTCACCTCGGCATGCCCGGCCAGGACCGCGGTGATCCACCCGGCGGTGACCGGGAATGCGTACCGGGGTCTCCAGAGCGGATGGATATCCCATTCCCCATGGGCCTGGGTGGACAGGGATTGCCAATAATGGTCAACTTCGGGCAACTTGATCCGGGCCTTGGGTTTGACCCGGGCCAGGGGATCCAGCAGCCCGGCAGCAGCGTTGCGCACCAACCAGCTGCCCTGCATTTCCAACCAGGGTGAGTTCAGGATCAGGGCGGTGAACACCCCGGGATGGCGGTGGGCGTACAGGCTCGCCGTGAGCCCTCCGGTGGAGTGAGCGACACACAGGGTCCGGCCCACCGTCCCCACGTCGTGCCGGATCGTGGACAGCGCCGCTTCAATATCGGCGTCGTACTCGGTCAGTGCCGTCACAAATCCCGGAGTCTGCCAGGATCTCAGGCTCCTGCCGTAGCGGCGCAAGTCCAGGGCATAAAAGCGATAGCCCCTCCCGGCCCAATAACGCGCCAGTTCCGCGTTATAGAAATAGTCGGTCCACCCATGCATCCCCAGCACGACGTCGGTAGCCTCCGGGGCGGGCGCCTCGGCCGTGTCCCGAACGGTGAGGGCCCGGTCCAGACCCTGCCGCAGATTGAGCATGGCATCACGCCAATGCTTCCTCTCCCGGGGTTGGCCCCGCTGCGGCTCGTCAGGGGGAAGATAGCGGACCAGTGTTGCACTCAGCGGGCCTTCCTCATCGCGTCCCCGCGCAATGGTGGTGTAGCTGAAGCCGGGTCCCAGCTCATCATCGAGCCATTCGCCGGGGCGGGTATCCACCGCATACTGGGGTTCCTTGTTGTGCATGTGTCGAGCATATCCATGGTGGAGTTGGCAGCGGCAGTGTGGGCAGGGAAGACTGTTGGCATGCGCTTCTATCCGACGTTCTTCCGTGTGGTCTTCTCCGGCATGGACCCCGAGAAGGCCCACCAGATCGGCTTCCGGCTCATTCGCCTGGCCGAGACCACCGGAGCTTCGGCGGTATTGCGCCGGATCACCCGTCCGCACCCGAGTCTGCAGTGCCGGGTCATGGGTCTTGATTTCCCATCCCCCTTCGGTCTGGCCGCAGGTTTCGACAAGGAGGGCCACGGAGTCGCTGCCCTGGCGGATCTGGGCTTCGGGCATATCGAAGTCGGAACGATCACCGGTCAGGCGCAACCCGGGAATCCGAAGCCTCGCCTGTTCCGGCTGGTCGAGGATCGTGCGGTGATCAACCGGATGGGCTTCAATAATGATGGCGCCACGGCGGTTGCCCCACGGATCCGTGCCGCCCGCCCCGTCCTTTCACGGCGTTTCGGTCGGTCCCGGCCGATCGTGGGCATCAACATCGGCAAGACGAAGGTCGTCGAGTTGGAGGATGCGGTCCAGGACTACCTCGCCGGAACCCGAGAACTCGCAGCTGCGGCCGACTATATGGTCGTCAACGTCAGTTCCCCGAACACCCCGGGGCTCCGCCTGCTACAGGGCATCGAGTCACTGCGCCCGCTCCTGACTGCCGTCGGCGCCGAAGCCGACCGCAGCGCCGGGAGGCATATGCCCCTGTTGGTGAAGATCGCACCGGATCTTGCCGACTCCGATGTCGACGACGTCGCAGCACTAGTCACCGAGCTCGGCTTGGACGGTGTCGTGGCCACCAACACCACGATCGAACGCACCGGGCTGGTCACCGTCCCGGACCGGATTCGCGAATACGGCGCTGGTGGCCTCAGCGGCGCCCCGCTGAAGGCCCGCTCGCTCGAAGTGCTCCGGCGTCTACGCTCCGCCCTGCCGAAGGAGTCGACAGTTATTTCCGTCGGGGGAGTGGAGACGGCAGCTGATGTGACCGAACGCCTTCACGCCGGCGCCGATCTGGTGCAGGGGTACACCGCCTTCCTGTATGAGGGACCCTTCTGGGCGGCACGGATCAACCGTGGGCTGCGCAAGGCCCTCGCTGCTCGCTGATTCGGCACCAATAAAGCGAGGGCCCCCACCCATGGTGGGGGCCCTCGCTTCGTGGTCCGGGAAGCAGCCGGGTCAGTCGACCGGTGCTCCGCGGGCGATCTGAGGCTTCGGCAACCGCAGCTTGCGAAATTGCAGGCCGCGCATAGCGGCATACCAGAGGACCCCGCGGTCCCGGCTGCCAAACTTATCGGTCAAGCGTTTCTTGAGCTGGCGCGTCATGATGAATGAATCGAGGACCGTGATGGCCAGCACGATCCACAAACCAAAGGTGACGTAGGCGGTGACCTGGAGGTTCTTGCTCATCGAGAAGGAAATGATGAGGAAGACCAGAATGATGATCATCAGGAACTCGCCGACCATCCAGCGCGAGTCGACGAAGTTGCGGGCAAAACGCTTCTGCGGGCCCTTATCACGGGTGGAGAGGTAACGTTCGTCTCCGGTTTCGTTGGCCAGACGCATGCGCTCCTGAGCGGCGACCCGCTGCTGGCGAGCCTGGCTCTTGGCGGCCTTGCGGTCACTCGGAACCAGGGGACGCTTATTCTGCGCCTCTTGGCTATTGCGCCTCGGCGTCGGGGTACCCTTGCCTGCGGCGGGACGATCTGACTCTTCTGGGGTGGCCGGCGGCTGTGCGGCATCGGCTTTTTTGCTTCCAAACACGTGCTCAGTCTAGCCGGGGCTTCCCTGCAGCCGAAACGCCGTGCAGTTGTAGGCTGAGGCCATGACTACTTCCGATTCCACTTCCGCCGCCGTCGATCACGGCGTCGATCTGGCAGCGATCGCCGAGCGCGTGAACCGTGCCATCGACCAGACCCTCACAGAACTCAAATCCCTCGTCGCCATCCCGGGTATTGCCTGGGAGGCTTTCGATGCCGCCGAACTGGACCGAAGCGCCGAAGCGGTCGCTGCGCTCGTACGTTCCACCGGCATGGAAGACGTCCAGATCCTTTCGGTGGACACCCCCGACGGTAAGCCGGGCTCCCCGGCGGTGGTGGGTCGCCGCCCGGCGCAGCCCGGCAAGCCGACGATCCTCCTCTACGCCCACCACGATGTCCAGCCCCCGGGGGACCGGGAATTGTGGAATACCGAGCCCTTTGAAGCCACCGAATCCAAGGGCCGCCTCTATGGCCGCGGAGCCGCGGACGACAAGGCAGGCATCATGGTCCACATTGCCTCCCTGCGTGCCGTGCTCGACGTGGTGGCGGACTTCGGCGTCGGGGTCACCTACTTCTTTGAGGGAGAAGAGGAAGCCGGTTCCCCATCCTTCAGGCCGTTCCTGGAAAAGCACCGCGAACTGCTGGCCTCCGATGTGATCGTCGTGGCCGACTCCAGCAACTGGAAGGTTGGCGTCCCCGCCTTGACCACCAGCCTGCGGGGGATGGTGGGCGCGGAGATCGAGGTCCGTGTTCTGAACCACGCAGTGCATTCGGGAATGTTCGGCGGACCCGTTCTTGACGCCCCCACCGTGGCGGCACGGCTGATCGCTTCCTTCCATGATGACGAGGGCAATGTGGCAGTCGAGGGCTTATTGGCGCGTGACACCGACCCGGTGGACTACGCCGAGGCAGACTTCCGTGCCGATTCTTCGGTCGTTGACGGCTACCGGTTGGCCGGTACCGGCGCACTGGCCGACCGCCTCTGGAATAAGCCGGCGCTTTCGGTGATCGGCATGGACATTCCCTCGGTGGAGCTATCCTCCAATACCTTGCAGCCCATGACGCGGCTGAAGATCAGCGTGAGATTGGCACCCGGCCAGGACCCCCAGGAGGCGGCCGAAGCCCTGCAACGTCACGTGCAATCCCAGGACCTCTTTGGTGCCCGGATCGACTTCACCGCCGTCGAACAAGGCAACGCCTTCTCCACTGACACCGAGGCAGCTGCCGCGCGCGCCAGCCTGTGGTCGCTGGAAAAAGCCTGGGGTGTCACCCCGGTGGAGACCGGCATCGGCGGCTCGATTCCCTTCATCTCAGATCTTCTCGACCTCTACCCTCAGGCGCAGATCTTGGTCACCGGGGTAGAGGACCCGGATTCGCGGGCCCATAGCGCCAATGAGTCACTGCATCTCGAGGATTTCCGCAAGGCGGTGATCGCCGAAGCATTGCTTTTGGCCCGGCTCGATTCAGAAGGACTGAAATAAGGGTGCCTGTCGTACCATGGGACATGAGGGGACGGCACGCTACGGTGCTGCCCTCCGGAACAAGCAATATTGGAGGACCAGATGACCGCCACGACCAATGATTCGACAGCCGGATCCACCGAGGAGCTCAAGACCCACGAGGTGCTTCTGTCCGACGTGGCCGCGGATAAAGTCCGCAGCCTGTTGGAACAGGAAGGGCGGACCGATCTCCGTCTGCGCGTGGCTGTCCAGCCGGGCGGCTGCTCCGGCCTGATCTACCAGCTCTACTTCGACGAGCGTCAGCTGGAAGGCGATGCCGTGCGCACCTTCGAAGGCGTCGACGTGATCATCGACAAGATGAGCGTGCCCTACCTGGCCGGCGCTTCCATCGACTTCGAAGACACCATCTCCAAGCAGGGTTTCACCATCGATAACCCCAACGCCGGCGGCTCCTGCGCCTGCGGCGACTCGTTCCACTAGGAAGACCGCCGGCCTGAATTCCACGTCAACGTAACCATCGGTTGACACGGGGTTTTGGTCGGCATTCCGTCGTTCGAGAGGGTAAGCTCTACGATGAGTAGTAAAACTATTGGTCTCGAAGTGCCGGTGCCGGATGCCTTGCTGCGCCCGGAACCGTATCTGGCACCTACGAGACCACGTATCGCACCAACAAAGAGGAAGGGCCGTCTGTGAGTTCGCAAGACCGAACCAGCAGCAGTCGCAGGGGCAAGGCCAAGGTACTGGCCATCGCCGGCGCGGGGGCGCTGCTGCTGACGGGTTGTTCAGAACAAGTCCAGCGTGGCTGGCTCCCGAACGAATCCCGGGACATCACCAACCACACTGCAAGCATCCAGGACCTCTGGGTCAACACGTGGGTCACCGTCCTTCTGGTCGGCATCATGACCTGGGGTCTGATGATCTGGTGCATTGTGGCCTACCGCCGCCGTAAGGGCGAAGTCGGTTACCCACGCCAGCTCAGCTACAACCTCCCCATGGAGATCCTCTACACGGCAGTGCCGTTGATGATGGTCCTGACATTCTTCACGTTCTCGGATAGCACCCAGACCGCCATTGAAAAGCCTGTCGATTCCGACTTGGTCGTTGATGTTCAGGCGAAGCAGTGGGCTTGGGACTACAACTATTCCTACGAGGGCGAAGAAAAGTACGACGCCAGCGTCCAGGCACACCTGGATGGCTCCAAGGGCAAGAACGATGACATCGCCACGCTGTACCTGCCGGTCGACACCTCGGTGACGCTCGAGCTGAATAGCCGCGACGTGATCCACTCTTTCTGGGTTCCTGCGTTCCTGCAGAAGCTGGACATGATTCCTGGCAAGACCAATAAGATCTATCTCACTCCGCAGGAGGAGGGCACGTACGCCGGCAAATGTGCCGAGCTGTGCGGCGAGTACCACTCGGAGATGCTCTTCAACGTCGAGGTTGTTTCCAAGGCCGAGTTCAAGTCCAAGCTTTCGGACATGAAGGACGGACATATCGGCAAGGATTACAACCGCAAGCCGGACGAGGTCAATTCCATTACCATTCCGCATGAGGAAGGGGAGTAGGCCGCGATGACTACTTATGAATACGCGACGGACGAGGCAAAGCCCCTCGCCCCCCGGGTCGTGCCGGTGTCCAAGGGACGCATCGTCGTCAACTGGATCACCTCCACCGACCACAAGACGATCGGTTACATGTACCTGATCGCCTCGTTCATCTTCTTCTGCATCGGCGGCATCATGGCGCTGTTGATCCGTGCCGAGCTCTTTGAGCCAGGTATGCAGATCCTGCAGACGAAGGAACAGTACAACCAGCTGTTCACCATGCACGGCACCATCATGCTGCTCATGTTTGCCACCCCGTTGTTCGCCGGCTTCGCCAACGTCATCATGCCCCTGCAGCTGGGTGCCCCCGACGTTGCCTTCCCCCGTTTGAACGCGCTGGCCTTCTGGTTCTACCTCTTCGGTTCCACCATCGCCATGGCCGGCTACATCACCCCGCAGGGTGCCGCCTCCTTCGGGTGGTTCGCCTATGCGCCGCTGTCGAATACCACGTTCAGTCCGGGTGTCGGTGGTGACCTCTGGGTCTTCGGTCTGGCGCTGTCGGGCTTCGGCACGATCCTGGGTGCGGTCAACTTCATCACCACGATCATCTGCCTGCGCGCACCGGGTATGACCATGTGGCGCATGTCGATCTTCAGCTGGAACACGCTGATCACTTCGCTGCTGATCCTCATGGCCTTCCCCCCGTTGGCTGCCGCTCTGTTCGGCCTCGGTGCCGACCGACGATTCGGGGCACATATCTACGACCCCGACGCCGGTGGTCCAGTCTTGTGGCAACACCTCTTC
>NZ_NRGU01000012.1:0-17323 GCF_002332245.1 Glutamicibacter sp. BW78
CCTGGCAAATATGTCCTTGCAAATACACGGGGTGCATCCACAAAGACCATTCACCAATTTATAAAAAAATCGGTGTCAACAAACATGGCACACTATTGAGTTCTCAAACAACAGACCGCTAACGATTCCGAGCAAATAACGAAATAAAGAATTCGTATTCTTTTTGCTTTTCTTTCGTTGCTACATATCTAATTTATTAGTCCGTTTGATCGTTGTCAAATCGACTTTATCGCTTTGATTTCGACCAATTGGTCTCCCCTCGCTTCCATTTTTCCCTGCTTCAAGGCGTGCAAATGACGTCCAGAAAGCTTGGAGGTTTGAAAGGAGTTTGTTCGCCTGACCGGGAAACTTTCGCTTCCTTTGTCCGCTGCAGGAGCGTCGGCGACAAGAGAAAACATTACACGTGGTGACCGGCGGCTGCAAATCGGCCGTTCTCTCGGGTTCATGCGACCTGGATCCTTGCTTTTTCCCCGGGATACCGGGCTTCGAGGCGGTTTTTTGCCTCTGCAGGGGGTTACCTGGGGAGCAAAAAGGCCGGCCGGCCCCAACGTGATTCACGTCTCGGGGCCGGCCGGCCTCTTGGTTGTCTGGATCGGCTGCGGATTCACCAGCGCCGAACAACATGCTTTAGGACGCGACCTCGACCATCGCCAGGCTCTTTTTCCCACGTCGCACCAACACATAGCGCCCGTGCAAAAGCGCCGATGAATCAATGACTGCATCGACATCCGAGAATTTGACGTTGTTGACGTAGGCGCCACCCTCTCCCACGGTCCGCCGGGCTGCAGACTTGGACTCGGAGAGTCCGGTGGCCACCAGCAGCTCGACGATCCCCAATGAATCCGACGGCACCTGCACGCTCGGCAATTCTGCGGTGGCTGCCACCAGGAGATCTTCATCGAGATCGGCGAGTACCCCCTGGCCAAACATTGCTGCAGAGGCTGCAATGACCTTTTCGGTAGCGTCGATACCGTGGACCAGCGACGTGACGTCGTAGGCCAGCTGACGTTGACCGGCGCGGGCGAAGGGTCGTTCCGCTACTTGCTGTTCGATGGCCTCGATCTCTTGGCGTGTACGGAAAGTGAAGACCTTGAAGCGGTCGACCACATCGACATCGGCGGTGTTGAGCCAAAATTGGTAGAACGCGTACGGGCTACACATCTCGGCGTCGAGCCAGATGGCGTTGCCTTCGCTTTTGCCGAACTTACTGCCGTCCGTGTTGGTGATCAACGGGGTTCCGTAGGCATGCACCGTGGCGCCCTCGACCTTGCGAATCAATTCCGTCCCACTGGTCAGGTTGCCCCACTGGTCAGAACCGCCGGTCTGGAGCCGGCATCCGTAGTCTCGGTAAAGCTCCAAGTAGTCCATGCCTTGCAGGATCTGGTAGCTGAACTCCGTGTAGCTGATGCCCTCGTCGCTATTCAGGCGTGAGGCAACAGTGTCCTTCTTGACCATCGTCCCCACACGGAAGTGTTTGCCGACCTCACGGAGGAAGTCGATCGCGCTGAGGGGTCCCGTCCAGTCCAAGTTATTCACGATCTGCATCGCGTTTGAGCCTTCGGTCGACAAGAACCAGCTGACCTGACGCTGCAGGCGGCCCACCCACACGTTGACGGTCTCCTTGGTATTCAGGACCCGCTCGGCGCTCTGCCGCGGGTCTCCGATCAAACCGGTGGAACCACCCACGAGGCCCAGCGGGCGGTGCCCCGCCAGCTGCAGACGACGCATGTTCAGCAATTGGACCAGGTTCCCCAAGTGCAAAGACGGCGCCGTGGGATCGAATCCGCAGTAATAGGTGATCGGCTCCCCTGCGAGCATTTGCTCCAGCCCGGATTCCTCAGTGGAAACGTGGACCAAGCCACGCCACTTCAGCTCCTGCCAGACGTTGGGGAAGGACGGATCATTCTGCTGTCCCGCAATGGCGGGATTCAATTCACTCACTGACACGCCATCAAATCTAGCAGCAACGCTCTCGTGATCAGGCGTTCGGGTCCATTCCCGCAGGAATATTGCCACTGGCGATAACCTGCAGGCGTTGGGTCGCGCGGGTCATCGCGACATATAAATCGCCCACGGTTCCTTCCGCCTCTTCGACGATTTCCTGTGGCTCCAACACCATCACAACATCGAATTCGAGGCCCTTGGCCAGTTTGGCAGTGGTCACAACGATGTCCTGGTCCAGGGCGCCGGACCCGCCACCGACACGTCGTCCATACTCGCCAGCGACCGCCGTCCGGACCTGATCGAGTCGCTGCGCGGGGGCAATGACGGCAACCAGTCCCCCATCGGCGATTCTGATCTCTTCGGGCAGCGCCCTCAGCGTCGTTGCCAGGACGTCACCGGGCAAGACCCGGTTGATCAGCGGGGGCCAATCACCTTCGCGCACCGCCTTCGGCGTCGAGACTTGCAGACCAGCTTCCTGGGCCATCCGGGCTGCTGCTTCGGCGATCTGAACGGGAGTACGGTAATTCACCGTCAGTTCCTCCAGTTCAAAACGACGGCCGACGAACGGTTCCATCGCCGCAGCCCAACTCCCCACGCTCGCAGCCGAACTAGCCTGGGCGATATCACCGACCACGGTGAAAGACTTCAGGGGACAACGACGCACCAATAAGCGCCACTGCATCGGCGAAAGCTCTTGGGCCTCATCAACCACGACATGGCCGTAGGCCCAGTTGCGGTCGGTAGCGGCGCGTTCTGCAGCGGTCAGCCGGGGGCCGGTCTCCTCGTTCAAGTCGGCAAGTTGTTCGGCACTGACCGATCCATCAATGCCGATTTCTTCCAGTGATGCGCTGACGTTCTTCAAGGCCTGTTCAGCATTGGCCATATCGCGTTTTCGGTTGGCCTCGGCCACGGCTTGTTCGCGCCCTACCGTCGCATCGAAGGCACCCAGAAGTTCCGCGGCCTCGTCGAGCAAGGGGACATCCGCTTCGGTCCATGGTTCCCCGCGACCACGCAGTAATGAGCGGCGTTCGGCATAGCTCAGCTCAGGGGCAACCGCTTCGAGGACCTCGGGCTTGGCGTACAGGTCGGTGATGAGCTGCTCGGGGCTCATCGGCATCCAACATAGGTTCAAGGTGATGCGCACATCCCGTGAGGCCCGAACGTCTTCGATCAAGTAGGAGCGGTCGGCAGCATTGCCGGCACCGGAGGATTCCTCGAGCTTCTCCTTGAGCTGATCGGCCAGCTCGCGCAGCATGACCTTGACGAAGGTCGCGCGGGCCTCGTTATACGGTCTGCCCGTCGCCCGTGCTTTATCGCCGGCCCGCCGGACCTGCCGTGGGGTGATCGTCAGCGGGGTGCCTTCGACCAGGACCCGGCGTGGCCCCGCGGGCACCCGCTGGCGGTTCTCGACCGCCCGGGCAACCACCTGGGCCATGCCGAGTCCCCCCTTGATCCGGGCGGCTTCGCGTCCGGGTTCGGGAATGGCGTTGATCCCCGGCAGCAGCTGTCCCACGGAGGACATGACGACGCCGGTTTCGCCCAGGGAGGGCAAGACACGTTCGATATAGCGCATGAAGGCCGTCGAGGGCCCGACCAGCAAAACACCGGCGGTCTTCAAACGTTCACGGTGTTCGTAGAGGAGGTAGGCCGCACGGTGGAGGGCCACCGCAGTCTTACCGGTTCCGGGACCGCCCTGGACCACGAGGACACCGGCCAGCGGGGCCCGGATGATCCGGTCCTGCTCTGCCTGGATGGTGCTGACGATGTCCGCCATATGTCCGGTGCGTCGGCTGGTCAGGGCAGCAAGGAGCGCCCCCTCCCCCTGGTGCGAGACACCCTCGTTGAGTAATTCAGGGTCCAGCACATCGTCCTCGAGGGCTACCACGTTGCGGCCCTTGAGAATCAGGTGGCGCCGACGGCGTACTCCATGGCGTTCGAAGGCGGTGGCCTGGTAGAAGGCCCCCGCTTCCGGGGCACGCCAGTCGACCATGAGACGGGTCTGGTGTTCGTCGGTCATGCCGATGCGTCCGATGTAGTGACTGGTGGCATCACCGTTGTCCTCGGCACTTTCGAGGTCGAGGCGACCAAAAACCAGGCGGTCCTCGACGGCGTTCAATTGGGCCAGGCGGTCCTCGTATAAATTCGCGAACGAGTCGCGTTCGGAGATGTTCTGTAGCGAACCAAGCGCTCCGTCACGGCGAACCCGGGCCAGTTGCGCGGTCTTCTCCTCACGTAGGGCATCGAGCCGGCGGTAGAGCCGCTCGACATAAGCCCGCTCGCGCTCCAGTTCAGGTGCGGGCGAGGGTGACTGCGGCATGTACTTTCCTCCTGGTGCGAAATGGCGGACGAATCAGTCTACCGGTTGGGTGGTCGGCCGGCTCACGACGTCCATCACACCGTTTGAAGAGATTCCACGTGATAATCCTGCAGTCGGGCCCGGCCACGAAGTTCCTCCAGCTCGAGGACGACGCCGATACCGACGATCTCGGTCTGGGCACGGGTCAACAGGGAGACGGCCGAGTTGATGGTCCCTCCGGTGGCCAGGACGTCGTCGAGGAGCAGGACCCGGGTTCCGGGTTTGATGTCGTCACGGTGCAATTCCAGCGTGGCCGTACCGTATTCGAGGGTGTATTGCTCGGCGTGGACCGGACGGGGTAATTTGCCCTTCTTGCGGATGGTCACCATCCCCGTGCCGCTGGCGTAGGCTGCAGCCGCTGCCAAGACGAAGCCGCGTGCCTCCACTCCGGCGACCACATCGAAGGTGCCCTCAAAGGGGGCAATGATCTCATCGATCATGCGATGCAATCCGTGGGCGTCGGCGAATGCGGGCGTCAGATCCTTGAAGGAGACGCCCGGCTGTGGGTAGTCGGGGACGATCGCACACAGGCGGTCCAGGAGTTCGGGCATAGTTTCGGTCACGGATTGCACGCATCCACTCTAGTCCTTGCGCCCAGGGTTCCCTGCCGGTTTCGGGCGGTTTCGGGGCTTCGCGGCACGATAGGCCGAAACGGTGGGTTCGTGGTCGAGCCAAAACCGCCAGGGGTAGTCATTGCTGCCACCGGGGCCTGCCACACCAACCCGGGGTCCGCAGCGCACTCCCTGCGGTGCGGTTTCGGGTAATGAGGACAGGGTTGCTCCCAGCGGGGACGGAACAGCATCCAGCTCGCGGAGCCCCATTCCCTGGACCCCGGTGATCAATTCCAGTCCGTTGCATTGCAGGTCCAGCCCCACTGCCTGGGCGAGTTTGGCGGGCCCATTGGCCAGGTCCCGGTCCCGGCGAGGGTTCCGGCGTCGTGCCCTGGCGGTCTCAGCACCCGTGATGATCTCTCCAGCGCGCAGCAACACCGCAGAGGCCCGGCCGTCTGCCCCACACACGATGTTGGCGCAGTGGTGCATCCCGTAGGTGAAGTAGCAATACAGGGTTCCCGGCGGCCCGAACAACGAGTCGTTGCGTGCCGTGCGCCCTCGGTAGGCATGGGATCCCGGGTCTGCCGAACCTTCATAGGCTTCGACCTCGGTGATGCGCACGCCCACACGGTGCCCTTCCCGCTGAACGGTCAGGATGCTTCCCAGCAGCAAGGGTGCGACGTCGATCGCGGTCCGGGTCAGTTGAGGGTCTGCTCCGCTCATTTCGAGGCGGCCAGCCCCGAGGGCCAGGGCAGCAATTCGGGGAGGTCGGCCCCGTCGGCTGCGGCGGTCGCCCGGACGGGGCCGGAGGGTTCGCGTCCTGCGAGCCAGCCGGCCAAATCACATTCCATGCCGGTGACCACGTACCCGGTGGGACCGTCGCCGAGGGTCAGCGGCTGGCTGCCGGTGGGCTGCAAGAGCAGCCGGTATTCGGCGGGCACCCGCAGCGACAGGAACTCAAAAAGGTGGGCCGAGAATTCCGTGGGCCAGTCAACCAGCGAGACGGTGGTCCCGAGATCGGTGGCGTGGATCAGGACTTCACGCCAAGCAGCCTTCACACAATCGGTCACGGTGCCTTCTCCGCGGAAGCTCGTGGCGTTCTCCCATCCCCCGGCGGGGAGATCCTTGATCGACTCGTCCAACAGGTCCAGTCCTTGAATCGTGCGGGCCGCCACGGTGGAGGGCTGTTGGAGGGCACCGAGTTCAATCCGCTCGTCGCGGCCCTCCTGGCCGCCGTCGTAAAACTCGATGCGTTCGCCACGGGCGGCATAGGCCAGTTGCCGGGCCAGGGCACGGCTGACCCCATCCAGATGGGCCAGTAGCTGGGCATTATTCCACCCGGGCAACGTGGATGGCGCGGCGAATTCCTCGGCAGGCAGGGCGCCGATCGCGGTACGGGCACGGGCGGTGGCATCCTGGACGGCCTCGGCCAGTGATGCGGTGGAAAGCTGTGTCATGGCAGCAGCCTACCGCCGTCGTCCACAGTGGACGACGGCGGCAGGCTCTGCCGGTGCTGCGGCTCAGGCAGCGAAGGTGCGCAGCTCTTCCAGCTGCTCCTTCAGCGCCGTGAGCTGTGCGGCCACGGCATCGGGGGCAGTCCCTCCTTGTGAGGACCGTGAGGCCAGCGACCCTGCGGTGCTCAGGACCTCGCGGACGGCCGGGGTCAGTTCGGGGGAAATCGCGGCGAACTCTTCGTCGGTCAGATCCCATAACTCCACGCCCCGTGATTCCGCCACACGGACGGCCGAGCCGGAGAGCTCGTGGGCGTCTCGGAACGGGACTCCCTGACGGACCAGCCATTCGGCGATATCGGTGGCCAGCGCGAAGCCCTGAGGGGCCAACTCAGCCATTCGTTCGGTGTTGAAATCGAGCGTGGCGACCATCCCCGAAACGGCGGGAAGCAGCAGTTCCAGGGTGTCGGTGGCGTCGAACACCGGTTCCTTATCCTCCTGCAGGTCCCGGTTATAGGCCAACGGCAGCCCCTTGAGGGTGGCCAGCAACCCGGTCAGGTCCCCGATCAGTCGTCCAGCCTTGCCGCGGGCCAGTTCGGCGACATCGGGATTCTTCTTCTGCGGCATGATCGAGGACCCCGTGGAATACGAGTCATGCAAGGTGACGAAGGAGAATTCCTTGGTCGCCCACAGGATGACCTCCTCGGAGATCCGGGACAAGTCCACCCCGATCATCGCGGCGACCCAGGAATACTCCGCGAAGACGTCCCGGCTTGCTGTTCCGTCGATGGAGTTCCAGGTGGCCGAGTCGAAGCCGAGGTCGGCGGCTACGGCGTGGGGATCGAGTCCGAGCGAAGATCCTGCCAGTGCCCCGGAACCGTAGGGGGAAACCGCTGCCCGGCGGTCCCAGTCAGCCAGGCGCTGCACATCGCGCAGCAGTGCCCAGCCGTGGGCCAGCAGGTGGTGGGCCAGCAGCACCGGTTGGGCGTGTTGCAGATGCGTACGGCCGGGCATGGCAGCCTGCGGGTGGGCCTCGGCCTGGGCGATGAGCGCGTCGATGGTCGCCAGCACGCCGCGGGCGATGACCCGGGCGTGGTCACGCAGGAACATCCGTCCCAGGGTGGCGATCTGGTCGTTACGTGAGCGTCCGGCACGTAGCTTCCCACCGAGCGCCGGTCCGGCCCGTTCGATCAATCCGCGTTCGAGTGAACCATGGACATCCTCATCCGATTCCGCGGCGACGTACGTGCCGTCGGTGACATCGGATTCCAGCTGGTCCAGGGCACCGATCATGCCCTGGAGTTCGGCGTCGTCCAGCAGTCCCGCGGTGTGCAGGACCCGGGCGTGGGCTCGGGAGCCGGCGATATCGTAGCGGGCTAGTCGCCAGTCGAAATCCGTCGATTTGCTCAGCGCTGCCAGGGCGTCTGCGGGGCCGCCGGAGAACCGGCCGCCCCACAGGGCTCCTTCGTTGGTGCCGTGGGCCTCGGGCATGCCTACTTGCCCTCGGCCACGCGCTCGTCGCGCTCCGTGGCCACCTTCGCCGAGAGACCGAAGATATCGATGAATCCGCGGGCACTTGACTGGTCGAAGGTGTCGCCGGTGTCGTAGGTAGCCAGGTCGAAGCGGTAGAGACCAGTTTCCGAACGGCGTCCTTCCACGACGGCGCGGCCACCGTGCATGACCATGCGGATATCACCGTTGACGTGGCGTTGGGTGTCCGCCACGAAAGTGTCCAGCGAGCGCTTCAGCGGGGAGAACCACTGGCCGTCGTAGACCAGCTCGCTCCAACGCTGGGACACCGTGGCCTTGAAGCGGGCCTGTTCACGCTCGAGCGTGATGTTTTCCAGGTGCTTATGCGCCTCCATCAGGGCCATCGGCCCCGGGGCCTCGTAGATCTCGCGGGATTTGATGCCCACCAGTCGGTCCTCGACGATGTCGATGCGGCCGATGCCCTGGGCGCCGGCGCGGCGATTCATCTGTTCGATGGCCTCCAGCGGGGTGACGGCCACACCGTCGATGGCCACCGGGATGCCCTGGCGGAAGGAGATGGTCACCTCGTCGGGGGCCGGGGGGAACTCGGGGGAATCGGTGTAGCTGTAGACGTCCTTGGTCGGGGCGTTCCAGATGTCCTCGAGGTAGCCGGTCTCCACGGCGCGGCCCCAGACGTTCTGGTCGATCGAGAACGGGTTGTTCTTGGTCGTTTCGATCGGCAGATCGTTCTTTTCCGCATATTCGATCGCCTTATCGCGGGTCAGCGCCAGGTCACGAACCGGGGCGATGCATTTCAGCTCCGGACCGATGGTCTGGATGCCGACTTCAAAGCGGACCTGGTCATTGCCCTTGCCCGTGCACCCGTGGGCGACGGTGGTGGCCCCGAACTGTTTGGCCGCGGTCACCAAATGCTTGACGATCACCGGGCGGGAGATCGCAGAAATCAACGGGTAGTGGTTTTGGTAGAGCGCACCGGTCTGCAGCGTCGGCATGCAGTACTCGTTGGCGAACTCGTCGCGGGCGTCGGCAACATAGGCTTCGACGGCACCGCAGCCCAGCGCGCGATCGCGCACCGTTTCCAGGGATTCGCCGCCCTGCCCGACGTCGACCGCGACGGCAATGACTTCAGCGCCGGTGGCTTCGCCGATCCAGCCGATGGCCACGGACGTATCCAGGCCGCCGGAGTAGGCCAGGACAATGCGTTCCTTCACGGGGTTTCTCCTCTGGGAATGGGGTTCGACGCATGGGCCGCGCCGATCAAGATCTGTTCTTATTCATAAGTCTACATAATTATGCACACGATGCAATGTGGCCCCTCCTCACTGGCGGTAGGCTGGTCGGCATGACAGAGCCCGCCAACCAGCCAGTGCCCGAACTCAGCGATGAAGAGCTTGCCTTCCTTCATTCCACTTTCGACCTTGCCCGTCAAGGGGAAACCGAGAAGCTGCTGGCCCTCATCGGTGAGGGCCTGCCCGTTGACCTGACCGACCATAAGGGCGACTCGCTGCTGATTCTGGCCTCCTATAGCGGACATAACGACCTGGCACGCGGCCTCGTCGAACGCGGGGCGACCGTGGACCGACTCAACGACCAGGGCCAATCGGCACTGACCTGCACCGTCTTCCGGCAGAATGCCGAGCTCACCCGCTTCCTCCTGGAGGCCGGGGCGGACCCGAAGCTGGGTCCCCAGAACGCCTGGGCGGTGACCGATATGTTCGATCTCCCCGCCATGCGCTCACTGATCGAAGAGTATTTCCCGACGAACGGCGCCTGACCGGGGCCGGCGGCTACTGCGTGTTGGCCAGTTCGAGGAAGCGCGCGGCGATCTCCTCGCCACCCTGGGGGTCACGGGTGATCAGCATGACCGTGTCATCGCCGGCGATCGTGCCCAGGACATCGGGCATGATCGAATGGTCGATCGATAAGGCCAAGAAGTTCGCCGCCCCCGGAGGGGTGCGCAGGATGACGATATTCGCCGAGGCTTCCGCGGTGACGATCAACTCGGCCGAGAGCTTAGCCAGCCGCGCGTCGAGCACTTCCTGGGTGACGCCGGTCTGCGGCGACCGGTCCCCGCCCTCGGAGCGCAACGCGTAGACCAGGCCCCCTTCCACACCCCGGACCCTGATGGCTCCCAGTTCCACCAAGTCCCGGGACAGCGTGGCCTGGGTGACTTGGACGCCGTCGGCCGCCAGCAGGCCTGCGAGTTCGGCCTGGGAACGCACCGATCCGGCCCCGAGAATGGCTTTGATCCGTGCTTGACGGGCAATTTTTGTGGTGGGCTGGCCACCGGGCTGCAGGCTCATCGTCGGTCCCCCGCTTCAACACCCGAGACTTCCGCCAGCCCCGAAGAGGCCATCAGCCAGGCCATCAGGGCCTTCTGGGCGTGCAGCCTGTTTTCTGCTTCGTCCCACACCACCGATTGCCCGCCGTCGATGACCCCTGCAGCGATCTCATATTCACGGTAGGCCGGGAGGCAGTGCAAGACGATCGCGTCCGGGGCCGCCAGGGCCATCGCCGCCTCATCGACCCGATAGTCCCCGAACAGTTCAACTCGTTCTGCCTTTTCGTCTTCCTGCCCCATGGAGACCCAGGTGTCGGTGGCCACGACGTCGACATTTTTGAGGGCCTCCGAAGGGTCGGTGGTGATCATGACCGACCCACCGGTTTCTGCGGCACGGCCCCTGGCCGCGGCAACGACGGATTCATCGGGTAGATGGCCGGCAGGCCCGGCGATGCGCACCTGCATTCCGGCGGTCACTCCGGCCAACAGGTAGGAGTTGGCCATGTTATTCGCCGCATCACCGAGGTAGGCCATGGACAGTCCGGCGAGCCGGCCCTTATGTTCGCGCACGGTCAGCAGATCGGCGAGCAGTTGGCAGGGGTGGTAGTCATCGGAGAGCGAGTTGATCACCGGCACCCCACTGTTGGCGGCCATCTCCTCCAATCCCGACTGGGCGTAGGTGCGCCAGACGATCGTGGAAACCATCCGCTCGAGCACCCGGGCCGAGTCGGCAATCGACTCCTTATGCCCCAACTGGGACTCACCGGGGTTGATGATCAATGGCTGGCCGCCCAGTTCGGCGATGCCGGCGGCAAAGGAGACCCGGGTGCGGGTGGAGGTCTTATCGAAAAAGACGGCGACGGTTTGCGGTCCGGCATACGGGCGGTACCCGTACCTGTCGCTCTTCATGGCCGCCGCCAGGTCCAGGACCTCGGTCTGTTCGGCCTGGCTGAGGTCTGTATCAACCAGGAAATGACGGACGGTTGGGGTGCTCACTTAGTTCTCCTGTGCAATGGCTGTGGCATAGAGCTCCGGTAGGGCGTCAACAAAGCCCCTCAGTTGTTCCATGGTGATGATCAACGGTGGGGCCAGGCGCACGGTGGCCGGACCCGTCGAATTGATGATGAACCCTGCCTCGAGCCCCGCCCGTACGACGGCGGGAGCCACCTCGGTGGCCAGGTCGAAGCCCACCAGCAGGCCATGGGCGCGCACCTCGGTCACGCAGTCCAGTTCCTGCAGTGCCGCCGCCAGGGCAGCTGAGGTGTCACGGACCTGGGCCAGGACACCCTGGCTTTCGAGGACGTGGAGGGTGGCCAGCGCCGAAGCGGTGGCCGCCGGGTTGCCGCCGAAGGTCGTGCCGTGTTGGCCCGGGCTCAAGAGCGAGGACACGTGCTCACCGAAGGTGATCAGCGCCCCGATGGGGAAACCGCCGCCGAGTCCCTTGGCCAAGGTGATCGCGTCGGGGATGATCCCTTCGGAGGCGAACCACGCCCCGGTCCGTCCGATGCCGGTCTGGACCTCATCGATGATGAGCAGGGCCCCGGCCTCCTCGGTGATCTGTCGTGCTGCTTGCAGGTATCCCTCCGGGTAGCCGCGGACCCCGGCCTCGCCTTGGATGGGTTCGATGAAGACGGCTGCCACCGTTTCGTCCACGGCGGCACGTAACGCGTCGGCGTCGCCTGCCGGCACCCATTCGACACCGCCGGGTAATGGTTCGAAGGGTTCGCGGTAGGCCTGCTTCCAGGTCAGGGCCAGGGCGCCCATGGTGCGGCCATGGAACGCATTTTCCAGGGCGATGATCCGCGTTCGCGCGGTTCCGGCCCCCGCGCCATCGTTGCGACGGGCCAGTTTGAAGGCCGCCTCGTTGGCCTCGGTCCCCGAGTTGGCGAAGAAGACCTTCGAACCGCTGGGGGCTTGGGCAAGAACGAGCAGTTTTTCTGCCAGCGCGATCTGGGTGGGACTGGTGAAGAAGTTCGAAATATGTCCCAGCGTGGCCAGCTGGCTGGAGACGACCGAGGTGAGGAACGGGTGCGCATGTCCCAGGGCGTTGACGGCGATACCGCCGAGCAGATCGAGGTATTCACGGCCGTCGGCATCCCAGACCACACATCCGGAGCCGCGCACCAGAACGCGCTGCGGGGTGCCGAAGACCCCCATGAGCGAGGCGTTGTAGCGTTCGGTCAGCTCGGTGGAGGCCAGGCCTTGCAGGGCCTCCAATTCGCCGGTCTCCCCCAACGGGGACCCCGGGTGGCTGGCGGAGCTCCGCTGGCCTCCGGGTTGTTCGGATGGCTGGCTCATGATTCCTCCTCGGGGACGACTTGGGTGCCGACGCCTGCCGAGGTGAAGACCTCCAGCAGCATGGAATGGGGTTGGCGTCCGTCAACGATGTGGGCGCGTTCGACGCCGTCATCGACGGCCTTCAGGCAGGCCTCCATTTTGGGGATCATGCCCGATTCCAGTCGCGGCATCATGCGGCGTAGTTCGGCCACGGTCAAGGAGGAGACCAGGGAGGATCGATCGGGCCAATCCGAATAGAGCCCCTCGACGTCGGTCAGGATGACCATCTTGGAGGCTCCCAGGGCCGAGGCCACTGCAGCGGCGGCGGTATCGGCATTGACGTTGAGGACCTGGCCCGTGGGTTCACCGTCGTCGTCGACCTCGGGGGCAATGGTGGAGATCACCGGGATGCGTCCGGCACCGAGCAGGTCGACCAAGGCCCGTGGTTCAACGCCGGTCACCTCCCCGACCAGGCCGAGGTCCACTGACTCACCGTCGATGACTGTTCCGGTGCGCACGGCTTGCAACAGGCCGCCGTCCTCCCCCGAGAGACCGACGGCGTAGGGGCCGTGGGAGTTGATCAGGCCGACGAGCTCACGGCCGACCTGTCCGGTGAGCACCATACGCACGACGTCCATGGCCTCGGGGGTGGTGACCCTGAGTCCACCCCGGAATTCCGACTCGATGCCGAGGCGTTCGAGCATGGAGCTGATCTGCGGCCCACCCCCGTGGACGACGACGGGATGGATGCCTGCATGATGCAAAAAGACGATGTCCTCGGCGAAGGCTCGACGCAGCTCGTCGTTGACCATGGCGTTTCCGCCATATTTGATGACCATCGTGCTGCCGGCGAAATGTTGGATCCAGGGCAGTGCTTCGATCAGCGCCTCGGCCTTGCGGTGGGCGGTATCCCAGGCGTCGCCGGAGAGCGCTCCCTCGGGGCCGGTCGGGGTGTCGGTGTTCATGCTCGGCGGTCCTAGCTGGAGTAGGCGGAGTTTTCGTGGACGTAGTCGTGGGTGAGGTCGTTGGTCCAGATCGTCGCCTCGGCGTCACCGGCGTGCAGATTGATCTCCACCAAGACGTCGCGCCCGCTCAGGTCCACGAGCGAGCGGTCATCACCGATGCACCCGGAACGGCACACCTGGATCCCGTTGATGGCGACGTCAAGTTCATCGGGGTCGAAAGCCGCAGTGGTGGTTCCCACGGCGGAGAGCACCCGACCCCAGTTCGGGTCTTGGCCGAAGATCGCCGCCTTGAACAGGTTCGAACGTGCCACGGCGCGGGAAACTTCCTCGGCGTCGTCCTCGGTAGCTGCGTTGAACGCCCGGATGCTGATGTCGTGGGCTGCGCCTTCGGCATCGGCAATGAGCTGGCGGGCCAGATCGGTACACAGCCCGGTGAGCCCCTCGGTGAATTCGGTGACGTCGGGGCGGACGCCCGAGGCGCCGGAGGCCATCAGGATGACCGTGTCGTTGGTGGACATGCAGCCGTCCGAGTCCGCCCGGTCGAAACTCACCCGGGTGGCGGCGCGCAGGGCGGCGTCGAGTTCGGCGGCTTCGAGTTCGGCATCGGTGGTGATGACCACGAGCATCGTGGCCAGCCCCGGGGCCAGCATGCCGGCACCCTTGGCCATCCCGCCGATGAGGTAGCCGGTAGCAGCGAAGCCGGCCTGCTTGGAGACCGAGTCGGTGGTCATGATCGCGGTGGCGGCATCAGCACCGCCGTCGTGCCCTGCCCCTGCCTGCAGTGCCGCACAGGCAGCGGTGATGCCGGCCTGGATCTTATCCATCGGCAGTTGTTCGCCGATGAGTCCGGTGGAGCAGACCAGCAGGTCAGCGGCATCGACGCCGAGCGCGCCGGCGGTGGCCTCGGCGGTTGCCTGGGTGTTGGCGTAGCCTTCGGCGCCGGTGCAGGCGTTGGCTCCGCCGGAGTTCAGGATCACCGCTTCGGCACGCCCGTCGGCGATCACCTTCCGCGACCAGTGGATGGGGGCAGCTGCCACCCGGTTGGTGGTGAAGACCGCTGCGGCGTTCTTCAGTGGCCCGTCATTGACCACCAAGGCCAGGTCCGGAGTACCGGAGGCCTTCAGCCCGGCGGTGATGCCGGTGGCGCGGAATCCCGCGGCAGCGGTGACCCCCTGCGGGGTGTGGTTCTCGTGGGGGTGGTTCACGGGGCGATCCCTTCCAGGTCGAGTCCGCGGGTTTCGGGCAGCCCCAGGGACAGGTTCATCGATTGCACGGCCCCACCGGCGGTTCCCTTGGTGAGGTTGTCGATGGCGCAGACGACGATGACGCGGCCCGCGTGCTCGTCGAAGGCCAGTTGCAGCTGCGCATGGTTGGAGCCTTGTACTGCCTTGGTCGTGGGCCACTGGCCTTCGGGGAGCAGATGGACAAAGGGTTCGTCCGCGTAGGCCTGGGCCCAGGCCTCACGCAGGGCTGCGGCGTCGACCCCGGGTTTGACCCGTGCGGTGGCCGTGGCCAGGATGCCGCGGGCCATGGGTGCCAGGGTCGGGGTGAAGGAAACGTTGACTGGTTCACCCGCGGCAGCACTGAAACCCTGTTCCATCTCCGGGGTATGCCGGTGCAGGCCACCTACTCCGTAGGGGCTCATCCCCCCGATCACTTCGGAGCCCAGCAGATGCGGTTTCATGGACTTCCCCGCACCCGAGGTTCCCGAAGCCGAGACGATGACGACGTCCCGTGCCTCCAGGAGGCCCGCGGTGAAACCGGGCACCAGGGCCAGTTGGGCCGAGGTCGGGTAACACCCGGGGACGGCGATGCGGGTGGCCCCGCGCAGCTTCTCGCGGTGCCCGGGCATTTCGGGCAGCCCATAGGGCCAATGCCCTGCGTGCTCTCCGCCGTAGAACTTCTCCCAGGCCTCGGGGGATTCGAGCCGGTGATCGGCCCCGGCATCGATGACCACGGTGTCGTCGGAGAGTTCTGCGGCGATGGCGGCACTGGCACCATGGGGCAAGGCCAGGAAAACAACGTCATGGCCGGCAAGATTCTCCGCGGTCGTGTCCACCAGGATGCGGTCGGCGAGCGCGTGCAGATGCGGTTGCAGGCTACCCAGTCGCTGGCCGGCATTACTGTGGGCGGTGATGGCCCCGATCGTGACGTCGGGGTGGTGCGCCAGCAGGCGCAACACCTCCCCGCCGGCATATCCACTGGCCCCGGAAACAGCTACCGAAATACTCATGAGTTCAGCCTACAACGCTCTTATGCACGATGGCTAATAATTATTCATCGTGGTGGGTCATGTTCGACCACTACAGAGCACCCGCTGCTCGAAGAGCCTAGGCTGGGAAGACCACCCCCAACGAAGGAGTTTTCCATGCCCCACGCACTACGGATCCCCCAGGCAGGCGGCCCCGAGGTCTTCGAATGGGTGGATGTCGAACGCCCCTCCCCCGGGCCCGGGCAACTCGTGGTTCGTCTGGCCGCCGTGGGAGTGAACTTCATTGAAACCTACCAGCGTTCGGGGGTGTACCCGGTCCAGTACCCGTTCGTTCCCGGCACCGAGGGTTCCGGCAGTGTGGAGGCGATCGGCGAAGGCGTCACCGACTACGCCATTGGCGACCGGGTTGCCACCTCGGAGGGGACGGGAAGTTATGCCGAGTACATGCTCCTGGACGCCGACAAGGCGTTCCCGGTGCCCGAGGGCGTGTCCGACGAGGTCGCCGGCGCGTTGCCGCTGCAGGGTTTCACCGCCCACTACCTGATCAATAACAGCTACCAGGTCCGCCCGGGAGACACCGTGCTGACCTACGCCGGCGCCGGCGGTGTCGGCCAACTGCTGATCCAGCTGCTGAAGCTGCGCGGGGCGACGGTCATCACCACCACGTCGACCGCCGAAAAGGCGGAACTGGCCCGGGCCGCAGGTGCCGACCACGTCCTGGCCTACGAGGACGTCCCCGATCGGGTCCGCGAACTGACCGACGGTCGCGGCGTCGACGTGGTCTACGACGGGATCGGCAAGGACACCTTCGAGGGTTCGCTGGCATCGTTACGCATCCGCGGCACCCTGGTGCTCTTCGGTGGCGCGTCGGGACAGGTACCTCCCTTTGATCTGCAGCGGCTGAACTCCCACGGATCCTTGACCGTGACCCGTCCGAAGCTCTCCGACTTCCTCCTGGACGTGGAGGAGCGTCAGTGGCGGGCGAAGGAAATGTTCGATCTGGTGGCCGCGGGGACGTTGAAGGTGGCCATCGGCGCCCGCTTCCCGTTGGAGCAGGCCGGGCACGCCCATACGGCGCTGGCTTCACGCGCCACGACCGGCAAGGTCATCCTGCTGCCGGATTCCCACAACGTCAACGCCTGATCCAGGCACCAGGAGGACCATGACACGGCACGACGACGGAACACCGGGCCCCCAGCAGTGGCGCCCGGTCCTGGCGGCCCTGGCCAACGCCGAGCAGCGCCTGCTGCTGGCCGAGGTCATCATGGCCGAGGCCGCCCGGGAGGGAACCGTGGTTTCGGATGCCCGGCGGAGCAAGGGCCTGGACCAGCTGGCCGGCTCCGGGGTGCTGGCCGGAACGGACGGCGACTGGAGGGTCGACGCCGCCGGACTGCGCAGCCTGCTTTCGGCACCGACACAGCCGGAGTCGGAGGCCACCGGTGACGAGGAAGTGGATCGCTTCGTCTCCGGGGGACGCATCCACACCTATCCGGCCAAACCGGGGCCACGCCGCCGGCTGCTGGTCTGGGCCGCAACCCAGGCGCTGGAGGCCGAGGAGGTCCTCACCGAAGGCGGGCTGAACCACCGGTTGGAGGCGCTGACCTCCGATGTGGTGACGTTGCGCCGCTACCTCGTGGACGCGGGTCTGCTGACCCGTTCCCCCGATGGTTCGGCCTACCGGCGCGCCGCCGAGGAGGAGACCTCGCAGGAGCCGTCCGGGCAGGATGCGATCCGCCCGGGCTGAACCCCACCGACGGCCCTCCCGGCCACCCCCCGGACGACGACGGGGCCGGAA
>NZ_NRGU01000012.1:17379-24202 GCF_002332245.1 Glutamicibacter sp. BW78
TTCCGGCCCCGTCGTCGTCCTGCGGGCTGGTTCAGCGCTGGACGGCCCCGAACTTCTCGGCGGCGGCGGCAACGGCTGCCGACCTCGAGGCCGACGCCTCGTCGGCGGTCAGCGTCCGGTCATCGGCACGGAAGCGCAGGCCAAAGGCCAGCGACTTTTTGCCTTCTTCGATCCCGGGCCCCTGGTACACGTCGAAGAGGGCGACGTCTTCCAGGAGTTCGCCGGCTCCCAGCCGGAGGGTTTCGAGCACGTCTCCGGCCACCACGTCGTGATCCACCACCAGGGCCACGTCCTGCGTGGACAAGGGGTAGGTGGAGATCGAGCGGGCGACGACCAGATCCGCTGCCGCCTCGAAGAGGCTGTCGGCGTCGAGTTCCATGGCGACCGTGCGCGCCGGCAGATCGGAAGCGGCCAGCAGTTGGGGGTGTAGTTCTCCGGCGACACCCACGTATTCGCCGGTGCGCAACGACAGCTGGGCCGTACGTCCCGGGTGGAACGCCTGATGCGTCCCCTGGGTCACGACCAGTTCGATGCCGAGGATGTCGCCCACCAGCCGGGCCACATCCAGGGCCGAGGCCCAGTCGTAGGGGCGTGGTTCCACCCCGACGCCGGGGGCCGAATCGTTGCCGAAGAGCACGGCGCCGATATGCTGCGGCTGTTTCGGCAGACCGGCATCCAGGGCGTCCAGGACCTCGTCCGCGGGGCGTTCACCCAACGGCGGGATGGAGGGGCTGCCCAGCGTTTCGCCGGGGAGGTACACCAGTCCGGCCTCGTAGAGGGCCAGATCGCGGAATCCCCGCGAGTGGTTCCGACGCGCGGTCTCCAACAGCCCGGGCAGGATGCTGGTGCGGAGGAACCCGAATTCGGCGGAGAGCGGGTTGGCCAGCTTCACCGCTGCCACTTCGGCGCCTGCCGTGGCCGTGCCGAACGTCTGGTTCTGCACGGCGGAAACGAACGGGTAGCTCAGCACCTCGGTCAGTCCAGCGTCGGCCAGCCCCTGAAGCACCCGGCGGCGCTGCTGTTGGGTGCGGGTCAGCCCGCGCCCGGGAGGAGCGACCGGCAGGGTCGAGGGGATCTGCTCGTAGCCGACCAGCCGGGCGATCTCCTCCACCAGGTCTTCGCGGATGCGCAGGTCAGGCCGCCAGGACGGTGCGGTGACCCGCAGCCCGTCTGCGGTCTGTTCCACCGTGGCGCCCAGATCGGTCAGGGTGCCGGTGACCTGTTCGGGGGTGTAGTCGATGCCCATCAGCCGTGAGGCGAAGCCCTCGGGCAGGTCGATCACACTGGGTTCGGGCCGGGTGCCTTCATCGGTCGCCGTGTTCTCGGCGGTGCCGCCGGCCAGGTCGACCAGTAGTTCCACGGCGCGTTGGGCGGCTTCGTCGGCCACTTCCCAGTCGACCCCGCGTTCGAAGCGTTTGGAGGCCTCGGAGGGCAGCTTATGCCTGCGGCGGGAGCCTGCGATGGCCACGGGGCTGAAGTGTGCTGCTTCGATGAGCACGGTGGACGTGGAGGTCGAGACCTCGGTTTCGGCGCCGCCCATGACCCCGGCGATGCCGATGGCGCCCCGGTCGTCGGCGATCACCACATCTTGGGGATCCAGGGTTCGCTGCTTGTCGTCGAGGGTTTTCAGGCTCTCCCCCGCCGCGGCACGTCGCACCACGATATCTCCACGGAGGTCGTCGGCATCGTAGAAGTGCAGCGGCTGGCCGAGTTCGAGCATCACGTAGTTGGAGATGTCCACGATCAGTGAAATCGTGCGCATTCCGGCCAGGGTCAGGCGCGATGCCATCCAGGGAGGGGTCGGCTTCGAAGCGTCGACGCCGGTGACCTTCCGGGCGACGAAGCGGTCGCATCCTGGGGATGCGTAGGCGCCGGCGTCGTCGGCGATCCGTACCGGGTACCCGGGGCCTGTCGCGGCGGGCACGATGATGTCCGCTGCCGGGTCGGTGAACGGGGTGTGGGTGGCATGGGCGTATTCGCGGGCCACCCCGCGGATCGAGAAGCAGTAGCTACGGTCAGGGGTGACATTGATTTCCGCTGCCTGGTCGTACAGGCCCAAAAGCTCCAGGGCATCGGAGCCGATCTCGGGGTCCAGGCCCAGACGTGAAAGCACGATGATGCCGTCATGATCATCACCGATGCCCAATTCGCGGGAGGAGGCGATCATCCCTGCCGAGAGGTGGCCGTAGGTCTTCCGGGCGCTGATGGCGAAATCGCCGGGCAGCACGGCCCCGGGAAGGGTGACCACGACTTTGTCACCCTCGACGAAGTTATGCGCACCGCAGACGATGCCCTGCACACCGGAGGGATCGATCCCCTCGTGGGTGAGTTTCTGGGTGGCGCCCTCGGGCACCACGCGGACGTGGCACCAGTTGATGGTCTTGCCGTTGGTCTGGGGTTCCTTGACCAGCGATTCGACCCGGCCCACGACGATGGGACCCGAGATGGAGTCGGTGGGACGGTGGACGTCCTCTTCTTCCAACCCGACCCGCACCAGGTCGGCCATGACATCTTCAGCCGTGGCGTCGGCCGGTACCTGCGCGTATTCGCGCAACCATGAAAGGGGTATGCGCATGATTAGATCTCCATCCCGAAGTGTTCGCTGAAGCGGATGTCGCCCTCGATCATGTCGTGCATATCGGGGACGTCGTTGCGGAACATGAGCGTGCGCTCGATGCCCATGCCGAAGGCAAAGCCCGAGTATTCCTCGGGGTCGATGCCCGCGGCGCGCAACACGTTGGGGTGCACCATCCCGCAGCCACCCCATTCGATCCAGGCCGGACCACCCTTGGCGCCGGGGTGGAAGATATCCAGCTCGGCGGAAGGCTCGGTGAAGGGGAAGAAGTTCGGGCGCAGCCGGATGAGCGCTTCGGCGCCAAACATCTGCCGGGCAAAGTGTTCCAAGGTGCCGCGCAGGTCGGCCATGGTCAGGCCCCTATCCACGGCCAGTCCCTCGAATTGGTGGAAGACCGGGGTGTGGGTGGCGTCGAGCTCATCGGTCCTGAAGGTCTTGCCCGGGCACAGCACATAAACAGGGAGTTCACGGTCGAGCATCGAACGGATCTGGACCGGAGAGGTATGCGTGCGCAGCACCAGATGGGATTCCGGGGGTTCGATGAAGAAGGTGTCCTGCATATCGCGGGCCGGGTGGTCCGGGGCGAAGTTCAGAGCGTCGAAGTTGAACCATTCCGATTCGACCTCGGGGCCTTCGGCGATTTCCCAGCCCATGCCCACGAAGATGTCGCTGACGCGTTCCTGCAGTGTGGAGAGCGGGTGCCGGGCCCCGGCACGACGGCGGTGCGCAGCAGCCGTCACGTCGACGGCCTCCTCCACGAGGATGCGGGCCGCATGTTCCTCCTCGAGGACCGTGGTGCGCGCAGCCAGGGCCTTGTTGACGCGACCGCGAGCCGCCCCCATCAATTTGCCGGCAGTCGCCTTTTCGGTCTTGTCCAACTGGCCGATTGCCCGGTTGGCCAAAGCCAGGGGGGACTTCTCCCCGCCATGGGCCAGTCGCGCCTGTTTGAGCATTTCCAGGTCGGTGGCCGCCTCGATGGCTTCCAGGGCGGCGTCGACGGCAGCTTGGACGGCCGCCTCGTCGGTGGGATGCGGAACCGACGGTGCGGCTCCTACGGGTCCACCGTTCGGTGGCGTGGCTTCAGACATGGCAGATGTACGGCCCTTTTCACGATGGTGGTGGTCCTGTTTCTGGATCCCAGTCTAGTAGTTCGCCCCCGGGCCCCCGAACCCGAGCACAGACATTGCGCACCCCGTGGCGTCATTCCACAGATCTCGTCTTGTGATCACGTGCGCTCCCCGGCCATAATGACGATCATGCATGTAGCCCGGCGCTTGACGCTGACGACCGTCCTGTCCACGCTCGCCCTGGGAAGCCTCACCTCCTGTTCCTCCCCGGTGCCCGATCCGGAGCCGGTCGCCCAATCAGTGGCGGAGGCCCTGGAGACCTTCGATTTCTCCTCGGTGCCGCTGAAGAACGCCGATCCTGCCACCGTCTCCGAGGATCTGGCCACCGCCTTCGAATCCTTGAAGGACCTGAAACACCACACCACGGTGGATTCGGTGCAGAGGCCCGAGGACGAGGATGAGGACTCCCCCACGGCCACCGCCAACTTCACAACGGTCTGGGATGTGGATGACACCGAGACCGACTGGGAGTACACCACCACCGCGAAGCTGGTGTATGACCAGGAGGCGGAGGCCTGGCAGGTCGACTACGACCAGGTGGAACTCACGGGGCTGGAACCGGGCAACGAGGTGGCGTTACGGACCGAGGCCTCCCAGCGCGGGCAGATCCGCAGCACCGATAAGCAGGCACTGGTCAAGGACCGCCCGGTCGTTCGCGTGGGCCTCGACAAGACGCGGCTGGAAGACGGCGAGGCAGGCGACGCGGCGAAGAAGCTCGCCAAGCTCGCCGACGTTGACGTTTCCGCCTACGTCGCCCGGGTCAAGGCTGCCGGGGATCAGGCGTTTGTCGAAGCGATCACGCTGCGCGATAACCACCAGCGCAAGGTCACCGACGCCCAAATCGAGGCGATCCCCGGGGGCCGGGCCATCACCGGCAGCGAGCCGTTGGCCCTCACCCGGACCTTCGCCCGACCGATTCTGGGCTCCGTCGGGCAGGCTACCGCCGAAATCGTCAAGAAGTCCGAGGGCAAGACCAAGGCCGGGGACATCGTGGGGCTCTCCGGTCTACAAGCCCAGTATGACGACCGGCTCTCCGGTACAGCAGGTCTCACCGTGGCCAGCTACGATCCCTCCGGCCAGCAGGTGGACGAGCTCTTTGATCGGCCACCCAAGGACGGGAAGAACGTGACCGTCACCCTGGATTCGGCACAGCAGAAACTGGCCGAGAAGCTCCTCGCCCAGGTGGATCCCACGTCGGCATTCGTTGCCATTCGTCCCTCCGACGGCGCCATTCTGGCTGCGGCCTCCGGCCCGGCGGATCAGGGCCTGAATACGGCGATGCTCGGTAAATACGCCCCCGGCTCCACGTTTAAGGTGATCACGGCACTGGCCATGCTCCGCGACGGGAAGACCCCTTCGAGCAAGGTCAAATGCCCGAAAACCACCACGATCAAGGGCAAGAAGTTCAAGAACTTCGATGGCTACCCCTCCGACAAACTCGGAACGATCCCGCTCTCCGAGGCCATCGCACAGTCCTGCAATACCGTCTTCGTTGATGGTGCTGCGGGCCTGAAGGCCAAGGACCTAACCAGCGCGGGGGCCTCGCTGGGGCTGAATTCCTCCCCCTCAACGGGCGCGTCCACGTTCCTGGGTTCCATCCCCGATGATTCGACGGGAACCACCCTGGCGGCCAATGGCATCGGCCAAGGCGTCGTGGAGACCTCCCCGCTGGGCATGGCCACGGTGGCCGCTTCGGTAGCTGCCGGTCAGACGGTTTCTCCGCATCTGCTGCAGTCCCCGAAGCCGGAAGCCGCCAAGGCCCCGGCGAAGAAGCTGGGCTCGAAGGAGGCCACCGAGCTCAAGAAAATGATGGCCGGAACCGTCACCCATGGCACCCTGGTGGCCCTGCAGAAGGTCCCGGGGCCGACGATCTACGGAAAATCCGGTACCGCCGAGTACGACGCCGATCAGAATGCCCACGCCTGGGTCATCGCCGTCCAGGGTGATCTGGCCGTGGCTGCGTTTGTCTCCGAGGGCGACGGCGGGGCCCAGACGGCGGGACCCCTCGTCGCCGATTTCCTCACCGGGGTGCAAAAGGCCGGTGGAAGCAACTGACCGGGCGCGCTGGCGCAGCGCGGCGAACTGGCTGAACCTGACGACACCGTGTGGACTGCTGGTGGCCCGTGCCGCCGGATGCCGGATGGCTCGTGGCCCTCGAGGCCTGCACTTCGCCTTCGGCTACGGGCCCCGTTTGCCGGTAGCGGCTGCCTTCACCTTGGGCAGCGTCATCCTCCTACGGAAAGGCCTCGAGGAGCCGGAACGTTTTCCTCGACTCATCACCCATGAGGAACGCCATGCCACGCAATACGCTTTCTGCCTGGGCTTGCCTTTCCTCCCCCTCTACGCGGTAGCAGCCGGATACTCATGGCTCAGGACGGGGGACCCCGCTTCCCGCAATGTCTTCGAACGGCACGCGGGTCTGGCGGCCGGCGGATATACGCAGCGGCAGGCCCGGCCGATCAGAGAGCTACTACGTCCTCTCAGGCCACGGTCCCAGCCCCGAGGCTGATATCCGCCGAACCGTCCAGTGCCTCGCGGACCACCAGGACCAGCGCCCGAGCCACAACCTCCGGTTCCATCCCGGCGGCGCCCGAGGGCGGGACGTGTACAAATCCACCACGGATCGCGCTGCCGGAGGCGCCGAGTTCGTGCATCAGGGTGTAAAAGATCTGGTTGCAGACAAAGGTGCCGGCGCTTGGGGAAACCTGCGCGGGAGTTCCTACCTTCTGCAGCGCAGCCAGCGCCCGTTTGATCGGAAGGCTCGTGAAATAGGCTGCCGGACCGCCGGGGGCAACGGGCACATCGATGGGCTGCTGCCCCGCGTTATCCGGAATCCGTGCGTCCATCATGTTCAGGGCTGCCCGTTCGAGCCTGATCTGCCCGGTACCGGCATTCAACCCCGTACAGACCACGAGCTCCGGATCGTACTTCTCCAGGGCCCGTCGCAGTGCCCCCGGCGCGTCGGAGAAAATGCAGGGAAGTTCCACGGCGGCAGCTGGCCAGCCGTTTTCGGTCAGGATCACCGCAGCACGCCGGGACGCCTCGATCGAGGGATTGGTGGAATCGCCGCCAAAGGGTTCGAATCCTGTCAGCAGGATCATTGTGATCTCTGGGGACATCG
>NZ_NRGU01000013.1:0-3794 GCF_002332245.1 Glutamicibacter sp. BW78
GTTTCTTGGATGCTTCACAGAACGGAACCCTCAGCGGGACGGTCCGCGCGGACACAAAATACCTCGGTGGGCCTCTCAAGTGCCAATTCTTCGGAGCGGGTGCAAGATTGTGATTGGTAGGTGGCGTAGTGCTTTCCCGGTGTTCTAGGCGAGGTGTTTGGCGCGCCGGCGGGGCGAGGATGATGGGACGATCCACAGGATGCGGGCGAGGGGACCGGGCATGTCCCAGTTGGCGCTTCCGAGTACGACGACGAGGGCAGGTGCCAGCAGGCTGCGCACGAGAACGGCGTCGATCGCGATGCCCACGGCCAGGGTGGTAGCGAGGATTTTCACCTCGACGACCGGCACCGTCGATAACGCGATGAATGCGAGAAACAAGATCAGCGCTGCTGACGTCACCAGGCGCCCCGTCCTCGCGATGCCTTCAACAACGGCGCGTGGTGTGTTCTGGTGTTCGTCGTATGCCTCCCGCATGCGCGAGAGGATGAAGACCTCGTAATCCATGGACAGGCCGAAGAGGAACGCGAACCCGGCCGCCGGGATCCATATCGTCAGTGCGCCAGTGCCTCCGATCCCAAAGAGGGCCTCGGTGCCGATACCGTGCTGCCAGATCAGTGTTGTCACCCCGAATGCGGCGCCGAGCGAGAGCACGTTGAGCACGAGGGCCTTGACGGGCAGCCACACCGAGCGCAAGGCCCGGGCCAGCAGTACGAAGGTGACCAGTACGATGAGGGCGACGACGAGTGGGGCGTTGCCATAGACCGCAGTGACGAAGTCGGCGTCTTCGGCAGGGCTACCCCCGACACGGGCATCGAGGTGCGCAGCTTCCGCCCGAACCCGCTCGAGTGTCGCCGATCCTGCATCGGTGGAGGGGTCGGCGTCGAAGAAGACCTCGATCAGCTCGATGCCGGTCGTTCTCCACTTCGATGAATCGATTCTGGTGGCCGCCGCGACTCCCGCCACTTGGTTCAGCCGTTCGGTGACGGTGGAAGCGGTATCCGTGGAAGCAATGACCTGGGTGGGTCGAAACAGACTCGGTGTCAGGCCGGCTGCAGAGATTACCAGGGCAGCGGAGCCAGGCGGGGAACCGTCGTCTTCGAAGGTATCGACTGTGGGCGAGCCAAGACGCAAACCAAAAAGTGGCGTGGCCATCGCAACCAGAAGAACTGTCGTCGCGGCGATGACCCACCACGGCCTCTTCACGACTTTGCGGGCCAGGGACTCCCAGCGTCTACTCGTGGGGTCGGGGGCGGCGCGTCGTGGCCAGAGCAGCCGCGGTCCAAGGGTGTGCAGAATCACCGGGACCAGTGTCAGGGACGTGGCAACGCTCAGCAGCGGGATCAGGAGACCGCCGAGGCCGATGCTGCGCAAGAAGGGCAGCGGCACGGCAATCAGCGCGGCAAGGGAAACCGCGACGGTGACCCCGGAAAATACGACCGATCGACCCGCTGTGGCCATGGCGGTGCGCACTGCCGTGTCGTTGTCGGCCCCCTTGGCTCGTTCTTCGCGCCAGCGCATCACGATGAGCAGTGAGTAATCGATGGCCACGCCGAGACCGATGAGCGCCACGAGGTACTGGACGACGAACGAGACCTCGGTCAGTGTGCTCAGGCCCAAAAGGGCCAGGAATGTGGCAAGGATCGAGACCGCCGCGACCAACAACGGCAGGCCAGCAAGCAGTGAGGCGAAAACGAGGGCGAGGACGATCAATGCGCCAGCACCTCCCAGGATGATTTCGACCAGGATGCCCCGGTCGCTGCCGCCGTTCTCGGCCAACAGGACGCTGCTGGTCAACTGCCAGGGCTGCCCATCGAAGCTGTCTTCGTTTGCGGCCCGTTCGATGCCCGGCAGTGCGGCGGCATACGGCTCCGGTCCCGGATCCACCCGTGGGTACAACAGGGCCACCGCCCGGGTGCCGTCACGGGAGATGAGCGGCCCCGGGTCGCTATTGACGGGCGTCACCACCCGGGTGCCGGGGGCCCCTGCGGCGATCTTCTCTGCGGCCTCCGAGAATCGTTTCCTGCCGGCCGCCGTGGATAGTTGGCCCTCCGGGGCAGCCGCTGTGAGCAGGAGCGGGTCGTTGACCCCGCCACTACCGAATGCGTCGCGGATCTCCATGTTGGTCTCATAGGCCGGCTGTGCCGGCAAACCGAAGTCATAGCTGAGCGCGTCGATCGTCCGGCCTGCCGTAGCACCGCCCGCGGTGGCGACGAGCAGCCAGACCACGACCACGACCACGCTATGCGACAGTACGAAATCGACGAGACGTTTCATGCGGACCTCCATGAGGCATCTGATAAAGCATCAGGAGACTGATAGTAGCACCATGAATGACGGGCCACCACACAAGCGAGGAACGATGCCTGCGGCCAATTCCCCAGGGCTTCGGACGTCATGCGACCTCCCCGCGATGCGTCGGGGACAACCGGCCCAAACCATGATTCTTGCCTTTTGGCGCCCACTACCATCGCCTGTTTGTTGACGCGCCCGACCATCGGCGCGGTCGCGACTGGATCGAGGGTCAGCGGCCGGCATGCTATCCCCGATGCCGTTGCTACTCGATTCTTGCCGCGCACAAATACGGGTTCTCCGGCTCACCCGAGGTGGGAGGCCGAGTGGTTCACACGGACGTTGGGACTGGCGACATGATGCAACTATCAGCCAACTGATAAAGTCTTCTCATGAGGGTCTTGGTGGTCGGTGGAGGGATCGGTGGCCTGGCGTGCGGGCAGGGCTTGGTGCGCCGGGGGTTTGATGTCCACGTGGTGGAACGGGACATGGACCTTTCCTTCACGGGCGGTTATCAATTGCACCTCGGGGTGCCGGCGGTCTCCGCGCTGCGAAACCTACTGCCGGCGACATCGTTTGAGGAGCTACTCGGCTCTTCAGTGGGCTCATGGGGTTTCAGCCTGGCCGTCCGCGATCATCGCGGTCGCCGATTACTGCATGCGACCGAGCCCGAGGCCGGGCTGTCGCTCGACATCGACCGGCTCACCCTCCGCCAGGTCCTCGCCCTCGGGCTGGAGGATCGGATGCTTCTAGGGCGCTCTTGCCAAGGATGGCGGGTCGAGGGCGACACTGTTGTGGCCGAACTCGACGACGGCGCGCAGATCGAGACGGACATCCTAGTCATCGCCGATGGGGCCGGATCAAAGCTGGCAGAGCGGCTTGCCGGACGCCCCACATCGTTCCCGTGCGGCTTGATCGGGGTTGCAGGGCGTACCCCGTGGGCTAGATTACCGGCCAACACGGTCGATCTCCTGGGTGAGGAACCCATGCTGGCCATTGGTCCGGGTGGCACCGGCCTCTTCGCCTCGGCCCACGACCCCGCCCGGCGTGCACCGATCCGAAGCTCCAGCACTGTGACCGGCACGTTGAGCCCGGTTGCGATCTGGGGACTAATCGCCGTTGAGCAGGCCCTACCGACCGATCTGGGCCAACTCGGCCATGCAGCAATGCTTGACATCTCCGCCGGCCTGCTGCGTCGCCACCGCTGGGCAGATCAGATTCTTGACTTGTTGGCTGGTAGCCATCCGGAGAGCGTGTCGGCCTTCACGTTCAACGCGGCCGACCCTGAAGACCTTGCCCCGTGGTGCTCGTCGCGAGTCACGGCTCTGGGTGATGCGGTCCATGCCATGCCACCGACTGGTGGTCAGGGCGCAGCCACGGCGATCATGGATGGCGATGCCCTGGCTGAACGGCTTCACGCGGCCGCGAGCGGAGAAGTCACGCCCGTGGTGGCCGTTCATGAATACGAAGCAGAACTTCGTACTCGAGCGGCTCCTGCGGTGCGT
>NZ_NRGU01000014.1:0-67354 GCF_002332245.1 Glutamicibacter sp. BW78
GACACTTTTATCCATTGTCACTTCAAAGACCTCCCTTGCCCCATGAAATATTGCTGCGGCCCCATCGCCGGGCGCTGTGACCGCCGTTACCTTCTAACCTAACGCCTCCGGGCAGGCCTGACCTCATTGGCCTTGCCGTCAGAAACGCTCATATCAGCGCGCGCTCCAGCCTCCGTCGACTGTGTAGGAAGCCCCGGTGACCATCCCGGAGTCAGGTGAGGCCAACCATGCGGCCAAAGATCCGACTTCCTCGGGTTCGACCAGGCGCTTGACGGCGGATTCGGTGAGCATGATCGAGGAGACCACCTCGTCCTCACCGATGCCGTGAATCTTGGCCTGATCAGCGATTTGGGCTTCCACCAGAGGAGTCCGGACGTAGGCCGGTTCGATGCAGTTGCTCGTGACTCCGTGTTCGCCACCTTCGAGTGCCGTCACCTTGGATAGTCCTTCCAGACCATGCTTCGCTGCAACATAGGCACTCTTATAGGCAGAGGCGCGCAACCCGTGGATGCTCGACAGATTGATGATGCGCCCGAACCCACGTTCATACATGCCCGGAAGCACGGAACGAATGAGCAAGAAGGGGGCTTCGAGCATGAGCCGGTGAATCAGCCGCCAGTCCTCGGGAACGAATTCGTGCACCGGGTTGATGCGTTGGATCCCTGCATTGTTCACCAGGATGTCAGCATCCAGACTGAGATCCTCCAGCGCAGAAGTGTCCCCCAGATCAACCTGCCAAACCTTGCCTCCGATATCAGCGGCGACTTGTTCGGCGGCCTCACCATTAAGGTCCGCGACCGTGACCGTTGCGCCACGCTCCGCAAAGGCCCGTGCACACGCGGCTCCAATGCCGCTGGCTCCCCCGGTGACGATTGCGTGGCGTCCTTGCAGGTATCCGCTCATCTGTTTGCTCCCGTTCTCGCTGTTCCAGCGATCAATGAAGGCGTACCGCCTAGCAGTACGCGTTTGATCGCTGCCTTCGGATCATTGCACGAGAGTAGGGCCGGTGTCAGGAGATATCAGCTCATCCAGGTGTCGCTGCGTGCGTTATTCAGCCGCTTCATGCCGGGCGTTGGCCCGCCAGCGAATACCTGCATCGATGAAGTCATCGATTTCCCCATCGAAGACGGCCCCGGTGTTGCCGACTTCGTGCTCGGTACGCAGATCCTTGACCATCTGGTACGGATTGAGCACGTACGAACGCATTTGATCGCCCCAAGAAGCCTTGACGTCTCCGGCGAGCGCCTTCTTCGCCGCGTTTTCCTCCTGCTGACGTGCCAAGAGGAGCCGCGACTGCATCACCCGCAGGGCAGCGGCCCGGTTCTGGATCTGGGATTTCTCGTTTTGCATCGAAACCACGATCCCCGTGGGGATGTGGGTCATGCGTACGGCGGAGTCGGTGGTGTTCACCGACTGGCCGCCGGGGCCGGAGGAACGGAAAACATCGATTTTGAGCTCATTATCGGGGATGTCGACCGAGTCGGTCTTTTCGATGAGCGGGATGACTTCGACGGCCGCGAAGGAGGTTTGCCGTCGCCCCTGGTTGTCGAAGGGGCTGATCCGGACCAGTCGGTGGGTGCCAGCTTCGACGGACAGTGTCCCGAAGGCATAGGGGGCATTGACCTCGAACGTCGCCGACTTCAGGCCAGCTTCCTCAGCGTAGGAAGTATCCATGACGGTCGTCGTATAGCCATGGCGTTCCGCCCAGCGGAGGTACATGCGCATGAGCATGTCAGCGAAGTCGGCGGCATCCACACCACCGGCGCCGGCACGGATGGTGACCACCGCTGCCCGTTCGTCATACTCACCAGCGAGCAGGGTCACGACTTCGAGCTGGCTCAAGGCCTTGCGCAGGGATTTCAGTTCTTTGTCCGCCTCGGCCAGGGAATCCGCGTCGTCCTCCTCTCCGGCTAGTTCGACAAGAACCTCAAGATCATCGATGCGCCCCTCAAGACGCTCGAGCCGGTTCAAATCAGTCTGACGGTGGGAAAGCTTGGAGGTGATGACCTGCGCTGCGGCCGGGTCGTCCCAGAGGTCGGGTTCACCAGCCTGTTCGGATAGTTCGGCGATATCCGTTTTGATCTGGTCGACGTCGGTGACGGCTTCGATAGAGGCGAATGTATTGCGCAAGTCGCGGATTTCCGCGGGAAAGTCAGTAGAGGCCATGATCTCCCAAGACTACGTCATCTGGTGAGTCCGGTTCGGGCACTGGACTCCACGTTGATAGGAATTCCCTCGGGTACGAACCAGCCGACGAGCGGCGGGCGCACCACTGCGCTCAGGCTGACAACCGCCGTGGTTCCGTCTCCGCTGGAGCTTGCCCGGACGATGGAAAATCCGTCAAACCGCTCGGCTGCACCAACGTCGGCGACATAATTGGAGACAGCAGCAGCCACCCCCGCATCACTCAGATGCAGCTTCAGCGTCCCGTCTTCCCCGGTTTCCTCCACGTCGAAGCTGTCTGCCGCGACCGTGACAGCACTATCGGCAACACTCAGGAGTTTGCGGGCCTGAGTATTGACCAAAGTCGCCGCTAAGGTCGCGCTGATGGCTAGGAGCACAATCAAGACATAACCGATGATCAAAATCATCGATTGGCCCTCTTCACCAGTCCTTACGCGGCCTGACAGCCGCTGCTCTCTCGAGCACCAGGCGTGCGCGTTCAAGAAACGTTGGCCTCCGGTCACCATGGCAGCATCATCCAAACTGATCGATGCGGACGGTTGCCGACGAAGAGGTCCTACCAAAATCAGCATCAACACCCGGTGGCAGGAAAGGCAACCCCACACGAATGGAAACGTCTACTGACACCGTCGACCCCGGCTCAAGACAGGAAGGTGCGCAGCGATACTCCATCGTCGCCGCATGGGTATCGACAGCAAGGTTTTCCAACGCCACATCAACGGCATTCCTCGCCCGGGCCGCCCCTTCCGCTTCGGTATCAGCAGTCGCGAACGTTCTTGCTGCATGGTCTGCAGCACCAACTGCGGCAAATGAAGCGGCCTGCAACTGCGACGCGCTGATGATGAGATAGGTAACGGGCACCAAAAGGAGAACTCCGAGGAAAATAAATTCGATGATGGAGGACCCACTTTCCGAGGCATGCAGATCGGACCATGCCTGTCGACATCTATTCGAGATGCGGCTAACGACCATATTGTGCCGCCTCGCCGCTCACGTTCAGGTGCCCGCCGACAGCAAAGTACCCCAGCAGCGGGAAGGGCGCACTGACAGTTATTCTGAGGCCGGGCTGCCCGCCGATGGTGATGTCCTTGAACTCGACGTCCTGGCTCAGGCCCGCTCCCAGCGAACCAGCGATGAGTTCACGCGTCCGTTGAGCCCCCTCAGCTGGCGAACGATCAGCCAACGTGCCGAACCGCGCTCCCGACGCAGCGGCATCCATCAACGTATTGCGTACGTGCAAGACGAGCGCTAACTGGAGGACGGAAATGAACAGCATCGTCAACAGAGCAGAGACCATGACGAACTCTGCTACGGCTGATCCGCTCTCTGTTCCCCTCATAGAGACTCGCTTCCCGCAGGCTACGCTGGCGTGCTGCAGAAGTTTCATAGACGGTGTTCGGTCCATAGACCTATTAGCTGAGACCTGAAACTCGATTGATCGCCTGGTTGAAAAGATCGCTCAGGCGCGGACCGGCGACGGCCAGAAGTGCGGCAACCAGTACAGCTGACATCAGGGTGATCATGACCCAACCCGGCACGTCACCGCGTTCGTCGTCGTGAACTCGCGACCCGATTCCCTGAACCCGTGCCATGCAAAGCAATGTCAAAGTCAGTCCGATCGCGGCGGCTTGGCTCCATGCGTTCTTCATTGTGTTGCGCCTTCCCTGTTGGTGTTTGAGTTCCGCGGATTCCCCCCGGATCCGGCATTCATAAATTCATATCGATCAGTGAGAGGCCCGGATAGACCGCGAAGATAATGGTGAGGGGAAGAATGCCAAACACCACCGGGATCATCATGCTGATCTCCTTACGTCCGGCAGTCTCCATCAGCTCCCTTTTGGCTGCGTCCCGCACGTCTTGAGCCTGGGCCCGCAATACTTCTGCCAAAGGTGTCCCCCGCTCTGCAGCAACGGTGATGGCGTCGGAAAATCGAGTCATTGCGTTGAGGTCGAGCCGTCTGGCCAATCGTTGGAAAGCTGTCGTCATGGGGGTTCCGGACCGGATATCCGCCAAAAGCGCTTTGAACTCGTCCGGCAAATCGCCTTCGGAAGTGCCGCAAATACGTTCGATGGCACCCACTGTGCTCTCCCCCGCCCCCACGGCCAAGGCGATGAGTTCGGCGATACTCGGAAATTGGCCCAGGATCCTCCGGCTACGTCTGGCCCCCGACTCCGTGAGACGCCATTCGCGAAAGCCAAACCCGGCTACTGCTGCGGCAGACAAAACGGCGAAAGCAAAGAACCCGTTGAAGGTCCCTCTGGCCGCCGACGCGACGACGAAGAGGCTTCCTAACAGAAGTCCGGCACCTGCATAGGTCAATTGAGATATACGGAACTCAGTAACACTCGCCTCCAAGCCAGCCCGTTGGAGCCGTCGTTGTAACCCTCCGCCAGCTGGATTGAATCGGTTCAACATACTGACGAGATCCTTCAGCACGGGCCACAGGATTTTAACGAGCGGGCCGAGCGGCGTTTCTGACGTGACCTGGCCGGGGCGGGCACCCGAAAGCTGCGAAGCATGACGCAGTTGCCCGGAAATCCTGTCGGAAAACTTCACACGACGCATGGCGGGGAGCCGAACAAAACACAACCAGAGTCCTGCTCCCAACAGCAGTCCCAAGGCGAGCCCCCAGGCCATGGATCCCGTCATTTGAGGATCCTTTCCTCAGAGGGCAACGATCCAATACCCAGCATGATCCGGTAGCACAAAAAGGATATGAACAGTCCTGCCAGAAGCACGATGGCGCCCCCGACCGTTGAATATGCCTTAACTGCCTGGGGTTGAGTCGACATAAGCAGCAGGATCACCCAGGGCGCTGCGACAGCCAAACGTGCCGCATTCACCGTCCACGATTGTCGGGCTTCGAGTTCGCCGCGGGTCCGGGCACTATCCCTCAGGAAGCCGCCCAAGGTCCCTAACATCTCGCCCAGATCTGATCCACCGACTTCGCGGGTGATCATCAAGGCAGCAACAATTTTGTCAGCTACGGGATCTGCCAGCCGATACCGAAGTCGCTCCATGGCGTCATCGAAACGGGACGTCGCCCGGTAATCGACCCCGAACTCCACGAATGCCGAGCGGAGTTGTTCGGGACCTTGCGCGCCCAACTGGATCAGTGCCTCAGGCAGCGAGAGTCCAGCCCGGATGGCCGATCGAAGATGGTCGACGACATCTGGCCATTGCTCCCGGAGCACTGTTGCTCGCTTAGCTGCACGCCAACGGACAGCCAACAGCGGTACGACGGCACCAAACATCCCGAAAATGAGCGCAATCAGCGGTGACACAGTGGCGATAAAAACTATGACGGCGGTCAAAAAGAAACAAGCCACCATGGAGGAAATGAATCCCCCGACGCTGACTTTATCGAATCCAGCTCGCAACAGAAGCACCTGGATCCGATATTTTTTCGCCTTCTTCGGTTTCGCTGATTCGCTCCAGCACGCTTGCCAAATCAGTAGGAATCCCAACCCCAGGATCAGCCCCCAGACCAGGCTCATGATCCGACCCCTAAGAACGACGTGGGGTCGATGCCAGCGTTGTCGAATTTTTCATGAGACAGATCCGCCGAGGGAGCCATCTGTAATTCGCCACCAATTCTTTTGAAGGTCGTAGAAGACTCGATGATGCCGTTTTCGACTCTGCGGCCGAGTTTGATGATCTCGGAAACTCTGCGGTGTCCTGCCATGCTTCGCTCGCAGTGGACCACCAGGTCGATGCAGGAGGCAACGGTTGGGAGCACGAAATTTGAGTTGATATTTTCGCCAGCCAACAACGGAAGGGTACAGATTTTCGTGACGGCATCGCGGGCTGAGTTTGCGTGGACACTCGCCATTCCAGGAAGACCGGAAAGTGACAGAATAGGTATCCAACACATATTCACAGAAATTCGTCAAGTCAGGCAAGTGTGTGGTACAGTTGTATCATAGCCGCAGAATAGCCTGCGCTTTTCTTTAATTTAACGCTTGAATCAGAAACACCCCTTTGATTGATCGGCCCCATACCAACCGGGCCAACAAACGGAGGGGTGTTTCTGTTTTAAGTTCCGACCCGAGGAGCACGACAGCATGGCAACACAGGACATCAAGACGACGGCCCCGCCGGAGACGGCATCACAAGCCCATACATGGGAGAGGATCAAGACCCACTATCTCCAACTGGGGTTGTGCCATAAGTGCGCCGCGCAGGCCGCATATGGGTCACAGTATGGATTCACTGACGTGAACCCGCCATGCGTCGAGTGTTCGCCCACCGTCGCCGCGTTCGCAAGCAAGCAACCGAATGGCTGGCGTTCGCAGGGGCGGATCAGGAGCCGTGCTGGCGACCCCGCCAGGCTAGAGCATCGACGTTCTGAGGGGGACGTGTACGCCCTCGACTTCCAACCACCCACAACAACGATGGTGGCCGCGTGAACGACCAGATGACGAACGGGGCCGCAGTGCTTAGGGCGCTGGCCGGGTCCATGATCGATGGCAAGCTGGACACCTCACGGCGACACCTCCGGGCCATGGCAGGGCTGGCAACGATGGCAGAACTGCACGCGGCCGAGCGCCGCCTACAGGGGCAGGGCTTCATCGAGCCGACATCGACCAGGGGGAACAGATGGGCAGTGGACTACCGACTGACCCGGCGGGGCCGGGAGCTGGTGGGAGCGCTGCCGCGCTCCACTGACGAGACGATCCCCGAAGCACTCCGGGCGTATGAGTACGCCGACGCCGGGACACTCTGGGGCAGGGCACCCAAGGGGGAACCCATCGAAACCCGGGAGCTACTGGCGCTCATGCCCGAGGCCAACCTCAACATGGTCTATCGACTGGTGCGCAAGCTGGCCGCGCTCCCCGTTCCCGTCGTGACCATCACCCGGCAAGCCGACGGCACCGGATGGGTCCACGGCTTCCATGAACCGGACGCCGACGAGTGGCGGATCGTAGCTGCCCACGTCGACGGCCAACAAGACGGGAACACGGGCGCGATCGGACGGGCAGCATGAACCGCCATCGTCCCGTACCCGCAGCGCTCTGGAGGGACGGTACACCCCCGGCTTCGGCTGGGGCCTCCACCGGGTCACCCCCGTTATCCCAGTGCCCTGCAAGACGGTGCTATGGGAGACGGTGCCCTAATAACGATGGGGGCCTTGGGCGGCGCTCGCCGGCAGCTACACCCGCTGTGCCGACAGGGATGCACGACCGAACACCCCCGAATTGCCCCGACATTTGTACGGATACGACGAGGACCAGATCATGACCATGGGACGCCCCAAAACACAGGGCCGATGCAAGGTGAAACCCTGCACACGGGACGCCCGAAGCCGTCACATGTGCCGCTCCCACTACGAGAAGTGGAACCGTGAACGCGGACACCTCCGGTGCCGCTGGGACGGATGCCAAAACCATCAGGACGACGGGGGCCGGCGACACGGCAAGGGGAACGCCAAGGTGTTTTATTGCCGGGAGCACGAGGCCGGACACCTCCGACCCGACGCCGCCACCGAGGCCGCGAATCTCTGGGGACTGGCCGCACAGATTTACGCGCAGGGCGACTGCTGGATCGCATCGGGACCACCCGCCGGAAGGGACGGGAAATATGTCTACTTCGTCCCCGAGGGTGGCAGCTCGAAAGCACCATGGCTGTTTCATCGAGTCGTCTGGGGAATGCTCGCCGGCGGCCACAAGAAAGGGCTGGAGCTTGACCATGCGAAGTGCCTCGGAGGGCCGGCCTGCTGTTCGCCGGCACACCTCCAGCCGGTGACCCACTCGGAGAACCAGCGGCGACGATACCGGCGCGACGAGTGGATCAACTGGGAGGCCGTGGGCCTCCCTGAGGTACAACGGTTCGCCGCCCATCACGGCCTACCGCTACCCCACCGGCAAGACCGCACGCAGGAGCACACCGCCTATGACCTCACGGTCTAGGCCCACCAACCATCGAGGCGTCATCGCCTTACACGCCGGGGCCTGACGGCCCCACCTGATCGAAAGGGATCACCACATGAGCACCAAGACTAAGACCGCCAAGACCACCACCGCCGACCGTCTGGAAGCGCTGCGCCTGCAAGTCAACGCTGCCATTGCCGAAGCCGGAGCCGCACGGGAAGCCGCCGACGCCCTGACCTACCGAGTCCGCGACGGCCAGACCGTCAGCACCGAGGAGTGGACCACGCTCCCCGCCGCCGCCGCCATGGCCAACGTGAAGCTGGGAGCGATCCGCGAAGCCTACGAACAGGAGCGGACGCACGCCGAGCGCGAGCAGGTGCAGACGTTCGTCAAGGGTGCCCGGGAGCGACTGACCCGGGAACCGCAAACCGATGACCGGCTCGCCGAGCTGGGCGCGTACGTCAAGACCGAGCTGGACAAGATCATCGTCGAGATCGACGCGTACAACGCTGCCCTGCTGGAGATCCACGACGAAGCCCGGGAGCCGGGGACCAGGTCGGGAAGCTCCTACGGAACCAGGACGCGGCCCGTTGTCCAGGAACACGGAATGTATGTTGACCAGGACTTCTCCGGGAAGTTCGTTCGGATCGACGGCGAAGAGTTCCGCGAGCTGGGAGCACTCGGGCTGGTGGATGACGTGGCGCACCACGTTAGGATGCTGGACACCGCCGCCTAATAGCTCATCCTGTCCGACAGTGGCATCCTCAACTAGGCTGCACGCGGGCTGACGCCCGCGACCAATAGGCAAGGGCGGCATCCATCGAGGGTGCCGCCCTTCTGCGTGCCCTGATACCAGCACCGGCGCCGCGGTCTAATACAATGGTTGCTACAAAAACCCCTGAACCCGTAGGCAAGAGAAATTGCTAAGACAAGCAGGGGCCGGCGGCTGTTCGCCGGGGATACCCCCCCCGCCCAACGACCCGCAGTTTGAGGGAATGCACCAAGCAAGGCCTCAGGCAAGTCGTCCCAGCGGCAACCCCCTACCTGAGCTGTGTTCAGTGCCTGACGGATCGCATAGCAACACTGCGACTGGTGACGCTGGCGTCACGGGACAAGTGTCAGGGCCCTCCGTGCAGCTTACGAAACAGTCGATAGACTGACTGCATGAGAATTTTGGGGCGGCGAAGGAAGAAGCAAAATGGGACAGACAACGAAAAACTGGACGGTATCACTGAGGTGGAGCAAGCCATTCAGCGCAGGAAGGACGCCGATTCAGCCGGCCATGTCCGGGGGCAACACTTCACAGAACTTGTCCCGACTCTCAACGCACTGCGCTCGGCGGGAGCTCCTAAAGCAGACGAGTACCTCGGACTCCTCCTGGAAATCATCGATGCAGCCGAACAAGCAGCCAGCATTGAAGGCGTTGAGCCCGCTCCCGGGTACACAAGACGTGCAGCCGTCATCTACCGCCGTAGGAAGGACTATGCTGCCGAGCTGGCGCTCCTTGAACGATACGAAGCGGCTTGCCCATCAGGACGTGGCGGCACGTTCTCGGAACGAATACAGAAAGCTGAGTCGTTGCTAGAAGTTGCCCCGTAGGCAGGCCTCAAGCAGGATCGATTAAAAGCTTGGACGAAATCACAAGCAAGCTATACCTAACACCATCACGGCACTGGTCAAGGCCTCAGTCAACGACAGACCACCCACTTCCGTCTTCCCTTTCAACCGAGGGAAGATCTCGCATGTAAGGAGAATTTCATGGAAGACACGACACTCACATTTCCCGAGGTGCGCACCTCCGCATTGAACCAGGAACCTGACATCCTTCTGTCGGTCGTAGCGAAATTAGTCGACACCGGTCTCGTGCTCATTACCGCTGGTGGAGTAATTACAGGGAAAGTAATCAACTTCAAGACCTGGGCAGACGCCACGATTCCAGGTCAGGATTTGTCCAGCTTTGATCCAGATGAACGCGAACCGGTGACTGACGAGGAATTCGAGAAGCTCCCCGACCATCGTAAGGCCGCCGAAGTCCAGGATGACGTCGTCGCATTTCTTCACCTTAGAGACGTGGTTGTCATTTCCGGTTCAACTCGAGTCAACGTTCCTCGTTTGCGTATACGCAAGTCCGAAGTCATCGGATGGCAAATAGGACAAGTAGACTCTGCTGGTTAAGGGTAATAGAGACGGCGCTGGCTAATGGAGCCAGGGATGCTCCCATCGTTTTCACTACGTCAACAACAAACAGGTTGAATCCTGCATTGCATACGGGGTTCAACCTTTGACTTCCAAGACTCACCAAGCCCACCAACGGGGTCGCTACTTGTGTCACGAAGCTTTCTCTCATGGTGATCCCCCACAGTCTCTCAAAAGCCGCCAGCATAACAATGCAGACTCAGAGTGGGAATGCATGGTTCGGTAGCAGCAGCCGACGGCGGGCTACTCCCTACAAAGAAATCGCAGAAGGCCAAAGTTCAGTCTGGCCGCCAACACGGAGGACAACATGCGCAACGGAAACCCGGACACTCTTCCTACTCCTAAAGATCCGTCGGGACCATGTCCTTGGTGTGGGCGTGTTTCAAATTTTCGGACCATGCACCCCATGTGGGACTTGAACGATGATTGGGGTAAAGGCAAGGACCACCGCGCGAGTCCCCTGACTTGTATGGGCTGCCAACGTGTCGTCCTTGTTGTGGTGGATGGAGAGGATAGAGGCGTGATGTGGTGGCCCACACCCGGCGCCTCTGGCCTCGATCCCGAAGTCGATGAACGGGTGGCTTCAGCCTATGTAGAAGGCATGCGTTGTCTGGCCATCCAGGCCAACCGATCAGCTGCAGTCATGTTTCGATCAGCGCTCAGCCTCTATGTGAAAGACAAAGGCTCGGAAGCTGCTAAGGCAGAACGACACCTAAAAACAGCACTAAAGCACATGAAGTCCGACGGAGACCTCCACCCATCACTGTGGGATTGGGCCGACCACCTGAATCAGCTTGGCAACGAAGGGGCTCACCCCGAAGACTATGACGAGGTGACCACCGAAGAAGCGAAAGCGCTCAGCTCGTTCGTGCGACACCTGATCCGCAGTGAGTATGAACTGCCCGCCGAGCTGACCCGGGCAAGAGGTCTCGCTACCGAAGTAGGCGGTTCTCAGTAAACGATCGTTTGGTGACAGTGCCGGCATTGGCCGGCGGTGGTGAGGGACACCCCCGAGAACATAAGGAAGTTGCATTCCTGAAACTCGTCCCGTAATCTATTTTCAATCGGTTGATTTCAAGACGACTATTTGAGGGGCGGACATCATGGCACTTATCGGATACGCACGGGTCAGCACCACAGACCAGAACACGGACGGTCAGCGTGACGCGCTGATAGCGGCAGGGGTCAAGGATGACCCGCGCTACCTGTTCGAGGATCACGGGGTCAGCGGCGCAAAGGCAACTAGGCCAGCACTCGACAAGTGCATCGCGTCTCTACGGGAGGGCGACGTACTCATCGTCGCCAAGCTGGACAGGCTGGGGCGGTCGCTTGCAAACCTGATTGAGCTGGTGAAAGACCTAGGCGAGCGCGGCGTCGAGTTCCGCGCGCTGGACAACACGAGCATCGACACGACCACAAGCAATGGCAAGCTCATGCTCAACATCTTCGGAGCGCTGGCAGAGTATGAGCGCGACGTAATCCGGGAGCGGACCAACGTAGGACTGACGGCAGCAAAGGCACGCGGCCGGCAGGGTGGCCGGCCCCGCAAACTGGACAGCGACGAAAAGGTGGCCAAAGCAAAGAAGATGCACGCCGCTAACGTCATGGCTCCAAAGGAAATAGCGGACGCGCTGGGGGTGAGTGTCTCCACGCTGTATCGGTATCTCGCAATGTAGGCAGGGCAGACAGGGAAGCCCGGGCCGGGAGGCCCGGGCATTGCTGTGTCTGGAGACAACTATCAGATCGTTCCAGCCCTCTGAGGCCCGAATATTGCCCTGTCTACGTCACGGCTTCGTTGTCGGGCAATCTCTTTCGCTTCCGCTGAAATCAGTTCTGGTACGAGTCGAGGCAGCTCGATATACACGATGCGATTGCGCCCCTTCTGGTCGAAGTCACGGGAGAGCATGCGCACCATGCGCACGGCCTCCCAACTCTCCCCCTTGCCCGTGCGCTCCAGCGTCGCCAGCTCCTCGCCTGTAAAGACCCTGCGAGCTTCGGCGCGGGACTTGCGATGGACGCTCACCGTGTCGGGATCGAAGACGCGGGAGGTGCCCGTCGTGTGCCGATGTAGCACCACATGGAAGTGCGAGCGAACAAAGTCCCGGCGTTCGTCAATCGACAGGGCTTGCCAAGCGGTGAAGCGGTCGAGGAGGTCGCCGGAATCCCTTAGGGCGCGGTGCAAAGGATCATCGGCAGGACGGTCGAGGCCGAGGTCGGCGAGCGCAGACTCCAGGGCGGCGCGTTGCGTGCGGATACGCTCGATGAACCGTGGCCATGATGCCGCGTCGAGGTCGCCGTCGGCAAGGAGAGTTGCCCCCTCCTCCTCACGGACCTGCAGAGCGTCCAGCTCTAGCCTGAGGCGTCCCGCCTCAGCCTGCACTGAGGGCGATGTCGGCTCTGCCTGCAGCTCCTCAGCAAGAAGCCGGAGGATCGCCAGCTCAACCACGGCGTCGACATATCCGAGCCGCTTCGCCACGTGACCGGGGCCGTGCCCCTGACAGCGATAGACCTTGTGCATCTTGCGCTCGCCGGTCGCCTTGTCGGCACGGGCGTAGGCGCGTCCCGTCGAGACCGGGCGACCGCAATGGCATTGTGCGATCCCGCCGAGGAGGTGCGTCGCCTTATTGGTATCCCCCTTGCGTCGGCCCGGATCGCTCAGGAGCGTGACGACGGCACGCCATATGTCCTCGGAGACAACGGCGGGTATCGTATCGCGGTTCAGCACGTCGCCGTGGAAGACGTACAAGCCAGCGTTACGGGGCCGCAACAGGACTTGCCTAACCTGCGTCGCCGTCCACCTCTTGCCGGTGACTGTCGGCAGGGCCCCGCCCTGCCGGTCGGGGTCATTCCAGCGGCGCGCAATGGTCCCAAGAGAATGAGCAGCGAGGATGTCGTGATGGGCGGCGGTTAGCGCCGCCGCCTCCTCCGGGTGCAGGACGGTGAGCTTGTCCTCTACCGTCCAGCCGAACGGGCGAATGCCCCCGGTCCACTCCCCCGCCGCCGCTTTCTGCGCCGCCTTGGCCCTTGCCCGTTCGGCCTTAGTCGCCGACTCGAACCGGGCAACCTGCCCCATGATCCCGGCGCGCAGAAGTCCGTCCGCGCTGGCAAGGTTTATCTCGCCCCCGTCTGAAACCGCGTAGGTGTAGACAGCTTTACCACCCTTACGGGTTGTGCATACGGCTGCGTATTCCTCTAGCTCGATGGGCAGACGATGCAGTCGATCCATACGCCAGACGACGACCGCGTCGATGTCGCCGGACGTGATCGCCGCGAGCATTTCGGAGTAGTCAGGCCGTGACCGGCCCGAGTAGGCCGAGGTGCTGTTATCGCTGAAGTGCCGGACGACATCGAAGCCATGGTCAGCGGCATACTTTCGACAGGCTTCCTCTTGCCGTTCGACGCCGAGACCCTCCCCAGATCGATCCTGCGAGATGCGAGTGTAAATTGCGGCGCGAGTAGTCATGGCGTCGATTATATCTCAGCGTGACTCTGCGCATCTCGGGTAGTCCGGCATTCATCGCGATCAGCATGTCCAATGCTTCCGCTTCACGGACTTCCCCGACGATGATCCTGTCGGGACGCATACGTAAGGCTTCCTTGACGATGCGGCGCAGATCGATTTGGCCGTGACCTTCCAGATTCGACTGACGGCACTGCATAGCTACGACATCACGGAGCGGGATCTTGAGCTCAAAGATTTCCTCGACGGTGATGACTCGCTCGCGAGATCCAATCCCGGATGACAAGCAGTTCAGCAGAGTTGTTTTGCCCGCTTGGGTCGCTCCGGAAACTAGAAGATTGAGTCCGGCCCCTACGGCCGCGTGCAAATAGTCAGCGGCCTGCCGACTCAGGGACCCCAGCTCAACCAGATGGTCCAGACGAGAGGCCCTAGCAATGAACTTCCTGATGTTCACGGACCAGTATTTTCTGGTGATATCCGGGATGACCACATGCAGCCGAGAACCGTCCGGGAGAGCGGCATCAACAAAAGGCGTGGACAGATCCAAGCGACGCCCGGAAGTCTTCAGCATGCGCTCCACCAGGATTCGTACCTGTTCGTCGTCCAATCGAATAGACGTCAACTCCGAACTGCCGCCACGCGCCGCAAAGACTTCCGAAGGGGAGTTGATCCAAATCTCCTCAACCTCCGGGTCATCCAACAACGGCTGCAACGGTCCGAAGCCGGCGATGGCATCAAAGACCGAGCGGCCTGTTTCCTCAAGACCTCCGAGACGGGGTAGCCCCTCCAACAACGAGCGCTCATCATAATCACGCACTGCTGCGCCGACTATGCGCCGGATCTCAGCGACGTTCTCGGAAGGGTCTAGGCCGCGACGTCGAACATGCTCGCGTACCTCGTCTTCGATGAAACGTTGTCCATCCATTTGCATCTCCCGTGCAAAGTTCTGGGCACAGGAGTCGATACCCGTGGTGTCCGCAACTGGGACAGCTCTTGTGACATTACCCACACGTCATAACCCAAACAAGAGTTGTAGGTCCCTGTGTGGATAGCCCGTGTCCACGTTGTCCACAACATTCGGCTAGTACCTCCTTCATCGGAGAATCAGGGTTAGCGTGACCTTGAGCCGGGGATCATTGAGCGGAAGAGGCCTCTAGATGACACTTCACGTCACCGTTGTGCAAAGGCCACGGGGCTCATTCGACGCCGCCCCAACGACCTCTTTGGAGGTCACCGGTCCCGGGGGCCTCTCGGGAGCTGCGCTTGGAGACGCGCTGGCCGAGTTGGGCTACACAGAGCTCTGGGCGGCTGGTGGAACACGACTGCAGCAGTTGGATCACCTACCTCCGACAGGTACGTTGACCCTCACACCGTTCAGGCGCCCACGTAAGCCCCCAGCATCAACTTCCGAAATCTGGCTTGTCGCCATCAAAGGGCCAGATTGCGGCCCGTACCTGCTTCTCACCCGCGGAAGGTATTCCATTGGCCGCGGCGACTGTGACCTATCTACTTCGGATCCTGCGCTTTCCCGTCATCATGCTGACATCATCGTTGACAAGACGTCCATCACACTCCTGGAGATCCCCGGAACAGCCGTAACCGACCGAGCTGCTCCACACCCGAAAAGGCGCTTGCTTGGTGCAGACGACGAGTTCTCCTTGGGCGACACGACCTTCCGCGTTTTATCCATCCAAGCCGACGGCATGGAACTGTCCACGCATGATCGCCGAGTCCTCTGGCCGCCTCCTCCAACGCACATATCCCGGCCCGCTTCCGGCAGTCGACCATGGCTGATGATCGCTACAGCTGGTCTTCCCCTGATTATCGGCCTTGCCTTGGCACTGACCTTGGGGTCGTGGTTCTTCCTAGCTTTCAGCGCTTTCGGTCTCGTGACCGGTGGCGTCCCCGCCGGCATCGAGTTGATTGCCCGTCGACGATTACGCCGCCGCATCCGCAGTATCGTGACCCAGCGGATCCACACCTTGGAACACACGGTCCCTCCCGTCGGGCTCCAAATTCTTCAGGCCATGGTGGAGACCCGAGCGGCCAAGCCACCACGGCGTACATCGGGGGTTTCCCACCCCTTGAGGCTCGGTTCAGGAAAAGTGGCCCCTCCGGTCGTTCTCGAGCCTCCATCCGAACGGGGACCACAGGTGCAATCCGTTGACGGTCCCGTCATCATCACGGTTTCACCAGGTGAACTAGGAATCCTGTCTGGCTCGGAGCCGAGTCTCGGTCCGGTCCTGCGATCGTCGGTCATCCAGCTCTCCTACGCTTGCTCCCTCACCGGTTCCACTTTATTGATCGTCGGCAGGGGCGACTGTCTCCCTACCGAGGTTCGTTTCCTGCCTTGCGTCCGTGCCTGCAATGACGTCGATGAAGCAATACCGCTCTTGCCCACCCTGTGCGCATCATCCGTCGTGCTGGTCATGTTTGGGGTTTCCTGCACCGAACGCCTCGTTACAGCGATTCGCAATATCGACAGCAGCTGGCCTCCGCCAGCCTTGATTCTCGCCGTCCCCACATCCGATGCGAGAGCCGACTGGAATCTTGACGTCACCAAGTCCACCTTGAGCCGTGCGGAGGACCTAGTCCTCATGGCGGTGGATGGCATCTCTTCCCCAACGCTTGCCGCGGCATGCACGGCAGGACTACATGAGCTGGAGTTTTCTAGGGCTCGAAGTACCAGCCTCGATCGTGCTTTCCAGGCGCCACGACGCAACCTCGCGGACCTCGGCCCGGTCTGGCAGGGCTCCTCCGCCGACTCCCTTCAGACTCAATTTGGCAACTGGGAGGGGATCCCGGTGTCTTTGGACTTCGTCGGCGACGGCCCACATGTCCTCATCACGGGGACCACCGGTTCGGGAAAGTCCGAACTCCTCAAAGCGATAACCATGGATCTGGTCTGCCGCTACGGTCCTGATCAGTTATCGCTGCTCCTATTGGATTTCAAAGGTGGATCAGCACTGGGCCCGTTCGCAGAAACACCGCACTGTCAAAATCTGGTGACTGATCTCAACGCCGAATCCAGCGAGCGGGTCCTCGGTAGCCTACGAGTTGAACTACAGCGACGGGAATCGCTGTTCAGGGAGGCCAATGCCGAAGACTATGCAGGTTATCGAAGCCGTGCCGCCTCTGCAGCTCAACCACTTCCTCGCCTCCTGGTCATGGTCGATGAGCTTCGTGTCCTGAGCGACGAACTGCCAGACGCAGTTCCGGAGCTCATACGTATCGCAACGGTCGGACGGTCCCTTGGAGTGCATCTGCTGCTTGCTACGCAACGCCCGCAGGGAGTCGTCACACCGTCCATGCGCGCCAACATCAACACCATCATCACCCTACGCCTGCTCAGTCCACTCGAATCGAATGAGCTTCTCGGCACCTCAGCGGCCGCCGAGCTCTCGGCATCCAGCCCTGGGCTCGGTTTCATGCGTCGAGCGGGCGATCCACCCGTGCCATTTCGTGCCCTTCCTCTTGAACAGAACGCGCCGGCCTGGAAGGTGCAGGAAATCGGCCCAAGTTTCCAGGACTGCCGCCTGGTAGCAACGATCCATGGCACGCCGCCGGCGGATTCCTCGCCTGCCGCAGTTCTGAGTCGAGAGACCGCAGATGTTCCAGATCCCCCTTCCCCAGTGACATCGTTCGCTGCACCGCTACCGAACGAGCTTCACTCCATCCCTCGTCGTTTCCGCATCCACCAACCCAAGGGGTCCATCGCGTTGGGTCTGATTGACGATATCCAGCGTCAACGTCTGACGCCGCTCTGGTTGACTCCAGAACTTCAAAGACGTGTGGCGGTCATCGCTGGTCCAGCAAGTTCGGCGGCGGCTACGCTCCTCGGGGTGTTTGACAGCCTCATTCAAGCGGAACAGGAACGTCACATCTATGTCCTGGACGGGGCAGGGCATTTCGGTGCGGCTGCCGGGAGTCCCCGAGTAGCGGGCTTCGTCTCCTGTGGAGAACCTGAGCGAGTCCACGAACTCCTCGACGTCTTCGAAGCAGCACCGGATGCGGTCGAGGAACAGACAGCAACCCGAATCCTGCTCGTCAGTGGCCTGGCGGTTTGGTCCGCTGAGCTGGGGGCCTCGGAGTTCGCCGCCCTCGATGACCGGCTAGCCGCACTGGCCCGAAGGACAGAACGAGAAAACACGTGCATCATCGTCACCGGCGACCGAGATCTGACCTCGTCACGATTCCACTCCTTGGCGGATCACCGGATTTACCTCAGGTTCGGTCTGGGCCAGGAAACCGTGATGGGTTGGCCAAAGCTCAAGAACACCGGTCCCTACCCCGGGCGAGCCGTATGGACATCCCCCATCACCGAGGAGCAGGGAGTCGTTGTACAACTCCGTACTCCAGTTGCGTCGACCATCTACGCCCCGGGACCGCCGACTGCCCTGCCACAAAGGACCTGCCATGCCCTGCCTTCACAGGTCAGAGCCGATCAAGTGCCGAGCATCAGTTCCGGGCTGGGCCGGTATCCGATCGGTCTCTTGGCGCCGGATCACCGCACCTGGAGCTGGGCGCCGGGTCGTGTGGGCCTCATCCTCGGTGGTACGGGGACGGGAAAATCGAATCTTCTCGGACTCATCGCCGCCCAGTTGGGGCCCGAGTTCGATATCCGTTACTCCATGGACCAGCTCACTGACGAACCAGGGTTGTTGTTACTCGACGACGTTCTGGAACTGACGGACTCCGAGCTGACCCATGTGGATGCACTCATTCGTTCGGGTACCCACGTCGTCATGTCGGCTTCACCTGAACGAGTCGGATTGGTCCGACTCCCTCCGGCCGCACGAATGCTGCCAGCCGCTGCGATGCTTCTGCTTAACCCCCGACAAGCAAGTGACGGCGATTTCCCCGGATGGAGATTCCGGCCGCATCAACGGTGCCAGCCGGGCCGGGCCCTCGTGATGCGAGACGGAACGTTGGCCCAGGTTCAGTGCGCATTATTGGGTGTCGGGGATGGTCCCAAAGACTAGTTTTGTGGGGCGCGATCCCCGAAGAAGGCCGTGGCTTTCGGATCGAAAATCAGCAGGATGATCGCTGCGGAAGGAATCAACAGCGCGATCCCGAGTGCCAGGCTCCAGCCCCCTCCCCCGAGGAAGGAAACAGCAAAGATCACTTGGAAGATCTGCCAAACCACGGCGGCGGCACGGGTCCATGCATGTCCCTTGAACACCTGAATACCCACATTGGTTTGCCATGCCGTGGCTCCGAGAATCAGGACGAGCATGAAGATCCGCCCACCCATCGATAGGGGACCCGATTCACCCAACGATGTGGCATACCAGGCCGCCGCGGCCAATGCAGCAACGGCCTCCAGCAGCAGCAACGCTGAGACCGCGATAATCGATGGCGGACGCCGTCGCACAGGTGCCGGATCGTGGGGAGGAAAAGAGGGGGAACTCGGGGAACTCACCCCTAGAATCTACTCGACGAGTCACACCGCCCCAACCACATCATGATCCCCACGGCACCGGGGAGCGGGCCATGACATGGGAAATGCTAGGCCGCAAGGGTTCGGGCGAGTGAGAAAAGCCTCAGTGTCGGGAAGCGATTAGTTGCCGTCCAACCCTTGTTTACACACAAGTAACATGACAATCTTATGGGGCAGGTGAACGGGAGCATTCTTGAGTGCTCTCTTTTGTGCTGCCACCGCCCCACTTTTCGGATTGGCCGTAGTGGGTCGTCCCCCGAAACCTATCCCAAGGAGCATCACAAAGCATGGATTGGCGTAGTCGCGCAGCCTGCCTGGACAAAGACCCCGAATTGTTCTTCCCCGTGGGGAATACCGGGCCAGCATTGCTCCAGATCGAAGAGGCCAAGAGCGTCTGCCGCCGGTGCCCGGTCATCGACACCTGCCTTCAGTGGGCCATCGAATCCGGTCAGGACGCCGGTGTGTGGGGTGGCATGAGCGAAGACGAGCGTCGCGCCCTGAAGCGTCGCGCAGCCCGGGCCCGCCGCGCATCATAGCGAGACAGAACCTCTAGCCGTTCGGAGGGAGCGAATCCACGGATTCGCTCCCTCCGGCTCGTTAAGGACTTCTGCTGGTCCAACGATTCCGCCTCCCCCGGGCGGATGTCCACGGAATGACGTCCGGTTTTGGCTACCATCGTGGGGTGAGTGAACATGGAGCCAGTCCCGACAGGGACACGATGATCGACGGCCGCTATCGCATTATCGAGCGCCTGGCCGTCGGCGGCATGTCCACTGTCTATCTGGCCACCGACATCCGCCTCGAGCGCAATGTGGCCCTGAAGATCCTGCACCCGCACCTCGCCGAGGACCCGCTGCTGGTCGAGCGTTTCCGAACCGAGGCCATCACCGCCGCCGGTTTCTCCCACCCGCATATCGTCGGTGTCCTAGATACTGGCGTCGACGGACACACGGCCTATCTGGCCATGGAGCTCGTCAACGGGCATACCCTGCGCGACCTACTCAAGACCCAGGGGCGCATGGCACCCCGCCAGGCCTTGGCGCTATTGGATGCCGTCGTCGAGGGTCTCGCCGCGGCACATGCTGCAGGATTGGTCCACCGGGATATCAAACCCGAAAACGTCCTGCTGTCGAATTCCGGCCAGATCAAACTTGCCGATTTCGGACTGGCCCGCGCGGCGACGAACCAGACGTCTACCGGAAACCTCATTGGCACGGTTGCCTACGTCTCCCCTGAACTCGTCACCGGCGCCCCCGCTGACGCCCGTAGTGACATCTACGCGTTGGGCATCATGTTGTACGAGATGCTCACCGGGGACCAGCCCTTCGTAGCCGATGCCCCCATTGCCGTCGCCTATCAGCATGTCTCCAATGACGTGCCAGCCCCCTCGCTCGTCCTGCCGGGTCTGGCCGCCGACCTCGATGAGCTCGTGGAGTTCTGTACCCGCAAGGACCCTGAGGAACGCCCCCAAGACGCTGAGGCGTTGTTGGGAGAGATCCGGCAGATCCGACGGACCCTCACTGATGCGGAACTTGATTCCCCGAGCGTCGACCCTGAAAGTGCCGGTTCGGGGCGTGGTGTGGACGCTACCGAAGCCATCGGGTCTCCGGTGCCCCTGCCCTCGACTGGTGGCCAAACGGAAGCGACCGAGGCCATTTCCGGCTCCGATCGGTCCGCCGGAGCGACCGAGGTGATCGGGGCCCCCGATAACGCCACCAGCGTCATTTCGACACCCGCCGGGGCCACTCAGGCACTCCCCCGCTACAACGACCACACCGACACCGGGGAGCTCACGGGGCTGCCCCTGGCCTCAGAGGATCCACGCTCAGGCGCGAGCGGCCTCTCACCGCGGGCCCGCGAACGCCAGGCCCGCAAGGAGGCCAAGAACTCCCGTCGGCAGTGGGCCCGCGAAGCGCAAAGGCCCCGCGAAAGCCTCGCATCCCCCTCTTCGCGACGACGCGGTTGGATCCTGGCCATCGTGCTCTTTCTCGTCACCGCCCTGGTGGCAACCGGTGCCTGGTTCTTCGGTATGGGGCCGGGGTCCCCGGTACAGATTCCACAACTGAGTGGCCAATCGGCTGCCTCCGCCCAGCAGGCCCTAGAAGCGGGCCGCGTTTCGTCCAGTTCGACCCAGGTCTTCGACGACGAGATCAAGAAAGGTCTGGTGGTCGGTTCCGAACCGGAGGCGGGGACCACCATCCGCCGGTACCAATCAGTTGAGCTCCTGATCTCCAAAGGTCCGGAGCTTTTTGCCGTCCCCAATGTCGTCGGTCTGGAGGAACCCGCCGCCCAGAAGGCCCTCAAAGGTGCCCAGGTCGAAGCGGGGAAGGCCACGAAGGAGTATGACGAATCCATTGCCGCCGGGCAGATTGTTTCGCAGAAGCCGAAGCCGGAAGCGGAAGTGCGCCGGGGGACCAAGGTCTCCTACGTGGTGTCCCGTGGCCGCGCCCCGGTGAAGGTACCCGATGTCACCGGTCGGTCGGAGAAGGATGCCGCGGCGACGTTGAAGGACGCGGGGCTGGATCCGAAGAAGTCAGGTACGGAATTCGACAAGAACGTCGAAAAGGGAATGGTCATTTCGCAGGAGCCGGCCTCGGGCAAGGCCAAACGGGGAACGACCGTCAGTTTCGTCGTTTCCAAGGGACCACGGATGGTCGAGGTTCCGGGGGTGCGCGGCAAGCAGGTGGAGAAAGCCAAGAAGATCCTCAAGGACGCGGGTTTCGAGGTCGAAATCAACGAGGGCAGCTTCGGCATCATCTTCGGCACGGTGGCCACCCAAGACCCGTCCTCCGGCGAACTACCCGAGGGCTCGACCGTGACACTGGGCGTCGTCTGAGGCACTCCCGGTCGGTATCCACACACAAAAATGATGGCCACGTCCAGGGTTTTTCCCGGGCGTGGCCATCAGTATTCGATGCGGTCGGTGGATCAGTCGTTGCGCGGCTTCCGCTCGGCCAAGGCGCCGGCGACGAGGAAGGCCATCTCCAAGGACTGACGGTGGTTCAGCCGCGGATCGCACACGGACTCGTAGAGGTCGTCGAACTGGTCGGCACGAATCGGGTCGGCACCGCCGAGGCACTCGGCCACGTCGTCACCGGTCATCTCCACATGCAGCCCGCCGGCGTAGGTACCCAAGGAGTTGTGCACGTCGAAGAAGCCACGCACCTCGTCCATGACGTCGTCGAACTTCCGGGTCTTGTAGCCGTTCTCGCTGGTTACCGTGTTGCCATGCATCGGGTCGGTGACCCAGAGGACCTGGGCACCCGAGGCGGTGACCTTCTCCACCAGATCCGGCAGTTTCTCGCGGATGTTCTTCGCTCCCATACGGGTGATGAAGGTCAGCCGGCCCGGTTCACGGTTCGGGTCCAGCTTCTCCACCAGGGCCAAGGCATCCTCGGGCGTCGTGTTCGGGCCGAGCTTCACACCCAACGGGTTGCGTACCCGGGAGAGGAAATCAACGTGGGCGCTGTCCAGCTGCCGGGTCCGCTCACCAATCCAGAGGAAGTGCCCTGAGGTGTCGTAGGGCTGGCCGGTGCGGGAATCCGTGCGGGTCAGCGCTCGCTCGTAATCCAACAGCAGCGCCTCATGGCTGGCGAAGAACTCGGTGGTCTTCAGGGCCTCGAAGTCGGCACCGCAGGCGTCCATGAACCGGACGGCACGGTCGATTTCCGCGGCCAAGGACTCGTACTGGCTATGCGCCGGGTTGGCGCGGAAGCCCTTATTCCAGTGATGCACGCTGCGCAGGTCGGCGAAGCCACCCTGGGTGAAGGCGCGAATCAGATTCAAGGTGGCGGCCGAGGTGTTGTAGGCCTTGACCATGCGGGCCGGGTCGTGCCGCCGGGACTCGGGGGTGAAATCGAAGCCGTTGACGATATCGCCGCGGAACGCCGGCAGCGTGACACCCTCACGGGTTTCCGAATCCGAGGAGCGCGGTTTGGCGAACTGACCGGCCATACGCCCCATTTTCACGACGGGCATCGAGGCGCCGTAGGTCAGCACGACGGCCATCTGCAGGATCGTCTTCACCCGAGCACTGATGCGATCGGCGGTTGCCGCGGCAAACGTTTCGGCGCAGTCCCCACCCTGCAGCAGGAAGGCATGGCCCTGGGCCGCGGCGGCCAGTCGTTCGCGCAGAATGTCCACTTCACCGGCGAAGACCAGCGGCGGCAAGGAGGCCAGCTCGTCGACTGCGCGCGTATATTCCGGGCCGGACCACGTGGGCTGCTGAGAAATCGGGAGCTCGCGCCAGGCATCGAGGCCTGGATCGGCAGCGGGCCCGGGGATGGGCTGGTGGAACGGGGCGGAAGTCTGGGTCGAATCAGTCACTAGCCCAGCGTATCCGGGTCGTGGGTCGGCACCCTATTCGCGGCGTAAAGTTTCGTTTTAGCCGGTCATCCGATGCACGACTGCAGGACAGCGCAGCTGCCGGTCACGCCTGTTTCGCGTTGCCTTCCTCCCCGGATTCACGGGATGGTTCGGTGTCGAGGGGAGCATCGTCGTCGTTCGCCTCAGCGCTCCCCGTGGTGTCCCCCGCTGCCAGGGCCTCGTCCTCAGCAGCGGCGTCCGCCCCGTCCTTGGGGGTGCGGATGTGTTCGACTTCCTTCCTGGCCGCATCCACCGTGGCACGAACCTGGACGCGAGCGTTCTCTGCCAGGGCCTCACGGGCTGCCTTGCGATCCGCGAGGCGGTCGGCAGTGATCTTTGCCTTGACGGTCGAGGCGTAGGAATCAACGTATTCCTGGCCCGAGAGCCGCATCAGCGCATACATGATCTCGTCGGTGACCGAACGCTGGACGAACCGGTCCTCCTCCATCCCCTCATAGCGGGAGAAGTCCAGTGGTTCGCCCACGATCAGCCCGACCCTGCGGATGTTCGGCACGGTCTTGCCGATCGGCTGGACCTTATCGGTGCCGATCATGGCCACCGGGATCACGGGAACACCGGTGGCCAGGGCGAGCTTCGCGACACCGACCTTGCCCCGGTAGAGGCGTCCATCGGGGCTGCGGGTGCCTTCCGGGTAGATGCCCAACAGCTGTCCGTCCAAGAGGGCCTGCTCCCCCGCTCCCAGCGAGTTCGCCGAGGCGGCACCCCCGGAACGGTCCATCGGCAACTGATTGGAGAGCCGGAAAAACAGGGCGGTGAGCTTGCCTTTGATTCCCTTGCCGGTGAAGTACTCCATTTTGGCCAGGAAAACGACCGGGCGGTCCACGGCGACGGGCAGGAAGATCGAGTCGGAGACCGACAGGTGGTTGCTGGCCAGGATCGCGCCGCCTTCGGCAGGAATGTTATCCATTCCCTTGACCCACGGCCGGAACAGCAGGTTGGTCAGCGGTGCAATGAGCAGCCGCTTCATGATCCAATAAAACACGTCTGGGAGCCTTCCGCCGGGCAGGTCGTCGGGCGCCCGCCTCGCACGGACCCCATGTCGGTTAGGCTCTACTCTAGGCACATATTCACCCCGGGGCACGATCCCCGGCCTGCTTGGGAGCGCTATGGAATTCTCGGCAACGGCCCCATCCGACGCGTCCGAAGGCTTCCGGGTCCGTGGTGGCAACGGCGATGCGGTCTTGGTGATCCACGGTTTTACGTCCAGCCCGCGCAGTATGCGCCCCTGGGCCGACGCCCTCCTGATGGGCGGCTATACGGTCTCCCTTCCGGTTCTGCCCGGGCATGGGAGCACGTGGCAGGACCTGGCCAGGACCCCCCGCTCCGCCTGGACAGCCGCCGTCGAGGCCGAATTCGATCTGCTGGCCGCTTCACACCGCAAGGTTTTCGTCGTGGGTCTGTCCATGGGCGGGACGCTGGCCCTGCACTTGGGAATCACTCGGAAACCGGCAGGGCTCGCCCTGGTTAACCCGGCCCTGAGCATGGTGGACCGGACCGCGGCACTGACCGGGGTTCTGAAACACTTCATCCCCTCGGTCCCCGCCATCGCCAACGACATTGCCCGTCCCGGCCAGGATGAGGGCGCCTACCCGCGGACCCCGGTGGCCGCGGTGCACGAACTACGGCAGCTCATCCACGCGACGCGGAAGAACCTCAGCGCCATCGAAGCCCCGGTGTTCGTTTTCCGCTCGGTGGTGGACCATATCGTTTCCGAGGCGGGTTTGAATGTCCTGCGACGCGAATTGGTGGGCATGCACCCTTCCGGGGTGCCGCGGCTGCAGCTGAGGTATCTGGAACGTAGTCTGCATGTCGCGACCCTTGATTACGACGCCGCAGCGATCTTCGACGGCTCACTCGCCTTCTTCGACGCCCTGGGAGGCCATGCTCATGGCTGAGGACAACTCGCGCTCCCCCCGCGATCGGGCCGCCGACGAGGCCGCCTGGCAGGATCTGGTCAGCCGGCTCGATGACGTCGGTGTGGATATCGATCCGGACACCGAGGCGACCGCTTCGCCGGCCCCGGAACCGGAGCCTCTCGATGAACCGGTCCCTGTGCTCCGGCCAGCCGGAGGGCCGCGCGATTACGAACTGCTCGAGGAGCCCGAGGAGGACTGGACGCCGGAGGATCCTCCGGCCTTGGGCTCGGGAAATCCGCTGACGGTCCTGGCCTGGACCTGTGCCGCAGGGGCACCGATCGCCCTCTTGCTCTTGGCCATCCTGTGGCGTTCGGCCCCGATGGGGGTCTGGTTGACCTTATGCGTGGTCTTTGTCGCTTCCGCCGGCTATCTGGCCTTCAGGCTCCCGCGGCACCGTCAGGAAGGCGATAACGGCGCCAGGGTCTAACCGGTCTGCCGGGCGAGATCGGCGGCACCGATGAGTCCGGCATCGGCCCCCAGCCCCGCCTGCCGGATGTCGGCGAAGGGCCGGTACCCGCGGCCGGTGAGGTTCTTCCGGTACGACGTTTCGGCTTCCTCCAGCAGACGAGTGGAGGCCGACCCCAGACCGCCACCGATGACAAAGGTCCCGGGATCCAAGGCCGCGGCCAGATTGGCTAGTCCCAGGCCCAACCATTGGCCGGCATCAATGATGAGCTCCTGGCAGGCAGGATCCCCCGCGGCTGCCAATTCGGTCACCAACGCCCCGTTGATGGCCTCCACGTCCCCTTCCGCCGCGTCCAGCAGCGTATGGGCCACCGGGGAGTTGGCCCGGGCCAGTTCGCGGCCTTCACGCCCCAGGGCGTTTCCGGAAGCATATTGTTCCCAGCATCCACGGTTTCCGCATTCGCAGCGGTGGCCTCCGGGGTGGATGACCTGGTGGCCAAACTCGCCGGCCAACCCAAAACGACCTCGTCGCAGCTGCCCTCCGGCGACCAGCGAACCGCCGATTCCGGTGCCGAGGGTCAAGCACACCAGATTCGGTTCCCCCTGTCCGGCACCAAAACGGTATTCCGCCCAGCCTGCCGCGTCGGCGTCGTTGACCACGCAGACCGTGCCGCCCAGGACGGTGGCCAGCCGGTCACGCAGGGGTTCATTGCGCCAGGCCAAATGCGGGCTGAAGAGCACGGTGCCCGTTTCGGGATTCATCCAGCCGGCCGCCCCGACGCCGATCGGGGCGCGGGGGGCCCAGCGACGCAGTCCGGTCACGAGGTCCACCACCGCCTGTTCGACCTGTTGGGGGCTGGAGCCGGGGGTCGAATGCTGGGCGCGGTGAAGGAGTTTCCCTGCCTCATCGACGATGCCCCCGGCGATTTTTGTGCCGCCGATATCCAGTCCGATGGCCCAGTGGGCGTCCCGAGTCGTGCCCATGGCGATTCCCTTCCCTGGCCCGATGTTGGCACCGTAAGTTACTAGCGAGTAGGTTAGTGATACAACACACTATGCTTGGATGACGATCCCCATCGTCAGATGTCCAATCTGAAGAGCCTACTGAAGTAGAGGAGCACATCGTGCGAGAGTTCAGCGTACCCCCGCTCGTGGTCAGCCCCGCGACGTCCAACACCACGGATTTCGTGCTGGAAAAAGCGAACGGGACCAACCCGATGCTGTTCTCGCGGCCCGATGGTCACGGCGGATGGATCGATGTCTCGGCCCGGGAGTTCAGGGACGATGCGAGCGCCCTGGCTAAGGGCCTGATCGCCTCGGGGCTCGAGAAGGGCTCCCGGGTCGGCATCATGTCCCGGACCCGCTACGAGTGGACGCTGGTCGATTTTGCGATCTGGTTCGCCGGATGCATTTCCGTTCCGGTCTACGAGACCTCCTCCCCCAGCCAGGTTGCCTGGATCCTCGGCGATTGCGGTGCCGCGGCGGCCATCGTTGAGTCACCGAACCACGAGAACGTGATCCGTCAGGCCTCCATTCAGGAGCAGCTCGAAGACATCGACCATATCTGGCAAATGGAAGGAGACGGGCTCGACGTCCTGCGCACCGCCGGCGCCGATATCAGCGACGAGGAACTCGAAGCACGCCGCTCCTCCATGGGGCTGGAGACCGTGGCAACCATTATCTACACCTCGGGCACCACCGGGCGTCCCAAGGGCTGCGAGTTGACGCACCTGAACTTCGTGGAACTCTCCCGCAATGCCCAGGCGGCCCTGCCCGAATGCGTGCATGAGGGTTCCTCGACCATCATGTTCCTGCCCCTGGCCCATGTGTTCGCCCGCTTCATCTCGGTACTGGCCGTCGCCGGTGGGGCCAAGGTCGCCCACACCCCCGACATCAAGAACCTGCTGCCTGACCTGCAGGGCTTCAAGCCCACCTTCATTTTGGCCGTCCCCCGGGTCTTCGAAAAGGTCTACAACTCCTCGATGCTCAAGGCCGAGGATGCCAGCAATGTGAAGGCGAAGATCTTCCACGCCGCGGCGAAAACCGCAGTGCAGTACTCCCGCGCCCACGGCGAGGGTTCGGTGCCGCTGGCGTTGAAGCTACGCCACGGACTCTTCGATAAGCTCGTCTTCTCGAAGATCCGCGAGGCCATGGGCGGACGCATCCAGTACGCGGTCTCCGGTGGCGGCCCGCTGGGCGAACGCCTCGGACACTTCTTCAACGGTGCCGGTTTGATGATCCTCGAGGGCTACGGCCTCACCGAGACCACCGCCCCCATCACCGTGAACACCCCGAGCAAGCTAAAGATCGGCACCGTCGGCAAGCCGTTGCCCGGCAACGCGGTGAAGATCGCGGACGACGGCGAGATCCTCACCCAGGGTGTCTGCCTCATGGCCGGATACCATAACCGTCCCGACCTGCGGGCCGAGGCGTTCGACGGCGATTGGTTCCGGACCGGAGATATCGGTGAACTCGACGAAGACGGGTTCCTGAAGATCACCGGACGCAAAAAGGAAATCCTCGTGACCGCCAGCGGGAAGAACGTGGTTCCCGGCTTGCTCGAGGACCAGATCCGTGCCGATGCCCTGGTCTCCCAGGCACTGGTGGTCGGGGATAACCGTCCGTTCATCTCGGCCTTGGTCACCCTCGACGAAGAGGCCCTACCCGGCTGGTTGAGCCGCCACCAGCTCGGTTCTTTGACCGTGGCGCAGGCCTCCGAGCACCCCAAGGTCCGTCAAAACGTCCAGGCCGTCATCGACAAGGCCAACCAGACGGTTTCCCATGCCGAGGCCATCAAGGCCTTCCGCATCGTCCCCACGGACTTCTCCGAGGCTTCCGGCCACCTGACCCCTTCGTTGAAGGTCAAGCGCGGCCAAGTGCTCAAGGACTTCGAAATGGTCGTCGAGGAGATCTACTCAGCCAAGAAACCTTCCTGACCCTCTGAGGGCCCCGTCGCCGACGCCGGGGCCCTCAGCCAGAAGGCCGGGCCACGCATGCTGCGTGGCCCGGCCTTTTCTGCGTGCACCGATGTGTCGCTTCGCTACAGGGGCGCGTCCTGGCCAAACGGCAGGTCCAGACCCAAGAGGGCATTCTCCACGACCTCGGTCAGCGCGGGGTGGATCCAGAACGGACGCCGCGCCATCTCGATCACCCCGAGCCCCGTGGCCATGGCCTGGATCAGTGGTTGGATGAGGATCGAGGCCTCGTGGCCCATCACATGGGCGCCGAGCAGCAGACCCGTGGAACGGGAGGCGACCAGCTTGACAAGGCCTTCCTGGTCTTCCATCGCCCACCCGTAGGCAGTGGAGCCATAATCCTGCACGACGGTCACGACGTCCTCGGGGTCCTGCGCTTGGGCCCGGGCCTGTTCGGCGGTGAGACCCACCGCGGCAATCTGCGGATCGGTGAAAACCGCCGCCGGGACGAACGAACGGTCGGTGGAGCGAAGGTTCGTGGGATGTTCGAGGTTATGGGTCACCACCCGTGCCTCGCGGTTGGCGACATGTTTGAGCTGGTATTCATTGGAGGCATCACCCAAGGCATAGCATCCGGGCACGGCCTGCCCGCCGGAGAGCACGCGCTGGTACTCGTCCACCGCCAGGCGGCCATCGGGTTCGAGGTCCAATCCGGCAGCCTCCGCGTGGAGCCGGTCCGAGTTCGGCACCCGGCCCGTGGCCATCAGCACGACGTCGGCCCTCACCTCGACGGGCCCGTCTGCGGTCTCGAAATGCCCGGTGACGCTTCCGTCGTCGTTCTCGGTGACAGCGCTGAGTGCATGATCCAGCTTCAGCGTCCAGCGTTGCCCCGCGGCCCGTGTGAACCTCCTGGAGATCTCCTCATCGTGATGGCGCAACAAAGCCGAGGAACGGTTGACCTGAATGACCTCGGAACCCAAACCGTGGAAGACATGGGCGAATTCGGCGGCAATGAAGCCACCACCAACAATCAGCACCCGTTCCGGCAGCGCCTCCAGACGCATGACGGTATCGGAGGTGTGGACCTGGGGTAGCTCGACACCGGGAACGTCAGGCAGCACGGCACGGGACCCCGAGGCCAGGACGACCTGGTCGGCGGTGATGACCTGTCCGGATTCGGTGACCAGCGTGTGGGGGTCCCTCAGGCGTACCGTTTCGGTGTAGACGTCCACGTTCTCGAGTTCCTGGTCCCGGTAACGCAGACCGTCGGCCGAGATGGCATCGATCCTCCCGAAGATCCTGTCCCGGATCCCCGGCCAGTCGGTGCCGCGGTGTTCCAGGTCGACGCCGAGCCGGGCTGCCTGCGCGGTGGAGGCGGCCAGGGTGGCCGGATACACGAACATCTTCGTGGGGATGCACCCCACGTTCAGGCAGGTTCCACCAAAGATCCCGGCATCGATGATGGCGACCTTCTGGTCGTCCCAATAACCGGTGATCAGTGAGTTGCCGGAGCCGGATCCGACGATGGCGAGATCGTAGTGGGTCAAAAGATTCAGCCCTTCAGCTCGTCGACGACCAAGGCAGCCAGCTCCATGACCGCGTCCCGTGTGCCCGGCTTCAGCCGGTCCAAGGAGACCCGGGAGCCCTCGGCCAGATGCGGATCGTGCGGCAGGCGGACGACGGTGGCCACCCGGGAACGGAAATGCGATTCGATCTCTTCCACGTTCACGCCGCGACCTGTTCCGGAGGACTGGTTGATGACCACGATCGCGTTCTTCGCCAGCTCGGTGCGTCCATGCGCCTCCAGCCAGGACAGCGTCTCGGAAGCCAACCTTGCTTCGTCGACACTGGCACCGGAAACCAAGACGACGGCATCGGCCTTTTCCAAGGTGCCCTTCATGACGGTGTGGACCATCCCGGTCCCGGAATCGGTGAGCACGATGGAGTAGTACTTCGAAAGCAGATCGGTGACGGCACGGTAGTCGGCGTCATCGAATGCTTCGGCCACCCGCGGATCGGTATCCGAGGCCAACACATGCAGACGCGAACCCTCCCGGGCTGCGTAGGAGGAGAGCTTGGCGAAGGTGTCCACGCTGAAACGGTGTTGGACCAGGTTCCGGGCGGTGAACTCCGATTTGCCCGGTGAGCGGTCGCTGAGCGTGCCGCGGTCGGGGTTGGCGTCCAGGGCGATGATCCGGTCCTCACGAATCTGGGCCAGCGCCATGCCCAGCAGGGTGGTTACGGTGGTCTTACCGACGCCTCCCTTCCGTGAGAGGACGGGGACGTAGCGGGTGGTTCCCGGCAGCGAGGCGGAAATCCGGTGGTGCATTTGCCGGCGGATCCGCACGGCGTCGGAATCGCCGACGTTGACCTTGCCCAGCGAGGCGCGGAACAGCAGGCGACGCCAGCCGCCCACGGGTTCGCGGTTCCGGGGTTCAAGGAGCCGGTCAGCCGTTAGTTGCGAGGCGCTTTCGGGTGCCGCTGCCTGCGTGGTCTGGTCGCTTCCGGATCCGACGTCCGCGGTGGTCGTGGCGGTGTCCTGGCCGGTGGCCGGGTAGTCGTCGGCCGCCTCGGCGCTGTCGGTCTTCGGCTCTGGCTGGTGCGTCGGCGCTGCGGGGATGACGACCCCGTGGGCTTGCGGGCGGGCCTGGGAAGTTTCCGTTGCTGCTGTTTCGTCGTCGTGCTGCACCGGCTGCCAATCGGAGAGATCCGGTAGGTCGGCGGCTCCGTGGCCGGCACCTGCCGGCTTCAGGTCCTCGCCCGGTTCCCCTGCCGCAGGGCCTGTTCCGGTCTCCGAGGCATCCAGCTCGTCTTGCGGAGCCGGTTCCGGGTTCTCCGGGGCTTCGTCGTCGTCGTGGTTCTGGTGGGGCTGGGTCATGGCATCCTCTGCGGAAAGTACTGGCTGTAGGAACGTCAGCCATCACCCTAACGCAAGACGGGACGCCCACCTGTTGTCGGTGGACGTCCCGTGGCGGGCGGATCCTGCGGTTCTAGGCCTCCAGAACCACCAGGAGATCCCCGCCCTGGACCTGAGCGGTGCCCTCTATGGCGATACGTGTCACCTTGCCGCCGGCGGGCGAGGTGATCGCCGCCTCCATCTTCATGGCCTCGATGGTGGCGATGGTGCCCCCTGCGGGGACGATGTCACCCACTTCGACCGATGCGGTCACGGCGCCGGCGAAGGGTGCAGCCACGTGCCCCGGATTCGCCGTATCCGCCTTTTCCGCGGCCTTGACCGTGGATTCGACGTTGTCGTCACGGACCGTGATCTGGCGCATCTGCCCGTTCAAGGTGCACATCAGGGTGCGCATGCCCTTCTCGTCGGGTTCGGAGATGGCCTGCAAGGTCACGAGCAGGCGCACCCCCTTACCCAGGGAGATCACATGTTCGGCGTGCTGGACCAGCCCGTAGAGGTAATCGCGGGTGTGGAGCAGCGAAACATCGCCGTATTCGGCCCGCAGCTTCTCGAAGTCACGGGTTGGTCCGGCGAACAACAGCCGGTTCAGGGTTGCGCGGCGGGTCGTCGAATCCCCGGCCAGGCCCTGCTGGTCCTCGGGTTCGAGTTCCTCCACCCGGACCTTGACGTTGCGTCCCTGCAGGGCCTTGGTCCTGAAGGGTTCGGGCCACCCGCCGGGCGGATCTCCCAGTTCCCCTGAAAGGAACTGAATGACCGAATCGGGGATATCGAATTCTTGGGGGTTGGCCTCGAATTCCTTCGGGTCCACGTTCATGCCCACCAGCTGCAACGCCAAATCTCCGACGACCTTTGAGGACGGGGTCACCTTCACCAGCCGGCCCAGGATCGCATTGGCTGCGGTGTACATCTCTTCGATGTCCTCGAAGCGCTCGGCCAGGCCCAGGGCCTTGGCCTGCTGGCGCAGGTTCGAGAGCTGGCCACCGGGGATCTCGTGGCGGTAGACCCGCCCTGTCGGCCCCGGCAAACCCGATTCGAAGGGCCCATACATGGCACGGACCGCCTCCCAATACGGTTCCAGCGAGGCAGCAGCCTCCAGGGAGATGCCGGTATCGCGTTCGGTATTGGCCAGGGCGGCGACCAATGCCGATTCGGAGGGCTGCGACGTGGTCCCGGCCATGGAAGCCACCGCGACGTCGACGGCGTCGACCCCGGCGTTGGAGGCCGCCATGAGCGTCGCCAACTGTCCACCTGCGGTGTCATGGGTGTGCAGGTGCACCGGCAGGTCGAAGCGTTCGCGCAGCGCGGTCACCAGCTGGGCGGCTGCCGCGGGGCGCAGCAACCCAGCCATGTCCTTGATCGCCAGGATATGGGCGCCGGCGTCGACGATCTGCTGGGCCAGGTCCAAGTAGTAGTCCAGCGTGTAGAGCTTCTCGTCGGGGTCCAGCAGGTTCCCGGTGTAGCAGAGGGCCACCTCCGCGACAGCTGTCCCGGTCTCGCGGACCGCCTTGATGGCCGGAGCCATCTGCGACACGTCGTTGAGCGCGTCGAAGATGCGGAAGATATCGATTCCCGCTGCCGCCGCTTCCTGGACGAAGACATCGGTCACCTCCGTCGGGTACGGAGTGTATCCGACGGTGTTGCGTCCGCGCAGGAGCATTTGTAGCGGAATATTCGGCAGCTCGGCGCGCAGCAGTTCCAGCCGCTTCCACGGATCCTCACCCAGGAATCGGAGCGAGACATCGTAAGTCGCTCCTCCCCAGACCTCCATGGAGAACAGCTGCGGCAACGTGTGGGCGTAGGCAGGGGCCGCGGCGATCAGATCACGGGTGCGCACGCGGGTGGCCAGCAACGACTGGTGGGCGTCACGGAAGGTGGTGTCGGTAACCGCCAGCTCGGTGCGTGAACGCAGTTCGGCGGCGAAGCCCTCCGGCCCGCGATCGAGCAGTACCTGACGCCAGCCGGACGCCGGCTCGTGTTCCGAAGGGCCATCGAAGGGGCTGCGCATCGGCTGGTCTGATTTATCGCCCGGGTAGTACGGCAGCTTCTGTCGCGGGTCCAAGCCCTCGCGGCGTGGGCCGTTGGGCTGGTTCACGGTCACATCGGCCAGGAACGACAAGGCCTTGGTGCCGCGGTCCTGGCTACGGTTGCCCTCGAGCAGGTCAGGACGCGAATCGATGAAGTCTGTGGCGACATCACCGGCGATGAACTGTGGGTCGTCGAGCACGTTCATCAGGAACGGGATATTGGTGGCCACGCCACGAATCCGGAATTCCGCCAGCGCCCGGCGGGCCCGGCGCACGGCAGCTTCGTAGTCGCGGCCGCGGCAGGTGAGCTTGACGAGCATGGAGTCGAAATGGGGAGACACCACGGCACCGGTGTAGATGGTGCCACCGTCCAGTCGGACGCCCGAGCCGCCGGCCGAACGGTAGACGGTGATCGTGCCGACGTCGGGGCGGAACCCGTTGGCGGGGTCCTCGGTGGTGATACGGCACTGCAGCGCGGCGCCGCGGATCCGCAGCTGGTCCTGGTGGATGTCCAGATCCGACAGCGATGCCCCGGCAGCGATACGCATCTGGGCGGAGACCAGGTCGATGTCGGTGATCTCTTCGGTGACCGTGTGCTCGACTTGGATCCGGGGGTTCATCTCGATGAACACATGCTCCCCGGCGCGCTCCCCCACCGTGTCGACCAGGAATTCGACGGTTCCCGCGTTCTGGTATTTCAACGCCTTGGCGAACTTCACGGCATCGGCATAGAGGGCCTGACGGATGTTTTCGTCCAGGTTCGGGGCCGGGGCGATTTCCACGACCTTCTGGTGGCGGCGCTGCAGCGAGCAATCCCGCTCGAAGAGGTGCACCACATCTCCGTGGGCATCGGCGAGGATCTGGACCTCAATATGACGCGGGCGCAGGACGGCCATTTCCAAGAACATGGTGGGGTCGCCGAAGGCGGTGGCTGCTTCACGCATGGCAGCATCCAGGGCTTCGGGAAGCGCCTCACGGGTATCCACCCGGCGCATGCCGCGACCGCCGCCGCCGGCGACCGCCTTGACGAAGATGGGGAACCCGATTTTATCGGCTTCACCGATGAGCCATTCGGCGTCGTCGCTCGGTTCGGAGGAGGCCAGGGTCGGAATACCCGCCGCCTTGGCTGCCTTCAGCGCCTGAACCTTGTTCCCTGCCAGTTCCAGCACATCGGCCGGCGGTCCGACGAACGTGATGCCTGCTTCTTCGGCGGCCCGGGCCAGGTCGGGGTTCTCCGACAGGAATCCATAGCCCGGGTAGATCGCATCCGCCCCGGAATCCTTGGCAACACGGATGACTTCTTCCACATCCAAATAGGCGCGGACCGGGTGGCCCTCCTCGCCGATCTGGTAGGCCTCATCGGCCTTCTGGCGGTGGATGGAGCCGCGGTCCTCGTAGGGGAAGACGGCAACCGTCTTGGCACCCAATTCGTAGCCGGCACGGAATGCGCGAATCGCGATTTCTCCGCGGTTGGCTACCAAAACCTTTGAAAACATGGTTCTCCTGCATGGTGTCTGTTCGGACAGGACGAACGCAACGGTCTCCCCGAAAATCGGGGGGTTTTGCCTCCGTGCGTCAGGCGCGAAGCGTAGATTCAAGCCTGCGCTCACCCTACAGTGGCCCAACACACAGCTGAAACTGTATTTCTTCATGACCTGAGCCACACCGTGACTGGGGAGGCGTCGAATGGTGGGCTCACCCTATGATGGATGGGAGCCGAATCAGCATAAACACAGTAAGGTCGTGGTCCGTTCCGTGCAGGTCGTGAGCATCAGCAGTCTCAAGGGTGGCGTTGGTAAGACGTCGGTCACCCTCGGTTTGGCGTCGGCGGCGCTAGCCGCCGGTATCCCGACCCTGGTGGTGGATCTGGATCCCCACGCCGATGCCAGCACCGGTCTGGGTGTGGAACCCAACGGTGAGAACGGCATCGGACATCTGCTCAAGAATGCCCGGCGGGGCGATATTACCGCCACCGCCGTCACCAGCCCGTGGACCACGAGGGCACCGGAAGTCTCCACCAGTACCGGACCGGCCATTCTCGACGTTGCCGTTGGAGGGGCCTTCAGTGGCATCTATGACCGCCCCGATCTGCGGTTGCGCCACCTGCGCCGCCTGAAGCAGTTGCTCTCGCGCCAGACCCGCTACGAGCTGGTGCTGATTGATTGCCCGCCGTCGTTGAACGGCCTGACGCGGATGGCCTGGACCGCAAGCAATGACGTGCTGCTCGTGGCAGAACCCAGCCTGTTCTCGGTGGCCGGAACCGAACGCACCCTGCGTGCCCTGGAACTCTTCCGCAGCGAATTCGTCCCGGGGCTGCAGACCGCAGGAGTGGTGGCCAACCGGGTCCGCCAATCCTCGGCCGAACAACGTTTCCGGCTCGAGGAAATGCGCACCATGTTCGGTGACGCTCTCCTCTCCCCCGTCTTGCCCGACCAGGCGAACTGGCAGCAGATCCAGGGGGCCGCCTACCCCGTCCACCAGTGGCCTGGCGATGCCGCCCGCCAGTCGGCAGCGCGTTTCGATGAACTCCTGTCAGGTCTCACCAGCGGCCCGGCCCGGAGCGGCACAGACACCTAGAGGCCCCGGACCCACCGACAAGAAACGGCGCGCACCCCGCAGGGTTGCGCGCCGTCGTCGTTTCCCGGTGCTGGGCACCGGGGCCGATCACGGTTCTAGCTCGCCGACTTCTTGGCCGCCCGACGACGCGCCAGTTCGTCTCCGGGGAAGACCTCTTCCTCGACGACTGCGTGTTCGCTGGGTAGTTCGGCCAAGCTGCCTTCAACTTCGCGCCAGACACGGCCGACGGCGATGCCGAAGACTCCCTGTCCGCCCTGTACCAGGTCGATGACCTCGTCGGCCGAGGTGCATTCGTAGACGGATGCCCCGTCGCTCATCAACGTGATCTGGGCCAGGTCCTCCACCCCACGCTCGCGGAGGTGTACGACGGCGGAACGGATCTGTTGGAGGGAGACCCCGGTGTCCAGCAGTCGTTTGACGACCTTGAGGACCAGGATGTCCCGGAAGCTATAGAGTCGCTGGCTGCCGGAGCCGGCGGCCCCGCGTACTGCCGGCTCGACCAGCCCGGTGCGGGCCCAGTAGTCGAGCTGACGGTAGGTGATGCCCGCCGCCTTGCACACCACGGTGCCGCGATATCCTGCGCCTTCGTCCAGGACCGGCAGATCCTCAGTGAACAGCAGGCCCTGGGAATTGACTCCGGTGCGCGTCTGGCCTGGGCCTGACGCCCCGCTATGCTCACCTATCGGACTCACGTGGACCCTCCTCGTTGAAAACTCCCCCCAATAGGGAGTTTGCCAGCTGTCGGGGAACCGTGGCGGCATCGGATACCGTCCACTGTGCCGAGTGATGGGACAGCGTAGCAATGGGATTCTTATGCTTTGACGGTACGGCTGAACCTGCCCCACGTCAAAGACCTTCAAGTTTAACTTGAGGGCGTGTCGCTACTCGTCGAAATCCTCGGGTTCGACGTCGGCGAGGAACTCCCGGAATTCACGCACCTGGTCCTCCGCTGCCTCCTCGGTGGAGCCCTCGTCGTTGACCAGGACGCCCGCCTCCTCCAGGACTTCCTCGGTGCAGGTGATGGGGCATCCCGCACGCAAGGCGAAGGCGATGGCATCCGAAGCCCGCGAGTCCACGGTGGCCCCGCCGTCGAACTCCAGCTCGGCGTAGAAGACGGTTTCCTTGACCGACAGCAGACGAGCCTCGATCAGGGGGTGGCCCAGGGCCGAGGTGATGGTTTCGAGGAGGTCGTGGGTCATCGGTCGCGGCGTTTCCATCCCCTGCTGGGTCATGGCAATGGCCGAGGCCTCGGGCGTACCGATCCAGATCGGCAGGTGGCGGGGGCCGTCGATTTCCTTGAGGAGAACCAACGGCTGGTTCGAGGGCAGTTCGATCCGGACTCCGACGAGCATCAGCTCTCGCATGGGTTCCTCCTGCAGCGCCTAGTGGTCCATCTTCGCGATCGAGCCGTTGACCAGGGCGCTATGCAGAGCCAGGCAGGCATCGCTGATTTCGCGCGCCGTCTCTGCCGCGCTGGCGCGGGAGGAGACATCACGCCGGCTGGCTAACGGGGCGACGGCCCGTTCGACCAGACCGATTTCACGGTCGGCAGCGGCACGGAAACCGCGCAGGTGACGTGGTTCGATCCCGTGACCAGCCAGTTTGGCACTGGCGGTGGCGATGCGCACGGCATGCTCATCGAAACGCTGATCGTCCTCGGTGATGATTCCGTAGGCCAACAGTTCCGACACGAGGTCGTCCGAAGCCCCCGTCGCCCCTTGGAGTTCGGCCCGGGTCAGCGGCCGGGTGTGCCCGGCGATTTCCTGGGCCAGCTGGTCGGTCACGCTGCGCGGGGTCAACGTCAGGCCACCCGCCAACTGGTCGGGGCGCTCGCCTCGGTCGACGGCGTCCAAATAGTCCTTGATGACCTTCAGCGGAAGGTACTGGTCCCGTTGCAGGGACAAGATGAACCGCAGCCGGTCGATATCGGTGGCCGTGTACTTGCGGTATCCGGCGGCGGTGCGCTGCGGGGTGATCAGACCCTTTTCCTCGAGGAAACGGATCTTCGAGGCAGTGATCTGCGGGAAGTCCGCCGAGAGCTCGGTGAGGACCTCGCCGATATTGAGCACACTGGCCCGCGGGGTGTCGGCGCTGACGCCGAGACCCCGTCGGGAAGGTGCGGATGAAACCACAGGGATGACCGTCAGTCCTGCCGTGCGGCGGTGGTCGGGACGGTACCCGAGTAGAACGTGAGACGGAACTTGCCGATGCGGACCTCGGATCCGGTGCGCAGGCGCACCGCGTCCACCCGGTCACCGTTGACATAGGTGCCGTTGAGGCTGCCGGAGTCCACGACCTGGAATCCTTCGCCGTCACGGCGGAACTGGGCGTGCTTGCGCGAGACCGTGACATCGTCAAGGAAAATATCGGCCTCCGGATGCCGGCCCACGGTGGACAGCTCCCCATCGAGCAGGAAACGGGCCCCACGGTTCGGCCCGGAATGGGCAATCAGCAGGGCCGAGCCTTCGGGAAGTGCGTTGACGGACGAGCGTTCCTCGGTCGACAGCGACGTCTCGGGAGTGCTCTCATCGCTGGCCGGAGGCAAGCCGATGCTGGTGGTCTCCGTAGCGGATTCCTTGCGGTCCGCAGCGGTGTCCTCCCAACGGTTTTCGCCACTCATGTGTTTCCTCCCTGAAATGCCACGTGCCTGCTTCGGCCATCGGGGCAGGTAGCGCCCAAATGGCGTGCCCACTTAGTGTTTTATCAAGCCTAGCCTACCGGTTATCCCCCGACGCAAGCTGGTCGTCATCATCTGAGCCCGGAGCGTTTGCGAGGACGTCCCTGATGTCTTATCCCCGCGGTGCCCGAGAGAGGAACGGCGGGAAAGCTCAGGGCCGAAACCTGGTTGATCCGCGGTCCTGGAGGTACGGAGCAGAGCACGGCAAGAAGGACCTTGCCTGAACGATGTTTCGTTCTGACAAGGTCCTTCTTGGCCGGTCGGGCTAGCGGGATTCGAACCCACGGCCTCCTGACCCCCAGTCAGGCGCGCTACCAAGCTGCGCCATAGCCCGGCGGTTTCGCAGCCGTTATCCCGTCCACGAGGGGCGGGTGCCGTCTGCGAAAAGCTCCTCGGCTACTCTACCTCATTTTCTGTTCTACTTTGACCGCCCACGCTTCTCCCGGACGCGCATGCTGACCTCGATCGGGGTCCCTTCGAAACTGAAGGTCTCCCGCAGCCGCCGGGTGATGAACCGACGGTATCCGGGATCCAGGAATCCGGTGGTGAACAGCACGAAGCGCGGTGGGCGCGACGAGGCCTGGGTGGCGAAGAGGATCCGCGGCTGCTTTCCCCCACGCACCGGGTGCGGGTGCGCGGAAACGAGTTCACCGAAGAAGGCGTTGAGCTTGCCGGTGGGGATGCGACGGTCCCAGGATTCCAGCGCGAGGTCCAGGGCCGGGACGAGTTTTTCCTTATGCCACCCGGTGGCCGCCGAAATATTCACTCGTGGCGCCCAGTCAACATGGGCCAGGTCCTGTTCGACTTCCCGCTCGAGGTAATGGCGGCGTTCGTCGTCGAGCAAGTCCCATTTATTGAAGGCCAGGACCATGGCACGGCCCGAATCGATGCCGGTTTGCAGGATCCTCACGTCCTGTTCGCTGAGGACCTCGTCGACGGCCAACAGGACGACGGCGACTTCGGCCTTCTCCAGCGCCGATTGGGTGCGCAAGGACGCGTAATAGTCGGAGCCGACGGCCATATGCTGGCGGCGACGGATTCCTGCGGTGTCCACGAACCGCCAGGTGCGTCCACCGATGTCGACCAGCTCGTCCACCGGGTCTCGGGTGGTTCCTGCGGTGTCGTCAACGACGACGCGCTCAGAACCTGCCAACTTATTGAGCAGCGAGGACTTGCCCACGTTCGGACGCCCGATGAGGGCCACCCGGCGGGGGCCTCCGGTGGGGATCGGCGAGCCGACCGCCGAATAGGCCGGCAGCTTCTCCAACAGGTCATCGAGCAGGTCGGCCGTGCCACGCCCGTGCAAGGCGGAGACCGGGTACGGCTGGCCGAAGCCCAGGCTCCAGAGGGAGGCGGCATCGGCTTCCTGGGATTCCCCGTCGACCTTATTGGCCACCAGGAACACCGGCTTCTTCTGCCGACGCAGCATCTTCACGACCAGTTCGTCGGTGGCGGTGGCCCCGACGGCGGAATCGACGACGAAAACAATCGCGTCGGATAGGTCGGCTGCCAGCTCGGCCTGGTCGGCGACGCGGGCATGGATCCCCTTGGCGTCGTGTTCCCAGCCGCCGGTGTCCACCAGGGTGAAGTCACGTCCGCTCCACTCGGCACGGTAGGACACCCGGTCGCGGGTGACTCCGGGAACATCCTCGACCACTGCTTCGCGGCGGCCGATGATCCGGTTGACCAACGTCGATTTGCCGACGTTGGGTCGGCCGATGATGGCCACCACGGGTGGTGCCTTTTCCTCAGTCACCTCGAAGTCATCGTCGTCGAGGTGGGACAGCAGCTCGGTGTCCTCGTCGTCGAGATCGTAGTCAGCTAGGCCTTCACGCAAGGAAGCGGCGCGTTGCTCGGCTTCTTCATCGGTGATCAGGTCAAGTTTTTCGGCGACGTGGTCCTCTCCCGAGGGGACGTATTCGTCTCCGTCGCCGGGAACGGCGGCGTGATCGGTCATGTTCAGGGGTTTCCTTTGTTCGCCGCTTCCGCCCTACGCGGAAGCACTTACCATTTTTGCACGCTTTGGGGCCCGAAGCTCATCAGGCCGGAGCGTCGGCAGCCTCCACGACGGAGAGCACTGCTTGTACCGTCTGCTCGAAATCCAGGTCGGAGGAATCGACGGTCACCACTCCGTCGGCCGCAGTGGTGAAACTGGTGACCGTGGAATCCTTGGCGTCGCGGGCGACGACCTGACGCTGCAGGTCCTCGCCGCTCTGGGTGCCGCCGAGCTGCAAGCCGCGGCGGGCCATCCGTACTTCCTCACGGGCGGTGAGGAGGATCCTGGCCGGGGCGTCGGGGGCCACCACGGTGGTGATGTCTCGCCCTTCGGCGACGATTCGCTCGTGCCCGGCAATAATCTCCTGCTGGCGGCGAACCAGTTCAGCCCGGACCTCAAGGATGACGGCGACCGAGGAGACGGCCTCGGAGACGTGGGGGGCGCGGATGGCCTCGGACACGTCGGCCCCATTGACCGTCACCTGTTCCGCGTCGGGCTCGGTACCGATCTGCACCGAGGCCGCCTTCACCGCGGTGATGATGGCTTCTGAGTCGTGGAGATCAGTTCCGGCTTCGAGGCAGGCATAGGTCAGTGCCCGGTACATGGCACCGGTATCCAGGTAGGCTGCGCCGAGCCGGCGGGCCACCTCCTTCGACACCGATGATTTGCCGCTGCCTGATGGGCCGTCGATGGCCACCACTAGATTCTGCACTTACTGCACTACCTTCCATGAGCGTTCGGTGAGGGCTTCCATGAGTTCCTGGCTGCGCCCCGGTAAAACTGAGATTTCGACCATACCTACCTGATGGCCCGAGGAGTGTTCCATCCGCAGGTCCTCCAGGTTGATTCCCGCTTCGCCGACATCGGCCAGCAAGTGGGCGATCTGCCCCGGACGGTCGTCCACGATGACGGTGACCACGGCGAAGGCCTGGGGTGGGGAGCCGTGTTTGCCGGGGATCCGCGCCTGCCCGGCATTGCCCTCCCCCATGAGTTCGGCCAGATCCAACAGGGCACCGGGGCCGTCGGGGTCCTCCAGCGTGGAGATGAGCCGATTCAGGTCTTCCCGCAGACCGTGGAGGATATCCACGAGTTCGGGGGCGTTATTGCTCAGGATCTGGATCCAGAGCCGGGGGTCCGAAGCGGCGATGCGGGTCGTATCGCGGAGCCCATTGCCGGCCAGGGCCAGCGTATGAGCCGGGGCATTGAGCAGTCGCGAGGCCAAGAGCGAGGAGGCGATCTGTGGAAAATGTGAGATGAGCGCGACGGCTGCATCATGTTCCCCGGCGTCCAACCGGTGGACGGTGGCGCCCAGGTCGATGGCCAGATCCGCGGCGATGACCACACTGGATTCCCGGGAGCCCGGATGCGCACAAATAACCCACGGCATGGCGGTGAATAATTCGCCGCGGGCCGCCGCGGGACCAGATTTCTCTCGCCCGGCCATGGGGTGGGTCCCCACATAGCGGGATAAATCGGTTTCGGTCAGCCGTTCATCGGCTTTCAGCCGGCGCAGAATGGAGGTCTTGACGCTGGCGATGTCCACCACCGTCGCCCGCGGGTGCGCCCTGAGGGCGTCGGAGACCACCGAAGCCGTCACGTCCGGAGGCGATGCCACCACGACCAGCTGTGGCTCGGGCGTGACACCGGGCTCGTACAGGGTTCCGGCACCAATATCCTGCGCAACCCGCGCAGCGGTCGGCGAGGTATCGGCCAACGAGACCTGGACGCCGAGCCGGCTCAACCCGAGTCCGACGCTCGCGCCGAGCAGTCCGGTACCGATCACCAGCACCGGCCCGGATACGTGTGCAGCAACCACCAGTTACATACCCACTTCGGAAAGCAGGTGGCCTACTTCGTGGTGGCCGAGCTGACGGATGGTGCCCTGCTTCTGGTCGCCCAGACGGATCGGGCCCATCTGCACGCGCACCAGGCGTTTGACCGGGTGGCCGACAGCATCGAAAAGCCGACGGACGATCCGGTTACGCCCCGAGTGCAGGATCACCTCCACCAGTACCTTGCCCGGAGTGGAGTCGACGAGTTTGAAGGAGTCGACGCTGGCGATGCCGTCCTCGAGCTTGATGCCATTCTTCATTTCGGCACCGATGCCGTGGGCCATCGGTCCGGGAACCTGGACCAGGTAGGTTTTGGGGATCTCGTAGGAGGGGTGGGTCAACCGGTTGGCCAGCTCCCCATCGTTGGTGAGCAACAGCAGCCCTTCGGTGTTCACGTCGAGGCGGCCCACGTGGAAAAGGCGTTCGCTCTTCTTGCGCAGGAAGTCCGAGACGCATGGGCGGCCCTCGGGATCCTCCATCGTGGAGACGACGCCGCGGGGCTTATTGAAGACGAAGTACTTCATCGTCTCGTTCAGCTGGATACGCATGCCGTCGACGTGGATGCTCTCGGAGGAGGGGTCCACCCGGATGCCCAGTTCGGTGACGATCTCTCCGTTGACCTCGACTCGCCCGGCGGTGATCATTTCCTCACTGACCCGGCGTGAGGCGACGCCTGCGTTGGCCATCACCTTCTGCAAACGGACGCCGTCCTGGTCCTGACCCTGATCGGTGCGCGGTGTGGTGCGTTTCTGGGAGGCCGGACGGTTCTTCTTCACCGGTCCGAGGTTGCGGCCGAAGCGTTCGCCGCCGAAGGCCTGCGGGCCACGCGGGGCCGAAGGGGACTGGTCCTTCTTGGATGCGCCTTGTTTCTTGGCGCCGAAGCTACCCCCTGATTTGGGGCCCTGCTTCGGGCCGTCCTGTCGTCGTCCGGAAGCGCCGCGCCCGGCACCCTGGCCGGGCGTTGACCGGCGTTGATTGCCGCGGCCTGCGCCTGAATTGGATCCCTGGGTCATGTCGATTCCTTCGTTACATACTGAGGTGGTGGTTTAGAACTGGACGTCGTCGTAGTGCTCGAGGTCGTCCAGTCCGGGCAGATGAGGGGAGAGCTGCGGCAGGTCCGCCACGCTGTCCACCCCCAATCTTTCCAGAAAATAGTTGGTGGTCCGATACAGCATGGCACCCGAAGTCGGATCCGTCCCCTCTTCGGCGACCAAACCACGCAGCGAAAGGGTCCTGACGACGGAGTCGACGTTGACCCCGCGGATCGCCGCGATGCGGGCGCGGGAGACCGGTTGCCGGTAGGCGATCACCGCCAGCGTCTCCAGTGCAGCCTGCGATAAACGGGAGGTGGCCCCATCCAAGACGAAGCGGGAGACAACGGGAGCAAAGTCACGTTTTGAATAGACCCGCCAGCCTCCTGCCAGCTCACGTAGCTCAAAACCATGGTGCAGGTCATAGTCGTTTTGCAGTTCACGGAGCAGTTCGCGGATTCGCTGCACCTCCACGTCGAGAACCTCTGCCAACCGCAACGCGGTGACCGGTTCGTCGGCGACCATCAGCACTGCCTCGATGGCCGCCCGCGCCCCGCCAGGAAGTTCATCAACGGGAAGCCCATCAGTCCGGGACTGCGCCCCGCCGTCATCCTGGGTCATGGCTGGTCCTCCTGTACTGAGGGGGCTGCTGCGACCGGCACGGGCAGCTGATCGTTTGCGGTCTCCGTTGCGGGTTGCCACGGTCCGGCGTCCTGGTTCCAGAAGATCAGCAGCTCCCCCAGCGGGCCCGCCTGATCAAATCCGACGAATCTGTCACGAAATAGATCCAGCAAGGCCAGGAACTTGGCGATCACCATGGGGGTTTCCGGAGCTTCGGCCACCAGCTCCGCGAAACTGACCGAGGCACCCCCCGTGAGGCGGGCGGCAATCAGTTCGGCCTGTTCTCGCACGCTCACCGTGGGGGCGTGCAGGTGTTCGAGACCGACTTCGGTCGGTTCGACCGGTTGAGGTTCCATGGCTTTGCGGGCCAACCGGGCCAAGGTTGCCGGGTTGGTGGTGAAGACCAGTTCGGGCAACAACGCCGCGAAACCGGGTTCGAGGGCGACCCTGCGTGGGTAGCGTTCGGTTTCCTCGGCGAGGCGCTCCGAGAATTGCCCGGCGATGGCCTTGAAGGCCCGGTACTGCAGGAGCCGGGCGAAGAGGAGGTCGCGGGCCTCGAGCAGGGCGATGTCTTCATCGGATTCAACCTCACCGGTGGGCAGCAATCGTGCCGCCTTCAGGTCCAACAAGGTGGAGGCCACCACCAGGAACGACGTCGTCTCCTCCAGGGCGCCTTCGCCCTCGCGTTCACGCAGGACACGCAGGTAGGCGATGAATTCGTCGGTGACCTTCGCCAGAGCGATCTCGGTGATGTCGAGCTGGTGTTTGCCGATGAGGTTCAGCAGCACGTCGAAGGGCCCGGAGAAGTTCTCCAGGGCCACGGCGAAGCCACCGGTCGCCTCCGGTTCGGTCACGGCGGACGGCGACACGGTGTCCGCCAGGTCCGCCGCCTTCATTACGGGGCGCCGCCGCGGCTGATGAGCTCCTTGGCCAGCATCCGGTAGGACTCCGCCCCCGGATGGTTGGTCGCATAGCTGGTGATCGGCTCGGCGGCGACGTTGGCATCGGCAAACTTGATCGTACGTTTGATCACCGTTTCGAAGACCTGATCCCCGAAGGCCTCCACGAGTCGGCCGATGACCTCCCGGGAGTGCAACGTTCTGGCGTCGTACATGGTGGTCAGGACGCCGTCGATCTGCAGCGAGGGATTCAGCCGGTCCTGGACCTTGTCGATGGTCTCCACCAGCAGGGCGACAGCACGCAGGGCGAAGAACTCGGCCGTCAGGGGGATGATCACCCCGTGAGCGGCGGTCAACGCGTTGACCGTCAGCAGGCCCAGCGATGGCTGGCAGTCGATGAGGATGACGTCGTAGTCGTCGGAAACCTTGCGCAGGGCTCGTTCAAGCACCTGCTCGCGGGCGACCTCATTAACCAGCTGGACCTCGGCGGCCGAGAGGTCGATGTTCGCCGGCAACAGGTCGATGTTTTCGACATCGGTGTTCAGGATCGCATCATGGATGCTGGTCTTGCGTTCAAGCAGCACGTTGTAGACGGTGATGTCCAGTTCATGCGGGTTGGTCCCGAATCCGGCGCTGAGGGCCCCTTGCGGGTCGAAGTCGACCAAGAGGACCTTGCGACCGTATTCGGCGAGCGCCGCAGCCAGGTTGATGGTCGAGGTCGTTTTTCCGACCCCGCCCTTCTGGTTCACCATGGCGATGACGCGGGCCGGACCGTGGCTTTCCAACGGCTGTGGTTCGGGGAACTTCGTCAGGGGTCGCCCGGTCGGACCGACCACCGGTGGCTCCTTCAGCAAACCTGCCGTCCGAGTCCTCGAACCCTTTTCCTCGCTCACGGTATGAACCACGCTTCCGATCGTTGCTTGTATCTCACTGCTTAGCCTCTAGGCTATCGCCGTGCTGGTGCCCAACGGCGCAGGTTTGCCGGTGAACGGCGAGCCTTTACCTTGAAGCTGAACTCGAGGGTTGACCCCGAGTGGACGGCTTTCCGGCCGCAGGAGCGGCGTCGTCGGCCGGTCCGCCCCCTCGGGCTGAACCGGCCGACGGCATGGCCCCTGGCTCTGCTAATGCGTGAGCTGCGGCTCGGGCAGGGCGTGCCCGGCCTCGGGTTCGGCTTCAAACGCCTCCGGCTCCAGCGAGAGCTCATCGAATGGGCGCTGGCCGGAGAGCACCGCACGGGTTTGCTCCATGTCGATTTCCCGGGTCCATTTGCCGATGAGCAAGGTGGCCACCGCGTTGCCGGTGAAGTTGGTGAGCGCGCGGGCCTCTGACATGAACTTATCAATACCCACGATCACCCCCATGCCGTCGAGCAGTTCGGGACGGTGTGATTGCAGGCCTGCGGCCAGCGTGGCCAGTCCGGCGCCGGTGACCCCGGCGGCCCCCTTGGAGGCGATGATCATGAACACCAGCAACGAAATCTGTTCGCCCAGGTTCATGGGCATCCCCATCGCGGTGGAGACGAAGAGCGAGGCCATGGTCAGGTAGATGGCCGTGCCGTCGAGGTTGAAGGAATAGCCGGTAGGTACGGTGATGCCCACCACCGGCCGGGAGACCCCGGCATGCTCCATCTTGGCCATCAGGCGCGGCAGTGCCGATTCGGAGGACGAGGTGGAGAAGATCAGTAGGTATTCCCGGGCCAGGTACTTCATCAGCTTCAGGATGTTCAGTCCCGCCACCGCCTTGAGGATCGAGCCCAGGATCACGAGGATGAACAGCGCACAGGTGATGTAGAAGGAACCCATGAGGATCGCCATGGAGCCAATGGCCGCCCAGCCGGTGGCCCCGACCACTGCGGCGATGGCCCCAAAAGCGCCGATCGGCGCGGCCCACATGATCATCATCATCAGCTTGAAGACCACCCCCTGGATGTGCTGGATTCCTTTCAGGACCGGCTCGCCGGATTTGCCCATGGACTGCAGGGCAAAACCGACCAGAAGTGCCAGCACGAGGGTGGGCAGCACCGGGATGGAACCGGGGATGAGGCTCATCAGGAAATCAACGGTTCCGCTGTCCTGGTCCCCGGCTGCCGCCTCGTAGGGCTGCAGGTGCAGTCCCGAACCGGGGTGGATCAGGTTGCCCACCAGCAGGCCGATGGCCAGGGCAAAGGTGGACATCGTGATGAAGTAGCCCAGGGCCAGGCCTCCGACCTTGCCGACCGTCGCGGCCCGGGCCACCGAGCCGACCCCCAGGACGATGGTGCAGAAGATGATCGGGGCAATGATCATCTTGATGAGCGCAACGAAGGCGGTGCCCAGTGGCTTAAGCGATTTTCCGACCTCGGGGAAAACCAGTCCGATCGTCGCCCCCAGGACGACGGCGACGATGACCATGATGTACAGCCAGTGGGTCCTGTCCTTCTTGCGCCTCGGAGGTTGACCGGCCGCCGCGCTTCCGGGACTGGATTCATCTGCTGCTGGCTTCGTTGCCATGCCGGCTCCTTCTGCTCTTCGAAATATGGGTTGCCTCCATGGTCGGACCAAAAGTGATTCACCTCACGCTTGCGTTCATATTGTTCACGCGTCTCCGTGCCGGGGCCGGAGGCCCCCGTGCGAAACTTGGTGACGGATTCCAAGGAGGACCCCATGGCGGCGAAGACACATCCGACGATGCAGGGCACTTTTTCGCTGGCCAGCCGGTTATTTATGGCCCAACTGCTGCTGGTCGTGCTGATCTGTGCCGCGGTCAGTGCCAGCAACTACGCCACCGCCCAGACGCAAGCCCGGGAGGCGACGGCGGACCGGGTCCTCGGCATTGCCGTGACCCTCGCCAAAGACCCCTTCGTGCGGGACTCCGTCACCGCTCCTGCTCCTTCCGAGGCGTTGCAGCCCTACGCGCGGAAGGTCAACGCCATGGCACATGTCGACTTTGTGACGATCATGGCTCCGGACCGCACACGGTTCACGCATCCGCATCCCGATGAGCTGGGCCGCCCCTATATCGGCAGTATCGACCGGGCCTTGGCCGGGCACAGCCAGGTCGAGGAATATCAGGGCACCCTCGGCCCCTCCGTCCGGGCGATCGCCCCGGTGTACGACGACGGGGGCCGGGTGATCGCGATGGTCGCCGTCGGGGTGACCCTGCAAAGCCTGTCCCTGGCTCAGGCGGCAGCATTGCCCACGGTCCTCTGGGTGGCCCTGGCCGCGACCATCCTCGGGAGTCTGGGCTCCTGGCTGCTCAGCCGCTATTTGCGCCGGGTGACTCTGGGCTACGGCCCGGAGGAACTGCGCAGCCTCTTCGCTTACTACGATTCGGCCCTGCACTCGCTGCGCGAGGGCTTGGTGCTCATTGATGACCACCGTCGCCTCGTGCTCTACAACGACCAGGCCGCAGATCTGTTGGGGCTACCGCCGGCCGGAGCCTTGAAACCGGCACCTGTCGAGGAGCTGGGCCTACCCGAGACGGTCCTGGACCTCTTTGCGTCGGGCCGCCGGGCCACCGACGAGATCCATCTGACCCGCGAAAGAATCCTGGTGATCAGCCAACAGCGCGCCAGGGAACCGGATATCGGCCCCTCGCCCGTCTTTCCGTTCCGCAGGTCAGGTGGGCTGCGCCGGGGCGAGCCGGCGGTCCGTCCAACCCCGCGCCAGCTGGGCACGGTGGCCACCCTGCGTGACCACACGGAGCTACAGGCGCTGACGGGAGAACTGGAGTCGATGAAGACGCTCTCCGAGGCGCTGCGGGCCCAGACCCACGAACATGCCAACCGACTGCACACCGTGGCGACCATGATCGAACTGGGTCGCGAACGGGAGGCACTGGAATTCGCTGTGCAGGATCAGTATGAGTCCCAGCGGCTCACCGACGAGTTCGTGCAATCCATCGACGAGCCGTTCCTGACCGCCCTGATGATCGGCAAGGCGGCCCAGGCCCATGAACGGGGGATCCGCTTGACGATGTCTGCCAGCGGGGACCTTCCGCCGGGTTCGCTGGATGCCCGGGATCTGGTCACCCTGACGGGCAACCTGCTCGATAACGCCTTCGACGCCGCGGCCACCTCACCGCTACGCACCGTCTGGGCCGACTTCTCGGTGGCGGACCAGACGCTCATCATCTCCGTTGCCGATTCCGGGCCGGGGGTCGACACCGACCACCTCGAAGAGATCTTCCGCCTCGGAGGCACGTCCAAGGGCCCCGGGGGACGCGGACTCGGTCTGGCCCTGGTCCGTCAGGCCGTGGCCCGCCTCAACGGGACGCTCGAGGTTGAATCCGACGGCGGTGCGATCTTCACCATCACCCTGCCGCTGGCATCGCAGGTGCCCGGCCTACCATCACCAGGAGGTGCCGACCATGGCCACCGACCGTGAACTGCGCACGCTGATCCTCGATGACGAGCCGTTGACGGCCCAGGCCCACGCCGACTACGTGCGACGGATCCCGGGCTACGTGGTCGATGCCGTCGTGCTCACCGGCGGCGAGGCACTGGCCAGGATCGACGCGGCGGCCGCCGGCGGGGCCCCGATCGATCTGGTCCTGCTGGATATGAACCTCACCGACCTCCACGGACTCGACGTGGCGCGGCGGATCCGCGGTCGTGGGCATACGGTGGACATTATCGCCATCACCGCCGTCCGGGACCTCCACGTGGTCAAAACGGCACTCTCCGCCGGGGTCACCCAGTATCTGATCAAGCCGTTTAGTTTCGCCGTATTCCGGGAGAGGCTGGAGAACCACCGGAATTTCCGGCTCAACCTCGCCGATGCGAATGGCACTGCGACCCAGGCCACGATCGACAGCGCCTTGGCTGCCCTGCGCACGGTGGCCCCCACCCGGTTGCCCAAGGGATTGCTGGAGGAGACGCTCGCTGCGGTCTCCGGTGTCCTCCAGAGCGAACCAGCGGCATTGTCGGCCACCGAAGTCGCCGACGTCGTACAGCTTTCCCGGGTGACCGCCCGCCGCTATCTGGAGTACCTGGCCGGGGCCGATCGGGCGATCAAGTCACCGCGATATGGCACCCCGGGCCGGCCGGAGTATGAATACCGTTGGCGATAGCCACATCCGGCACCCGGCCCCCGGCCCGCTCAGTCCATCCGCAAAAACGGTATCAGTGCCTCGATGACCGCGGGGTCCTCAATCGTCGAGGGCACCGAGTAGGCCTTGCCGTCGGCGATCTGGCGCATCGTCTTGCGCAGGATCTTTCCCGAGCGCGTCTTCGGCAGGGCCTCCACCACCCGGACCCGGCGGAAGTCGGCCACCGGTCCGATCCGCTCGCGCACCAGGGCCACGAGTTCGGTGGCGAGCTGTTCCTCGGAGGTGGAGATCCCCGATTTGAGCACGACGAAACCACAAGCGCTCTGACCCTTGAGCTCATCGGCCACGCCGATGACCGCGCATTCGGCCACCGCAGGGTGGGCCCCGAGGACCTGCTCGATGGCCCCGGTGGAGAGCCGGTGGCCCGAAACGTTGATGACGTCGTCGGTGCGGCCCATGACGTAGAGGTAGCCGTCCTCGTCGAGGTAGCCGGAGTCACCGGTGGTGTAGAAGCCGGGGAACTGGTCGAGATAGGCCGAACGGTAGCGCTCATCATTGCCCCACAGGGTGCGGAGCGCCCCGGGCGGCAAGGGCAGCTCCAGGACGATGTTGCCCTCCTCCCCCGCACCCACCGGCTCGCCCAGCGGGTCAAGGATCTTCACGTGATAGCCCGGAACCGGAACGGTCGGGGAACCTGCCTTGATCGGCAGGGCCTGAAGCCCCAACAGGTTGGAGGCAATCGGCCACCCGGTTTCGGTCTGCCACCAGTTATCCACGATGGGCACCCCCAGCACTTCTCCTGCCCAGGCGAAGGTATCCGGGTCGAGTCGTTCCCCGGCGACGAAGAGTGCGCGCAACCGCGAGGTGTCGTGGTTGCCCAGCAGCTCCGCCTCCGGGTCGGCCTTGCGGATCGCCCGTAGCGCGGTCGGGGCAGTGAACATGACGTCGACCTCGTGTTCGGCCACGACCCGCCAGAAGGCGCCGGCGTCGGGGGTGCCGACGGGCTTGCCCTCGTAAAGCACCGTCGTGGCGCCGGCGATGAGCGGCCCGTAGACGATGTAGGAGTGCCCCACCACCCAGCCGACGTCGGAAGCGGTGAACATCGTCTCACCGGCTTCGACTCCATAGATATTGCGCATCGACCACGCCATGGCCACCGCATACCCGCCGGTATCGCGGACCACCCCCTTCGGAGAACCCGTCGTTCCCGAGGTGTAGAGGATGTACAGCGGATCCCCGGCAGCCATGTCCACCGGGCCTGCCGGTTCCGCCGTTGCGCTCAGGTCCTCCCAATCGAACCACCCTGCGGGGGTTCCCCCGTATTCGGAACGGTCATGTTGGAAGCCTTCACGATGGTGCACGACGACGGTGTCCACCTGATGTGCTGCGGTTTCCATCGCCGTGGCAACAACCGGCAGGTATTCAACGCGGCGGGCCGGTTCAACCCCTCCGGTGGCCGTCACGATGGCCTTCGGGCGGCAGTCGTTGATCCTGGCCGCCAATTCCTTGGCGGCGAACCCACCAAAAACCACCGAGTGCACGGCACCGATCCGGGCACAGGCCAGCATGGCAATGGCCGCCTGCGGGATCATCGGCAAATACAGGATGACCCGGTCCCCCGCCCCGATCCCCTGATCTCGCAGGACGCCGGCGAAACGTGCCACCTGGTCCAGGAGCTCGGTGTAGGTGAAACTGCGCTGGATGCCCAGGACCGCAGAATCGTAGACCAGTGCCGGTTGGTCTCCGCGGCCGGCAGCCACATGGCGGTCCAGGGCGTTCACGGTGATGTTCAGTCTCCCGTCCGGATACCAGCTGTAGAACGGAGCGGAGGAGTCGTCCAGCCCTCGTTCGGGCTGGGTGCTCCAGTCAACCAGCGTGGCCGCTTCCAGCCAGAAGGCTGCTGGGTCTTCGGTACTGGCGGCGTAGGTTTCGCGGTAGTCAGACATCTGGCAACTCCCTTGTGGACGGGCAGGTATGGGCCCACTCTATGGTCCGGATCACAGATGCTCAACCATTCTGTATACACAGATCTGAGAATTCACCCAGATCCTGAGAGCATCTCGCGCCAGTGTGGCCATCGCGCCGAGTTCTTGTATACACTGATGGCATGAAGGCCAGTGATAAAGCCTACGCGGCGCTGCGACGAGATATCGTCTCGTGGGCCCTGCCGCCGGGTTCGGTGCTCGGCGAGGTGGAGCAGGCCGAACGACTCGGCGTTTCCCGTACCCCACTGCGCGAAGCCTTGTCACGGTTGGCCGCCGACGGTCTCGCGGTCTCCCAACGAGGTCGTGGCGTCGTCGTCTCCGACGTCTCGCTGGACCACGTTGACGATTTGTTTTCCCTGCGTCGCGCCCTCGAGATCGAAGCCGCCCGTAGCGCGGCCCGATCCGGCACTCCGGCCATCTTCAACGAGCTGGCCCGACGCTTCGATGCCGCGGCAGAGAACCTGAGTGCCGCCGCCGATCGTGACGGCTACTACGGCTTGGCCGGCGAACTGGACGCCGCCATCGAAGACGCAGCATCCAACGCCTATCTGGCCCAGGCCCTCCAGGGTCTGCGTGTGCATCTGGCCCGCTTGCGTCGGCTCTCCCATGATGCCCCGGCTCGTTTGCGTGCTTCGGCCCGCGAACACGCCCAGATCGCCCGGGCGGTAGCCTCCGGAGACCCCGGACTTGCTTCGGCCGCCACACTGCTGCACCTGCACAACAGTCTTGAACACATCAGATCCCATGCCCTACCGAAAGAGGCCATCGCATGATCAACCACCCAGTCCGTGTCTACCGTTCGGAAGAGAACCTGCCCCGCGAGGAACAGCTGGCCCATAAGATCGCCACCGTCGCCGCCGATCCGGTGGCGGTTTCCGCCGAGGTCACCGACATGGTCATCAACCGGGTGATCGACAATGCTTCGGTCGCCGTGGCTTCACTGAACCGTGGACCGATCGTTGCTGCCCGCTCCCAGGCCCTCTGCCATGCCCCCAGCACCGGTGGCGCCGGGGCTTCGGTCTTCGGGATCACCGAGAAGGTCTCCCCCGAGTGGGCTGCCTGGGCCAACGGGGTCGCCGTGCGCGAGCTCGACTATCATGACACGTTCCTGGCCGCCGAGTACTCCCACCCCGGAGACAACATCCCGCCGATCCTGGCCGTCGCCCAGCACACCGGGGCCTCCGGCGCCGACGTCGTGCGCGCCATCACCACCGGCTATGAAATCCAGGTCGATCTGGTGAAGTCCATCTGCCTGCACAAACACAAGATCGACCACGTCGCGCACTTGGGCCCTTCCGCCGCCGCGGGCATCGGTACCCTGCTGGGGCTCGACGTTGAAACGATCTTCCAGGCCGTTGGCCAGGGACTGCACACCACGACGGCGACCCGCCAGTCGCGCAAGGGCGAGATCTCCACCTGGAAGGCCCATGCACCGGCCTTCGCCGGCAAGATGGCCGTCGAGGCCGCCGACCGCGCCATGCGCGGGCAGACCTCCCCCGTGCCGATCTATGAGGGCGAAGATGGCGTGATCGCCTGGATGCTTGATGGGCCCGACGCCGCCTACACGGTGCCGCTGCCCGAGGCCGGTGAAGCCAAACGCGCCATCATGGATACCTACACCAAGGAGCACTCGGCCGAATACCAGGCGCAGGCGTGGATCGATTTGGCCCGCAAGCTCCACCGCGAACACCCGGAGGCCACCGACCCGGCCAACGTGAAATCGGTGCTGATCAAGACCAGCCACCACACGCACTTCGTCATCGGCTCCGGCGCCAACGACCCGCAGAAATACGATCCGACCGCTTCCCGCGAAACGCTGGACCACTCGATCCCTTACATTTTCACCGTGGCCCTGCAGGATGGCTCGTGGCACCATGTCGACTCCTACGCCCCCGAGCGTGCCGGCCGGGCCGACACCGTGGAACTCTGGCATAAGGTCACCACCGAAGAAGATGCCGAATGGACCCGCCGCTACCACTCGATGGACATCGCCGAGAAGGCCTTCGGCGGATCGGTGGAGATCACCCTGAACGACGGTACGGTCATCACCGATGACATCGCCGTCGCCGATGCCCACCCCCTCGGCGCCCGGCCGTTCGCCCGCGAGCAGTACATCAACAAGTTCCGCACCCTGGCAGAAGGATTGGTCGCCCCCGAGGAAATCGACCGTTTCATCGCCGCAGCCGAACGCCTGCCCGAGCTGGCCGCGGGAGAAATGGACCAGTTGAACATCGTCGCCGCACCGGGTGTCATCGACGCTGCCGCCGCACCGAAGGGATTGTTCTAGATGTTGTATTCCACCACCACTCCCGAGGCCAAGCGTCGCGCCCTGCGCGAGATGCTGGTCCCCGGGACCGCACGCCAGTTCCCCGGAGCCTTCAATCCGCTCTCGGCACGACTGATCGAGGAAAAGGGGTTCGATGGCGTCTACATCTCCGGTGCGGTCCTCGCCAACGATCTCGGCCTGCCCGATGTCGGCCTGACCACGCTCAGTGAAGTCGCCGGTCGGGCCGGGCAAATCGCCCGCATGACCGACCTGCCGGCCATCGTCGACGCAGACACCGGGTTTGGCGAGCCGATGAACGTGGCCCGGACCATTCAGGAACTCGAACACGCAGGCCTGGCCGGCTGCCATATCGAGGACCAGTTCAACCCGAAACGCTGCGGCCACCTGGACGGCAAGAACGTCGTGGAACTGGAGACCATGGTCAAGCGGATCGCTGCGGCAGCAGATGCCCGCAGGGACCCGAACTTCCTGATCATGGCCCGCACCGATGTGCGTGCCGTGGACGGTTTGGATGCTGCCGTGGAGCGGGCCAAGGCCCTCGTCGATGCTGGAGCCGACGCGATCTTCCCCGAGGCGATGAAGGACCTCTCGGAGTTCGAGGCCATCTGCAACGCCGTGGACGTGCCGGTACTGGCGAATATGACTGAATTCGGTAAATCTGAATTGTTCACTCGTGCAGACCTCGCCGCAACCGGCGTCGCTCTGGTCATCTACCCGGTCACCTTGCTACGCAGCGCCATGGGTGCCGCGGAGCGAGTCCTGGACGCCATCAGCTCCCAAGGGACCCAGCAAGAACAGGTTCCGCAGATGCTGACCCGCGCCCGGTTGTATGATCTGGTGGACTATGAAGCGTACAACCGCTTCGATACCGGGATCTTCAATTTCCAGGTCCCCGGGCTCGAGATCGACGGCAATGGCGCAAATCTTCCATCGGGTTCAAAGGAGCAGTAAGCATGAGCGAAACCGAGACCGACATCAAAAAGGGCCTGGCCGGGGTCGTCGTCGACTACACCGCCGTCTCCAAGGTCAACCCTGATACCAATTCCCTGCTCTATCGCGGCTACCCGGTCCAGGACCTGGCTGCCCAGAAGAGCTTCGAAGAAGTGGCGTTGCTCTTGTGGACCGGCGAATTACCCAGTGCCGCGGAACTGGAGGAGTTCGTCTCCTACGAACGGGCCAACCGCGCCTTGGAGGACAACGTCAAGGCCGCAGTGGACCTCTTGCCGCTGGAATGCCACCCGATGGACGTGGCCCGGACCGCGGTTTCGGTCCTCGGTGCCAACCACCCGTTGGCCGAGGACCCGTCCCCGGAGGCCGAGCTGGAAAAAGCCAAGTCGTTGCTGGCCCGCTTCCCTGCGGTCCTGGCCTACGATCAGCGTCGGCGCCGCAATCAGGACGTCGTCGCCCCGCGTGATGATCTGGACTATTCGCAGAACTTCCTGTGGATGACCAATGGTGAAGAAGCGGCACCTGAGGTCGTGGACGCCTTCCGTGTCTCGATGGTGCTGTATGCGGAGCATTCGTTCAACGCCTCGACCTTCACCGCCCGGGTGATCACCTCGACGCTCTCGGATATGCATTCGGCAGTCGTCGGGGCCATCGGAGCCTTGAAGGGTTCCTTGCATGGCGGTGCCAACGAAGCCGTCATGCACACCTTCGAGGAGATCGGCATCCGCAAGGATGAGACCCGCGAGGCTGCGGCCATCCGTGCCAAGAAATGGATGGAGGAAGCGCTGGCCGCCAAAAAGAAGGTCATGGGCTTCGGCCACCGGGTCTACAAGAACGGCGACTCCCGCGTTCCCACGATGAAGAAGGCGCTCGACGCAATGATCGCCCACTTCGGCCGCGACGAGATCCTGGGACTCTACGATGGCCTCGAGGCGGCCATGGCCGAGGCGAAGCACATCAAGCCGAACCTGGATTACCCCGCAGGCCCGACGTACCATCTGATGGGTTTCGACACCCAGATGTTCACCCCGTTGTTCATCGCCTCACGTATTTCCGGCTGGACAGCGCACATCATGGAACAGCGCGCCAACAACGCGCTGATCCGCCCGCTGTCCGCCTACAACGGTCCGGACCAGCGAGAGCTATAAGGCCTGAGTCATTTCGAGCACCGGCGGTGCGGGCCCCACAGGGGGTTCCGCACCGCCGTTCTTTTTTCAGGTCCCAGGTTGCTGCTCGTGGCACGGGGCAGGGAGTTGTCGTGAAGTCCTGACCGAAGGTGCACCACCCCGGCGCCGGGGCATGGAAGCTCTCCGACGTCCAGGCTCGGCGGCAGTCTGCTCCCGATCCGGAGCCCGGGCATTGCCGCAACGTCGCAGGTCACGGCCCGCATGGAACGAACGCTGCGCCTGCTTGACGAGGCTAGATCTGTCACGGCCTTCCACTCGTTCGCTCAGCGCAGCAGAGGGCGTCCATTCAAAAAAATAGACGTTTAATCGTCTAGGCGATTTATCGACTGGATGATTGTTGCAATTCTCATTCTTTCCCCGGTTGGCGCCTCCCAGCAGCAGATCCCGGCTCCGGCCTTGGCTACGAAGTGGTGGGAAAGTCAGTTTCAATGGCGGGAGTGTCAGGGAGCTGACGCGCAGGCCAGTCAATGGTGGCGAAGTGGGCCACCGATTCGTTGTCCTCCCCCAGGCAGACCAGGGCGTCGAAGCGTTCACCGGAGAATATCCGGTTCAGCCACATCGGCGAGTCCTCCCACATTTGGGGCAGGGGTAGATGTCCGACCGGATACCATCCTGGTACGAGCTCGTCCGAGGGAGCCGCCATGCCGGAGAAGTCAGAGGTCAAGAAAACCTGGCAGTCCATATCTGCTGCGTGGTTGGCCGGAAAACGGAAGTAGACACGGGCTGCAGGTTCCAGCGATGCCGGATCCGTGATCAGCGAGGTTTCCTCTCGGAGCTCCCGTGCCGCCGCTTGGGCCGGGCTCTCCCCCGGCTCGATCTTTCCGCCGGGTGCCACCACGTGCCCGACACCGAACCCCCGTTGCTTCAGCCCCAGCAGCACTTGACTGCCAGTGAGCCCGCGCAGGATGGGCAGGCACAGGACGACCTGAACGGGAGAAGCTGCCGGTGTGGGTGCCATGGTGTTGACGGTCCGTTTCTAATGGTGTGCGCGGGGGTGCGTCGCAGCATACACCTCGCGGAGAGTCTGGGCATTGAGCATGGTGTAGATCTGCGTAGTCGTCACCGAGGCGTGGCCGAGGAGTTCCTGGACCACACGGACATCGGCACCGCCTTCCAGCAGATGGGTGGCGAAGGAATGTCTGAGCGTATGCGGGGAGACGTCCTTGCCGATGCCTGAACGTTCCGCGGCCACTTTGAGTGCCGTCCAGGCCGATTGCCGGCTCAGCCTGCCACCACGACGATTCAAAAACAGCCCGGGGGTTCCCTGCCCCTTGGCAGCCATTCCGGGGCGGCCCCGGACCAGATAGGCCTGCAAGGCCGTAGCGGCGTAAGACCCCAGGGGAACCACGCGCTCCTTGGATCCCTTGCCGAATAGTCGGACGATGGCAGGGCCGTCGGACGGCCGCTCCAGGTGCAGGTCATCGACGTCCAGTCCCACTGCCTCGCTGATACGCGCACCGGTGGAATACAGGAACTCCAGCAATGCCCGATCGCGGAGCCCCGATTCGGAGTCGGTGGGGACCGCTTCGAGAAGCGCGGTCACCTCGGCAACGCTGATGGCCTTGGGCAGCCGCTGCCCGGCAGCTGGCGGATGGAGGTCCGCAGCGGGGTTGTCGTTGGTGGTCCCCTCCAGGACCCAGAACCGGTGCAAGCCCCGGACGGCAACGACACTGCGGGCCGCGGAGCGGGCGCTGAGGGGAGCCCCACCATCGGAACCGTCACGGAGCGATTGGGAGAACTCGGTCAAATGATGGCGGGTGATTTCTGTCGCGGATTCAACATCTCTACCGGCGAGGAACGTCGCGTACCGTTGCAGATCCCGGCGATACGCCGCCACAGTGTTGGCTGCCATCCCTCGTTCGACGGCGACGTGCTGCAGATAGGCGGCCAACTCTCTGGCCAACGGTCCGGGAACCCCCTCACCGTCTCCGGCGGCTGCCGGCTCCGGCGTCACGGCCGTGGACATGTGCTCACCCGCTTCCCTATCCCCCGGAAGCCCGCAGACGAGGGTGGGCCGTCCACGGCTCTTCGGCAGGCCGCAAACCGGTGAAGTCTTGGGCCCGAGCAGCGGCGGCAGCCATGACGCCGGCGACTGCCGAAAGGTTATGAATATTTCCGTCCAGCACCGCCTGGACGGCGTCGGCAAGCGGAACCCACTGCCATTGCATTTCCGCTTCTTCCTCCGTGCGTTCGAAACGCTGGTCGGCGGGAACGAGGTGCGGATCGCGGGCCAGATAGATGCGTAGTGCTTCACTGGAGGAACCTGGTGAATTGAACATATCCACCAGGACATCCCACCGACCGGCCGTCAGATCTGCTTCTTCGGCCAATTCTCGAGCTGCCGCCTGCAGCGGTCGCTCCCCCTCCATGTCGAGCAGCCCTGCGGGGATCTCCCATAACTGCATGCCCACCGGATGACGGTATTGCCGCACCAACAGCACCCGGTCCTGGTCGTCGAGGACCAGGGTAGCCACGGCACCGGGATGGTCGATGTAGTCCCGCACCAGGGGGGCGGCACCTTCGGATAATTCGAAGGTGTCCTGCAAGACATTCCAGATGCGCCCCGAATACACGGTTTCGGAATGCAGCACCCGGCGCCGGCTGGTTTCATCTACCGGCGCCGTGCTCTCTCGCCCTCGGCTGGTCATGCTCTATCGACCGGCTTTCTGGTGCTCCAGCCCCGCCTTGATCAGGCCGGCGAACAGCGGGTGCGGCCTGGTGGGACGCGAGCTGAGCTCCGGATGGGCCTGCGTGGAGACGTAGTACGGGTGCTGGTCTGCCGGGAGTTCAACGAATTCAACCAGCTCGCCATCCGGGGAAGTTCCAGAGAAGACCAATCCGGCGTCCTCCAGCTGCTTGCGGTAGCTGTTGTTGACCTCGTAGCGGTGACGGTGGCGTTCGGCGACCTCAGTGGTTCCGTAGGTCGCAGCCACGACCGTTCCTTCGCCCAAGATCGCGTCGTAGAGACCCAGACGCATCGTGCCGCCCAGATCGCCCTTGCCATCGACGATATGCTGCTGCTCGGCCATCGTGGCGATGACCGGATGAACGGAGTCGGGTTCGAATTCGGTCGATGAGGCTTCAGCCAGACCGGCGACGTTTCGGGCGTATTCGATGACCATTGACTGCAAGCCCAAGCAGAGGCCCAAGGTCGGCATCGCGTTCTCACGGGCGAACTTCAGCGCGCCGAGCTTGCCGTCGAGGCCGCGGATGCCAAAGCCACCGGGAACGCAGATGGCGTCTACCCCGTGCAGCGCCTTTTTGGCTCCTGCGTCGGTGGCGCAATCATCCGACGGGACCCAACGAATTTTGACCCGGGCACCATTGGCGAAACCACCGGCGCGGAGCGCCTCGGTGACCGAGAGGTAGGCGTCGGGCAGTTCGATGTACTTTCCGACCAGCGCCACTTCGAGCTCGTGGTCGGGGTGGTGGACCACATGCAGCAGGCGGGTCCACTGCGTCCAATCGACATCCTTGAACTTCAGGCCCAGGGCCTGCACGATATAAGCGTCCAGCCCCTGATCATGGATCTTCACGGGGATGTCGTAGATACTCGGAGCGTCGGCGCAGTTGATGACTGCCTCGGGATCGACGTCACAGGTCCGCCCGAGTTTCTCCCGCATTTCGTTCGGGATTTCGCGATCCGAACGGATCACCAAGGCGTCTGGCTGGATGCCGATGGAGCGCAATGCCGCCACAGAGTGCTGGGTCGGCTTCGTCTTTAGCTCATGGGACGGACCGATATAGGGGACCAGCGAAACGTGGACGAAGAACACATTATTGCGACCGACGTCCTGGCGCACCTGGCGTGCTGATTCGAGGAAGGGCTGTGATTCGATGTCGCCAACGGTGCCACCAATTTCGGTGATGATCACGTCGGGTGCGTCGTCAGCCTCGGAGGGCAACCGCATGCGGCGCTTGATCTCGTCGGTGATATGCGGGATGACCTGGACAGTGTCGCCTAGGTAGTCGCCACGACGTTCTTTTTCGATGACCCGCGAGTAAACCTGACCGGTGGTTACATTGGCCGAACCGTCGAGGTTCTCATCCAGAAAGCGTTCGTAGTGGCCGATATCGAGGTCCGTCTCGGAACCGTCGTCGGTCACGAAGACCTCGCCGTGCTGGAAGGGGTTCATCGTGCCGGGATCCACATTCAGATATGGATCCAGTTTCTGCATGGTCACCGTGAGGCCACGTGCCCGCAGAAGGTGACCGAGGCTTGAAGCCGTCAGCCCCTTTCCGAGGGACGACGCCACACCACCGGTGACAAAAATCTGCTTGGTAGTTTCGGACCGGGACTTGGAAAATGTTCGCTGCACCACGGGGTTCGAGCCTATCATCTATTTGCTGGACGGGTTGTCGTCAATCTACCTCCCGGACGCCGTCGTTGGCATCCGAAAAAGCTATGTCACGAAGCTCGAAACGGCCTGACGAGCGCTTTCGAGCAGTTCCTCCGCATGCGCCTGCGCCGTGTCGGAGTCTTCCGCTCCGGCCAGCATGCGTGCCAACTCACGCACACGATCGCCCTCTTCGAGCCGGACGACGTCGCTGGCGGTGAAACCCGCGCCCTCCTGTGCTTGAGCATCGGAGTTCTTGATCACCCGGATATGTCTTTGGGCATAGGCAGCAACCTGCGGCAGGTGGGTCACCACGATCACCTGAACATGACGGGCCAGCATGGCCAGCCGTTTTCCGATCTCGACGGCTGCCTTGCCACCGACTCCGGAATCGACCTCATCGAAGACGAACGTCGGCACCGGATCGGTTTCGGCCAACACGACCTCGATGGCCAGCATGACACGCGAGAGTTCGCCCCCGGAGGCACCCTTGCCGAGGGGACGAGGAGCACTGCCCGCATGGGGTTGCAGCAACATGGAGATGTTGTCGGCCCCATGCCTGACCGGTTCCTCGGCGTCGGTGACTTCCACGACGAATTGGGCGTCGGGCATCGCCAGGGCTGCCAACTCGGCGCTGACGCGTTCGGAGAGTCGCTGCGCCGCGGCACGACGAAGAGCACTAAGGGCCGCGGCCTGCTCTGTCAGCCGCCCCTGCAGGCCCTCCAGTTGGCTCTGGAGGGCCTCAACCCTTCCAGTGTCGTCCTGCAGGTCCATATGCCGCCTGCGCGCAGTCTCGGACCAGCTGATGACTTCGTCGACGGTCGGGGCATATTTACGGATCAGTTGGTTCAGAACCGAACGACGTTCCTCGACCTCGGCCAGCCGCCCGGGGCCGTCTCCGTCGAGTGCCGCGAGATAGCTACCGAGTTCCATGGTCACGTCGGCAACGAGGATGCCGATCTCTTGGACCCGGCTGCCGAGCACCCGCAATTCCGGATCATCATCGGCGACGAGTTCGAGGGACCGGCGGGCAACGTCGACCAAACCGACGGCGTTGGGATCCTCACTGAACTCATCTCCGCTGAGCGCCGCATGGGCTGTGACGGCAGCGGACCGGAGTCCTTCGACGTTTCCCAGTTTCTGGGCTTCGGCTTTGAGGTCTTCGTCTTCGCCCGGCCGCGGGTCGACGGCATCGATTTCCTCCAGCGCCAGTTGTAGGGATTCTGCCTCACGGGCCCGTTCGCGGGACGCGGAGGTGATCTCTTCCAGCTCCATCCAGACGGCCTTCCAGCCGTCAAAGGTCTCTTGGTAGTCGGAACGTGCCGTGGCCAGCTCCGGCCCCCCGAACTTGTCGAGGGATTCCCGTTGGGCCACCGCGCTGCGCAGGCGCAGTTGGTCGCTTTGTCCGTGCACTGCTACCAAGTGGGATCCGAGTTCCGAGAGCAATCCCACCGGAGCTGAGGTGCCCCCGACGGCGGCCTTGCTCCGACCTTCGGCGCTGAGGATCCGCGCCAGGATCAACTCAGAATCCCCATCGTGTTCTTCCACCAGGGCACCGCTATCTTCGGCGCGGGCGACGGCGGGACTACCTGACGGCAAACGCAATGTGGCTTCGGCGACGGCTTGCTTGGCTCCGTGACGGACCGCCCCAGCATCGGCACGATTGCCGAGCAGGAGTCCCAAGGCAGTAACAACCATGGTTTTACCGGCACCGGTCTCACCGGTCACGACCGTGAAGCCCGGGTCCAGCTCCAAGGTGGCCCGGGTGATGACGCCGAGGTCGGAGATACGGATCTCCTCGATCATGGGTGCTGCTCCGAGTCTGGACGCGGCTGGTAGTGGCGGGGCTCGACAACTTGGAGGGGCGAGGTCACCACCGGCAGCGCGGAGGTGGCTGTATCTCGGTGCGCATCGGCCACAGGACCACGCCAACCACTGGTCGGCAGTTCAAATTTACGCACCAGACGTTCGCTGAACGGCGTGCGGTTCACGCGGGCCAAACGCACCGGTTTAGAAGAACGGGTGACCTCAACTCGAGACCCTGGCGGAAGGTCCAGTGTCCGGCGGCCATCGCACCACAGCACGCCCTGGGCATCTGTACGTGTCAGCATTTCGATGGCCATGGTCGACGTCGGTGCGACGACCAATGGTTTGGCGAATAAGGCATGAGCGGAAATCGGCACCAAGATCAACGCTTCGACCCCTGGCCACACCACCGGACCACCGGCAGAGAAGGCATAGGCAGTCGACCCGGTAGGGGTGGCCATGACCATGCCGTCACAGCCGAAAGTGCTGATGGGTCGGCCATCGACCTCCATAACGACTTCGATCATCCGTTCGCGGTTGGCCTTTTCCACGGCGGCCTCATTCAACGCCCAGGTGTGGGCAATCCGCCGGTTTCCGAGCCAGACCTGCACGTCAATGGCCATGCGTTCTTCGACAACGTAATGACGGTTCACGACCCAGTCCACGGTTTGGCGTAGATCTGCTCGCTCACTTTCAGCAAGGAATCCAACATGACCCAGGTTGACGCCCAGAAGTGGGACCGCAGACTCGCGCACCATTTCGGCGGCACGCAACACGGTGCCGTCACCGCCGAGGACCATGCCGAGGTCGATATCGCTCAGTGAGACGTCTTCGTCAAGGACCTCCACTTCGAGGCTTTTGCCGTCGGGGGCATTGCGCACGTTCCGGAGTTCTTCGCGGCGCATCACGGGAACGAGCCCGGAGTCGCGCAGTCGAAGACAGGTATCCAACGCCGCCCGGAGGGCGTCTTCCCTCCCGGTGTGCGCCAGGACGAGTATTCGTCTCATGCGTTCCTTCCCTTATGTGAACCTACTTCACGGTAGACGAAGGCGTAATGGTCTCCGGTTCCTGACACGGAGGGGTCCGTCCGAAACGGGTTCCCTTCAAGAGTAGTCAACTTCTGGCAGTCTCGGGGATTCCGTGTCCAGTTGTGGGTAGGCTTCGGTGGCCGCGGAGCGAAGCCGGAGGAAGAACTCCACATTTCCATCCTGTCCGGGCAGTGGGCTTCGGGCCAACCCGGTCAGAGTGAGTCCGGATTCCCGGGCGGCTTGCACCACCCCTGCGACAGACCGTCGTCGAAGTTCGGTGCTTGTGACGACGCCGGTCCGCCCGAGGTTATCTCGCCCCACCTCGAACTGGGGTTTAACCATCAAGACCAGTTCCCCGCCAGGACGGGTCACACCAGCCAGGGGCCCCACGACCAGACGCAAGGAAATGAAGGAGAGGTCAGCGACGACCAGGTCGACGGGGCCACCGATCATTTCACTGGTGACTGCACGGATATTCATTCCTTCATGCACGTCGACACGCGGGTCATCGCGGATCTCCCGGACCAATTGGTCATGCCCGACGTCGACGGAGATCACTCGGCTAGCTCCACGCCGCAAGAGAACCTCTGTAAATCCACCGGTGGAGGCTCCTGCGTCTAGACAACGACGACCCTCCACGACGACGTCAGTAAAGGCCCCCAGCGCGCCAGCGAGTTTATGTCCGGCCCGGCTGACGTATTCCTCCCCTTCCGCATCACCCACGGACAGGTGTTGGGACTCCGTCACGTGCTTCGCTGCCCGTGTCACCAAGTGGCCATCAATGCTGACGCGCGAATCGGCAATGAGCTGAGCCGCATGGGTCCGCGAACGAGCCATGCCGCGGGCAACGAGTTCTTGGTCGAGTCGGCTCATGCTTGGGCAGGATCCTCATCGAGCGTACGTTGCAAGGCTTCATGCACGGCAGAAAATACTGCCTGGTGTTCTTCAACAGGCAGCCCCTCCAGGACATCCAGGACTTCGAGCTCTTCGTCGACGACAGGATCACCAGTAGTCCCGGCGTGATGTTCGTCCTTGGGGTTATCCACGATGGTCCTCCTCGTCTACGGGGCAGCGATTACGACGCCGAACGGTGCCTTATGAACTGAAACTGATTTCCGGTGTTGTGCGCTCGGTTGAATGCGGATTCGCGTACCACCACGCGCAGCAGGCTGCACGCCAACTGTTGAGGTCCTCCCGCGAACCGGTCACGGTAATCTTCCCGTTCTCCACGCCGGCACGCGCTTGCCCGCAAACGATCTGCTTTCCGGTGGCCTGCACAATCGGATAGTCCGCATACAGTTCGGCAAGGGTCCCCAAGAGATACCGCGGACGCTGATCGGTCGGAGCACCAAGGATGGACTCGGGATCATCTACCCCGGTGAGTACAACAGCGGTCGCGAAACCAGCACGGTTCCCGCCGAGGATATCGGTGTCCAGACGGTCACCCACCACCAATGGTTTCGCAGCCTCGAGTTGCTCTGCGGCGACATGGAAAAGCAATGGCTCGGGTTTGCCGGCAACAACGGGTTTCACTGATGTTGCCGACGACACAGCCCGGACCAGCGAGCCGTTGCCGGGGGCCATTCCACGAGCTCGTGGAATGGTCATGTCGGTGTTGGTGACCACCCACAACGCCCCGGCATTCAGTGCATGAGCTGCTTCAGCCAGATCGCACCAGTTCACCTCGGGGTCGAACCCCTGAATGACTGCGACCGGCGACTCGTCAGCGGACTCTGCCAGCGCAAAGCCGCGTGAGACGACGCAATCACGTAAGTACGCGCTACCCACCACCAGGACTTTGCTCTGCGCCGGGATGCGTTCCGCCAACAAGTCAGCGCCGGCATCAGCCGAACCAAAGACCGTGCTGGCCTCCGCCGGGGCGCCAAGTTTGCGAAGATGCCGCGCAACCACTTCCGGGGACCTTGAGGCATTGTTGGTGATGTAGGCCAGCTCGACCCCGACACCAGCCAATCGCCCCAGCGCTTCGGGGGCTCCCTCAATGGCATTCGGACCGGTATAGACGACACCGTCGAGATCTGAAAGGACGGCGTCGAAAGCGGAAATCAACATAGCGAGCTGAATATCCTACTGGTCGGTTTCGGGCGCGTGGGAGGACGGTTCTCCGTCGGAATCGGTCTGACCCGGCTCCTCAAAGCTGCCACTCGTCTCGACATTTTCCGTGCCTCGGAACTCTGCGGTGCTCGAGCTTTCAGATTCCGATGTAGAGCCAGCCGTCTCGCCCGAAGCCGCACCCCCAGAACGCTCATCCGGCGTCGTGCCAGCATCATTGACAATGTCTCGTGCGCGCGGCTTGTCGTCCTCTGCGGAGTCATCGTCATCGCCCAGGTCCATGATGTCCGGATCTTGGAATTCTCCGACTCCGAGGGCCCGTTCAGCCAACGTAATCTGGCGACGCCACAGTTCGGCCTCACCCTTCTTGCCTACGGCTTCCAGTGCCAGGGCATAAGCCTCAAACAGACGCGGGCTGAAAGAGAAGGCCCGGTTGATGTCGAGCTGAGGAATCTGCAGTTCGTTCAAGGCAGCCTCATGGTTGCCCAGATCCGCTTGTGCTCCGGCGGCCACGATGGCCATCTCAACACGGCCTGGTGTATCCAACGTTGTCGCTTCTTCACTGTGCGCCGTCTCGAGCGCCTTCTCCGGCCGCCCCAGACCGCGTTCACAGTCTGCCATGACAGGAAGGTGGATATTGGACCCACTAATTCGACGGAACGTGCGGAACTCACGCAGAGCCTCTGCGTAGTTACCGGCAGTGTATGCGGTCAGGCCTACGGCCTCACGCACAACAGCTACACGTCCTCCCCGCCTACTCGCAGCCATGGCGTGCTCATAGGCGGTATCCGGCTCAAGGTCGATCATGCGCCCAGCCATCACCAGGTGCTTGGCAACCCAATCAAAGTTCTTCTCATCCAGGTAACGCAGCTCGGCACGAGTGATCCGGTCCAGTTCCTTACCCGTAACGTCGGAGTCAATCTCAGGAGAGCGCGGACGATCGGCTCGGTTGGAGACTCGCAAGTCAGCAGGATTATGCGCCGGGCGTTCTCCATCATCCAGACCAGGGAAATTACGTCGCGTATCGTCCCCGCGCTTCAGCTCACGTGGTTCAGCTGAATCCTGCTTATTCCTGAAGCCACCGTCAAAACGCTTTTCCTTGCCGCGGTAGCCGACATCCTTACGATCATTGCCACCGCGGTAACCACCCTCACGACGGTCGGCTCCCCCGCGTGGGCCGCCTTCACGACGATCATTACCACCGCGGAAACCACCTTCACGACGGTCATTGCCACCGCGGTAACCACCCTCACGACGGTCGGCTCCCCCGCGCGGGCCGCCTTCACGACGGTCATTACCGCCGCGGAAACCACCTTCACGACGGTCATTGCC
>NZ_NRGU01000015.1:0-1198 GCF_002332245.1 Glutamicibacter sp. BW78
ACGAAGAGGGAGTTCCTGCGTGGTACTCCCCTGACTCAGACCAAGAGGAGCTCTTCCACCAGAGGGAGGCTCGCGCAAGCTAGTTAAAACAAGAAGTGGGCCAGTTGGCGCTGACCCACTTCTGAAGTAGTACTCATCAAGTTCCAGCTTGATGAGAGGTAGACCGCTCCATTCCAAAGAACTGATCTAACGCTCGCTCGCTAAGAGAAAGCAGCTAATGCACTCCCTAAGTTACCCGGGGACATCCCGTCTGTCCACAAACACGCCCGCATGCTCGGGTGATGTTGATGACCCCGTACCCTCCCCCGCTGAATTGTGGAGCTTCTTCGCTCCCCTTATCGCTGGTCAGCCCGTCTTTCGTACAATGAACGCCGATCAGGACTACCTCAAGGCCTCTGAGCGTCCACTGGACGACACACTCCCCGCCAGNNGGCCGTTCTCATTTACTCCCCTGCAGGACTTGCTCGGACCCTCTGCCTGGACTTCGATGCCGGCCAAGTGGATTCAGCGAATTTTGATCACGAGCTTTCCTCGGCCCGTTCCCTGCTTACTTCCACAGGATTACGTTTCGTCGAGGACGTCAGCCCCTCTTCCGGTCGACACATCTACGTACCGCTCGGCGATTCCCTCGGAGCAACCGAGGCGAGGGAACTGGTTGAGGCTCTGGCCTTGCGTTTTCCCTCGCTGGATCCTTCCCCGCATCGTTCTGCTCGTAGTGGCTGCGTTCGTACTCCTGGCTCTCGCCACAAGACCAACGGTTGGCAAAAGCTGGTCACCCCGCTCTCACGGGCGCTGGAAATCTTCGCTACTCCCAACCCCGCTGACGCCATCACACGCTTGAGTGCAGCCTTACACAACGAAATTGAGCAGCTGCGTGCCGCCAAAGCCCCAACCCCGGCACAACCACGCCGGGCGTACCCTCGGCACTCCTCAGAGGAGTCCCTCGCCCTGGGCCCTGTTGCAAGGCAGATCGGCGTCGATGGTATGTCCCACCAAGGTCGTTACAGCTCTCCCTCTGAGGCTCGAATGGCCGTGCTGTGCTCTCTGGCCTCGTCAGGATGGGATCGCACCGATCTCCAGAACGGCATAGAAGGCGGCAAGCTTCCTGGGCTTGCTGAACTCTATGCCAGGTACAAACACGACTCCACCATTATTCGCACGCTCGATTCCGAGTGGACGAAAGCCGTTTCTTTTATTA
>NZ_NRGU01000016.1:0-3272 GCF_002332245.1 Glutamicibacter sp. BW78
GCCCAAAGATGGAGGAGACGGGAACCACCATCACCGGGACCACCGCAGGCGACGGCGCCAACACCATCCTCACCGGCCTTGGCTGGCGCTTCCAGCGAACAAAAAACCGCTGGCACCTACCCGGATCCACCAACACCGAACCAGACCACCACCGCATCGAAGCCACGCAAACCGCGCTCGCCGATGACTTCGCCCTCACCACAAACCTGCAGCAGGGACATACCACCCCCGGCCCGGCCACCCCTCAACCGACCCCGCCGGACCCATCCCTACGCCAGACCCAAGCACTCCAACGCAAGATCGAAAAGCAAAACCGCACCATCAACCGCCTCAACCGGACCCTGAACTCGTCCCACACCGTCGCCAACCACACCATGAGCATCCACACCACGCCCACCGGCCAACGGCGAGCGCGAGCAGAAGAACTCTTGGCTGCGGAGTCCGCGCGCCTGGTCGAGCTCGAGGAAGAGTTGCGGGAGCTGATCGATGCCGGGGCGGTCGTGGTCAGTGCAGCCAATATTTCCCCCGGGGATCGGGCCTCGGTGCTGGGTCGCTGGTACGTGGTCGAGCAGGTCAATCGGCGTACCGTGACTCTGGCCGTTTCCGGCGGTCGGCGAAACAAGGTGGAGATCTCCCATCTTGATGGCCACGAGCCCCAAGAAGCGTAGCCATGAGGATCCTCGTGGGGTTCTCCACCAGGCATACCGAGGAAGTCGACGTCAACGAAGCCGAACTAGCTGCCTGGGCAGTTCGCTCCGGCGTCCTGGGCAGACTCTCGGCCTCCGGGCAGCGCGGGGCCCCTTCCGTGTCCGATGTGACAGCGATGATGCGCGCCAACCACCATTTCGCCTCATTCCTAGCCGGACGCTTCCACACCTCCCCTTCCCGGCGCTAACCCGCCCGAGCGGAAAACAGCACGCCAAACGGGCCTTACTTCCATAAGAGGCCAGCCCGCTGCCTGACCTCCCAGGCATGCACACCCCCCCGGGCGCTCGCCGGCCCATCCAAGGGATAGCAGCATTTTCAGCCGGTATTACCCGCCAGGAGGCGATCTCCATGAAAACCAGCAAGGCACTTCGAGAAGAACATGACACGTCCAATACGGCGCTGCAGAGTGTCCTCATCCATGCCGACCGGTTCTCCACGATCCGGCAGGTGCCCTTCACGTTGCATAACGGCAAGCCGGGACGGCATATCGTCGTCACTGCTGGAAGCGGCAGGGGCGTGGTTATCGTTCCCGTGGTGAACGTCCGTGGCCTCAACTATTTCTGTGTCGTCGACGAGTATCGCCTTCCGGTTGGCCAGACCATCACCGGATTCCCTCGTGGTGGCACGGACCCTCATGAGGAACAAGAGGACGCGGCGCGGCGTGAGCTGCGTGAAGAGACCGGAATCGAAGCCTGCGACCTGGTGCATATGGGCTCGGTCTTCGCCGACACAGGAATCCTGGACACCAAGATCGACGTCTACTTCGCCCAGGCAGCGAACATCCCTACCGATCACGTGGACCCCGAGACCGGTGGTACCTCACGGTGGATAGCCCACGGGCAGCTGGGCTCGTTGATCCACTCCGGGAAGATGCGTTGCGGCCTGACCTTGGCTGCACTGTCCCTCGTCGAGCATTCCGGCCGGCTGCGCTGAGTACCCCACTAAAACCCGTCCCGAAGGAGACCACATGAACACCACCCGGACACATACCGTGCACGCCCCCACCCCGGTCTGCACAGTCGTCGACCCAACCACCCGTCAGAAGCTCATCGTCGACGGCGAGCGCCAAGAGTACGAGGCCCGTCGCATCGGTCCGCTGACTGGTCTGATCGTTCCGGCGATCGCCGTGCCGGTGATGTTGGGGCTCGTCGCTGTTTTCTGTACCGGTGCGCTCGCCTGGATCAATGCGCCCCTGACGCTGCGTCCAGGTTTCTTCGGCACCGCTGTCCCCACAGCGATCTGGGTGGGAATCGGGGTGGTTGTCTTGAGTGTCGGCATCTCGTTCCATCGGATCCCGGAATATGAACGTCGCCGCGACGAACTCCGGCAATGGGCTGCTGCGCACCACGCGCAGCCCACAGCGCGCATCAACGAATGGGACGCCCTGAACACGGCAGCGATCACCATTGCCGACCTGCGCGACCATCTCACCGAAAACAGCAGCTGGGGCACCCTGAACCCCAACACCGGGGCCCAAGAGCTCACCACAGCCACAGACGCCCTCCGCTACCTCACCTGCACCCCACCACCCAAGGCCCCACGCACCAAACGCAACCGGCCAATCCGCACGGCATACCAAGCCAGCAACGAAAGCATCCTGAACACCTGCGCGCTCGCCGATTTCTATACGGCCCTTTCCGATGCGCATCAGGCTGCCTACCAGCTGCAGCTCGCTGCGGGAGACATCCTGCCCTCTCGGGACTGACCCTGGTAAGAAGGGACATCCCATGCACACCACGACTCCATCTAACCCGCCACAGTGGTTGCCCGAGATAAGGTCCCGTCCTGGGTAATTCTGCACTCCAAAATCGACTGTCTCCATACGAAGGAATGGTTCCGAATTCAAAAGAGCTGGACGGAACATCGGAAGTGTTGGTCAACCATCTTTTCTTCTTCGCACCACGAATGCTTGCGCGCGGCTGGAGGTCGCTAACCGTGCGCGCCTTGGATGGGTAAGGTCGGTCGATTGATAGCCTGAAAATCAGGATACTAACCAATACTTCGGCGTTTCGCGCTGGCTACGATGAAGAGGACGACGCTTGTCACGACTGAGTGAACTGATGCGACAGGCGCGAAAGGCCGATCCCCAGCTTGGCAAGGATCTCGAAGCGGAGATTAATGCGCTAACGAAACGTCGTACTTTCGGCCTCGTTTTCGAACAGCACCAGCCCGAAGCTGTCGAGCTTCCTGGAAGACCAATTCGACGCGGCGACAAAGTACGTGTCCTGCCGCCTAGGGGCGAGACTAAAACCGGAGATTCTCGTCTGTGGCGCATCACCAGGATCGAGCGCACCGAGGGACAGCGAGCAGCCCACCTATCCGAGCTGGACACGGAGAATCCGGACACCCAGATCGTGCCGGCCGACGACCTTGTGGTCGTGGCAGAGTTCCGGGACCGCATCTACCCCGGTCTGGTCGAAACCGGAAGGGTGGAACGCGGTGGCGACAAGCCCTTCCACTCAGTAATCAATGCCGAAAACTTCCACGCCTTGCAGATGCTCACCTACACACACCGGCACTCAATCGATGCCATCTACATCGACCCTCCCTACAACACAGGCGCT
>NZ_NRGU01000016.1:3305-3460 GCF_002332245.1 Glutamicibacter sp. BW78
GCTCGCCTTCATGGAACGACGGTTGAAGATTGCTCGCGAGCTCCTCAACCCCGAGGACTCAGTACTCATCGTCACCATCGACGAAAAGGAGTATCTACGGCTTGGGCTTTTGCTGGAACAGACTTTCCCGGAAGCACGGATTCAAATGGTGACCG
>NZ_NRGU01000017.1:0-25988 GCF_002332245.1 Glutamicibacter sp. BW78
ACCGGCTGCAGCAGATTGCCCTCGAGCTGGTTCACCACGACCACCACCACCAGGACGATCACTGCCGCCACCGGGCCGACGCCTAAAAGTGCGACGACGGAGGCCAGGATCCCGGTGACCGTGGCACCCAGGATGGGGATGAAGGCGCCGATGAAGATCAGGACGATCAATGGCAGGGCCAGCGGCACCTTCAGGATCAGCAAGCAGGCCCCGATCAGGACGGCGTCCACTGCGGCGACGATGGCCGTCCCACGGACGTAGCCGCCCAAAACGGCGGTGATCCGTCGCCCGGCGATCCGCACCTTGGCGAGCTGCCGGCCGCGCAGCTTTCCGGTGGCAAAGGCCCACATCTTCCCGCCGTCCTTGAGGAAGAAGAACAGGATGACGGCCATCAGCACGAACCCCGTCGCCATTTCCGAGACGAGCGCCGCGCCGGCCATGGCCTGGTCCTGCGTTGCATCGCTGCCCATCAGCTGCTGGAAGGATTGCTGGGCATGCTTCAGCGTCGCGTCGTTGACCGGCAACGGACTATTTTTCAGCGCGGTCCACAGGTCCTTGGTCCGGTCCCCCGCCTGGTCCGCCAGGGACGCCCATTCGGCACGGATCGTGGTGATGACGCCGAGCAGGATGGCCCCGAAGGCGATGAGCAGGGCAGCGAAGGCGGTGCCCGTGGCCGGCCCCGCCGACCAGCCGTGGTGGCGCAGCCAGATCACGAGCGGGTTGATGGCCGCCGCGAGGATCAGCGCGAGGAAGAGCGGCACGATCACGACGGTGATCTGCAGGAGCCCGAAGACGACGACGGCCACCAACACCAGGAGGTACAGGATGCTGCGGGCCCGCTCACCGGCACGACTCAAACTATGGGTCCACTGGAGGCGTTCGCGTCCGTCGAGTGCCTCGTCAGGTTCAGTCATCGTGTTCTCCCGTACTGGTCCAGGGTGGATGACGGATCAGAGTCCGGGCAGCACCTGTTCGCGCACCTGCTTGCGCAGGATCTTGCCCAGCATAGAGCGTGGGAGGTCTTCGATGGCCACGATGCGCTTAGGAACTTTGTAGCCGGCCAGGTGTTCACGGCAATGTGCACGCAGCGCGTCTTCATCCAGGCCGGCCCCGGGTTCGAGTTCGACGGCGGCGAGCACCATTTCGCCCCCGCGTTCCAGGGGTTTGCCGAAGGCGGCGGCATCCTTCACGTCGGAGTGCAGGCGCAGCACGGTCTCGACCTCGGTGGGTGAGACGTTGAAGCCGCCGGTGACAATCAGTTCCTTGGCCCGGTCCACCACGGTGGCGAAACCGTCGTCGTCCACGGTGACGATGTCGCCGGTGCGCAGCCAGCCGCCGGGCAGCAGCGTTGTGGCGGTTTCCTCGGGGTTGTTCCAGTAGCCGCTGAAGACCTGTGGGCCCTTGATGAGCAGCTCCCCGGGTTCTCCGGCCGTGACCTCGGCCGATGCGTCCTGGGGGTCCACGACTTTCATGAGGGTCGAGGGGAAGGGCACCCCGATGGTGCCGTTGCGCCGGGTGGGGTGGAACGGGTTACCCAGGGCCACCGGCGAGGATTCGGTCATCCCGTAGCCTTCGACCAGCAGGCCGCCGGAGACCGATTCCCAGAGTTCGACGACATGGTCGGGCAGGTTCATGGCCCCGGAAATGCAGTATTTGGCCGAACGCAGCGATACCCCGCGTTCCTTCGCGGCGATGGCGGTGCGTTCGTAGATCGGCGGGACCGCGCAGTAGACGGTGGCCGGGGACTTCTTCATCGCGTCCAGGATCAGCTCTGGGTCGAACTTCGGGAACAGGACCAACAGGCCCTGCTTGCGGATCCCGTAGGTCAGGTACAGCGTCATGCCGAAGGCGTGGAACATCGGCAGGATGGCGTAGAAGATCTCCTTGCCGTACTGCGCGCCTTCCATCCAGGCCTCGCCCTGCAGGGCGTTTGAATACAGGTTGAAGTGGGTCAGCATCGCCCCCTTGGGGCGGCCCGTGGTGCCCGAGGTGTACTGGATGGCTGCCAGATCACTCACGTCGGGGCGCGGGTGCAGCGGGTCGAGCGTGCCGTGGGACAGCAGCTTCTTCCAGCCGGTGGTCCCCGGGGCCTTGGCGGTCAACGAGTCCCGGGTGGCTTTCAGTTTGCCCACCGGCAGGGCCAGCGCTGCACGTTTGATCCTCGGGAAGGCTTCGAGCAGGTTCACCGAAACGATGTGGTCGATCTCGATATCTGAGGGGAAGTCGGCGAGCGCGGCTGCGGCTTTATCCCAGACGATGGCGATGCGTGCCTGGTGGTCCTCGAACTGGTGGCGCAGTTCGCGGGCGGTGTACAGCGGATTATGTTCGACGACGACGGCGCCCAGGCGCAGCACCGCGTAGAAGGCGACGACGTGCTGCGGGCAGTTCGGCAGCACCAGGGCCACCCGGTCCCCGGCGCGCACCCCGAGGGTGCGCAGGCCTTCGGCAGCCCGGTCGACCTGTTCGCCGAGTTCGCGGTAGCTGGTGCGTCGGCCGAAGAACTCCAGCGCCGGAAGGTTGCCGGCCTCGGCGACCGAGTGCTCGAGCATGTCGACCAGTGATTCGGTCGGCAAATCGATCTCGGCGGGAACGCCCGGCTGGTAGTTCTTCACCCAGGGCTGCTGCGCGGCGGATGGCTGTTCGGGGGCACCGGTGGCGTTGTCCATGAGGCCTATCTTCCCGCGAAAGCACGACGACGGCGAATCGCTCGGTCAGACGTACCGGGAGGACAGGCGACACCCAGACACTTCGTTGCCCAATGGNNCCATTGGGCAACGAAGTGTCATACTCATGTCGTGACCGAGATCAGTTTGAGAGAAACCAAGCGCAGGAATACCGCGCACGCCCTCGCCCGAACCGCGTTCGAGCTGGCCCGGGAACGAGGGGTCGACGGGTTCACCATCGACGAGGTGGCTTCCCGCGCGGGCTACTCCCGCCGCACCTTTGCCAACCACTTTGCCGGCAAGGAGGAAGCCATCGTGGCGGTCGCCGTCGAACAAGTCCGCTCCGCTCTCGACACGCCCCCCGATGACGACCTGGCCCTGCTCGACTGGTTGCAGGCGGTGGCCCGGAAACAACTCGGCGGCGGCCTGCTCACCGTCCTGCACAGCCTGCGGGCCCTGGCGGCGGAGAACCCCTCCTTGCGCCCCCATCTTCTCGAAGTCCATCAACTCATCCGTGACACCGCCTTGCAGGCCGTCCTGTCCCGGATCAGCTTCCCCGGCAGCAAGGCCTACGCCCACGTGCTGGTCGGGGCCGCCTACGGCGCGCTGACCTGCGTCATGGAAGGGAAGATCGCCCTCCAGCACGAAGCTGCTCCCACACCAGCAACCGCGGACCGCGAAGAGTTGGCCCTGGACGACTTCCTGGACCTCACCTTCACGCACCTGCGCCACGGCTTCTAACCCACCTCTTTTTTCTGCATCGACCACTTAAGGCGATACCCCCATGTCTACTTTTCTCCACCGTCTCGGCGCCATGGCCCATCGGCGGCCCTGGATCTTCCTGCTCGTGTGGCTGCTGGCCTTCGGAGGTGCCATCGGCATTGCGGCCACCAGCGACGTCCACATCTCCTCGTCTCTGACCATCGACGGGACACCGAGCCAGGACGTCCGGGACAATCTGGCCCGGGAGCTTCCGGCAGCAGGCGGCGGGCAAGGTTCCCTGGTGTTCACGGTCCCCGAGGCAGAAGAACTTACCGACGGCGGGCGGGCCTCCGCCATCGGCGAGGCGGCGAAAGACATCACCGAGCTTCCGTTCGTCGTCGACAAATCCGCTGCGACAGCGGATGCCCCGGAGTCGCCAGAGGCCCAGAAGAAAGCGAAGCAAGCACAGCAGGATTCACCCCGGCCCCTGCTCGTCGATGGCTCCCCCGTGCCGGGGGTGATGGTCTCCGCCGACGGCAGCGTCGCCATGCTCCAGATGCAGCTGACCGCCCCGATCGACGAGCTTCCCGACGGCTCGGCCGACCAGATCGTGACGACGGCACAAGACGCGGTCGCCGACACCGGGCTGAACGTGTTGCCCAGTGACTCCCTGGACTCGATGCACCCACCCATCGGCGGGCATGAGGCGATCGGCCTGGGGATCGCCCTGCTGGTATTGCTCCTGACGCTCGGTTCGTTGCGTGCTGCAAGCCTGCCCCTGCTCACGGCACTGACCGGGGTCGGTATCGGTATCGGTGGTGCCTTCGCCCTGTCCTCCTCGATCACCCTGACGACGGCGACTCCCGCGCTGGCCTTGATGATCGGACTCGCGGTGGGCATCGACTACGCACTGTTCATCGTCAATCGTCAGCGCCATTTCATCATCGTCGACGGCCTCAGCGCCCCAGAAGCCACCGCACGGGCCCTGGCCACCGCGGGCAGCGCCGTCGTCTTCGCCGGCACGACGGTCGTCATTGCCCTGGCCGGGCTGACGGTCATCGGCATCGGCTTCCTCACCACGATGGCGTTGGTCGCCGCGGCAACCGTTGCCTTGGCTGTCTTGATCGCCCTCACCCTACTCCCGGCCCTGCTCGGATTCGCCGGTGAGGGCATCTGCTCGACCCGGGCCAGGGCACGCGGTGTGTCGGGTCGGCATTCAGACCGGAAGGGACCGGCTCGACGGTGGGCCCGAGGAGTCACCGGACGGCCCTGGCTGGCAGTAGCCGGCGTCGTCGTCATCCTCGGCGTCGCCGCCATTCCGGCCTTGAGCATGGACTTGGGGATGCCCACCGGCGCACAAGATGCCGAGCAGAGCACCTCACGGCAGAGCTACGATGCCACCACCCGCGGGTTCGGCGAGGGGTTCAACGCACCACTGATGGTCGTGGCCCATTCCGCCGATGGCACCCCCTTGGATCAGGCACGCATCGGCGCCGTGGCCCAAGGACTCCAGCAGACGGACAGCGTCGCCTCCGCCAGCCTCACGGGAGCCGATCCCGACCACACGTTGGCCGTGTTCACCGTCATTCCCGAACAAGGCCCCACCGATGAGCGCACCGCCCAACTGGTCACCGACCTGCGGGACCCCGCCGCCGCGGTGTCCACGCAGGCGGGGGTCTCCCTGGGTGTCACCGGTCTGACGGCGATCAACCTGGACATCACCGACCGGCTGAGCGAAGCGCTGCCGCAATACATCGCGATCATCGTCGGGCTCTCACTGCTGCTACTGCTGCTGATCTTCCGCTCGATCATCATTCCGCTGAAGGCCACCGCCGGCTTCCTGCTGAGCATTGCGGCGACCTTTGGGATCAGCACCGCCGTTTTCCAATGGGGATGGCTGATCGGGATCGTGGGGCTGGACAACGGCGGACCACTGCTGAGCTTTTTGCCCATCATGGTCACCGGCATCCTCTACGGACTGGCGATGGATTACCAGGTGTTCCTGGTGTCCTCGATGCGTGAAGCCCACACCTCGGGGCTGGCACCCCGAGCGGCCATCATCCACGGATTCGAACAGGCCAGCCGGGTGGTCACCGCTGCGGCGATCATCATGGTTTCGGTGTTCGCCGCCTTCATCTTCAGCGACGACACCATGATCAAGCAGTTCGGTTTCACGCTGGCCATCGGCGTGGTGATCGACGCGTTCCTGGTCCGCATGACGTTCATCCCCGCCCTGATGAGCCTGCTGGGCCGCAGTGTCTGGTGGCTACCGGGCTGGCTGGATCGGATCCTGCCGAGCATCGATCTGGAGGGCGAGGACTTCGCCCACACCCCCGCCCCGCACCCGCGGGAGGTCGAGGCCACGGCGACTGCCGGTTAGCCGGCCTTCTTTGCGAAGCTGCGCAGCTGGGCCAGGGAACCGTTGAAGACGTTGCCGTCCACTCCGGCGGTCTTGCTGATGAAGCCGGTGTCCGTCGCGTATTGCCACACCCGGTGGTTGGTCCATCCACCGGGCAGGGCTCCGGGGGTGTCCTGGGCCGATGCCGGATAACGCGCCACATGCAGATCCCAGTTCTTGAACCGGGAGGAGGAGTTGGTGCACTGGTTCCACCAGGAGCCGGCGGTGTAGATCATCGGCAGCCTGCCGGTCAGATTCCTGACCTCGACGCCGAAGGCATGGATCCAGTCAGAGAGCTGCTTCGGGCTCATCCCGTAGCAGGTGTCCCCCTTGCCCTGCCGGAAGGTTTTGGCATCATAGGGGTTCCATTCGATGTCCAGCAGCGGCGGCATCGTCTTCCCGTCGGCCGACCAGCCTCCACCATTGGCGACGAAGGCCCGGGCCTGTGTTTTGGCGCTGGACGCTGCGGGCATGGCGAAGTGGTAGGCCCCGCGGATCATCCCGGCGTCATGGGAACCGTTGTATTGCTGGGTAAAATTGGGGTTCTTATACACCGAGGACGGCCAGGACTGCGTGGCCTTCACATAGGCGAACCGGGCGCCCTTCTTCTTCGCGTAGGCCCAATCCACGTTGCCCTGGTGGGCGGAGACGTCCACGCCGGGAACGCCCGGCGGACGCCACCAGCCGTTGCCGGAGGTGTACGACGGCGAGACGGTCGAGTTCGGTGTTTTCGCTGGGTTTGAGGGGAGGTCGGGAATCGAAGTGGTCTCGCCGCCCGCTGCTCGGCCCAGCTCGGCCAGTTCCCGGAGCGTGGGGACCTGGGGGTCACCGGTTTCGGCGATGCGTTTCTGGCCTTGGCCCATCTGCGCGGGCAGCACCTCCTCCCCCAGGGCTTCGGAGGCCCGTTCGGCCAGGGCCTTCCTTTCGGCCGCAGGGATCCGGCCGTCGGCGAGCGCGTCGGCGATCTCCTGCCCGGCGGGTTCGGGCAGATTCGAGTCGGCAGGAGGAGGGGCAGCCGGCGCCGCGGTGGCTACCGGGGCCATCGCCGAGGTCAGGGCGAAGGCCGCGGCGAGGGGTATCGCGGCGAAGCGGAAGCTGCGTGCCGGTGACAGGGGCATGGTCGGTCCTCTCATCAATGATGTTGAGTCGTCTGGCTCGTCCCCGGGCAGTCTGGCAGACCCGCATCAGAGCCACAAGGAAAAAGACGACCGTTCCAGCAATATTTCTTTTCGTCCGTCACGACTCAACTAGAAGATGTCACAGCCTGTCTTCTAGCGACCGCCGACACCGCGGGTGGCCTCCATCAAGGCTTCGGTACGGCGGTGAACGTCGGCGTCGCGTCCACCCAGGGTGGCCACGAGTCGTTGCAACCGGGTCACGCGGTCGACATAGTGCTGGGAGAGCCGAGCTGCCAGGGGTAGAGCCGCCAGGTCAGCTGCTTCGCGCCAGGCCATGACCAGGGCCCGTTCAAACAGGCGCTGGTCCGCCTCGGCGCTGGAGGACGCCGCCCCAGCTCCCAGCACGGCCACGGTATTGAGTCGGGAATCGTCCAACCCCAGTGCCAGCTGATCCAGGTCGGCCCGGGCCCGGCGCAGGGCGGCGCCTCCCCGACCGAAGCGGCCGAGCCGGGCCGAGATGAGGCCGCCGAACCGCACCACCTGGGCTGCCGTGAGGAGTCCCAGCGTCAGGGTCACGGTCAGTAGCCAGAAGAGCAGGGCCCCGCTGACGTTCTGGTCCCGGAAACCGTTGGCTTGCAGCCCACGGGCCAGGTCCTCGAGCCCATTGGCCACATGAACCTCGGCCGTCCCCGACGAGGAGACGTAGAGGTTGGGGAAGGTCCAGTTCGACGCTCCCAGCCGGCGGCCGTCACCCAATGCCGTGGCCCCGGTGAGCTGTCCCGGCACCGCGACCCGGCCGTCGTCGAAGACCATGACGGGCACGATCACCTGATCGGGCCGCAGCTCGTCGGTCACCGGCTCCAGCAACCGGGGGAACTGCCCCTTCACCCGCCAGAGCGCCTCGAGCCGGCGGGCAGGATCGACCTCGACCCCCAAATCCGAGTCGGCTCTGGGGGTCGGCTGCAGGTACTGTTCGGCATCGCGGACCGCCAAGGTGACGTCGATGGGTCGGGGGAACTGATCCTCGAGGTAGCGACGGATCCCCTCCTCCGTGATCCCCTCGGCCTGCCCATCGATGGTCAGGCTGCGTAGATGGTCGGTGCCGGTCAGTTCCCAGCCGGGACGGCCCAGGACGGTCCCGGTGACCAGTCCGGCGGCGATGGCCGAGACCACGAGCGCGACGGCGGTTCCCGAGAGCCACCAGATGGTGGCACGCCGCCCGGTTGCCGGCGTGCCGTGGGAGCCGGGGTGGAGCCGGCGCAGACCGCGACGGCCCCGATGCCCGCGGGGTCGGCGGGCCGGGGACAAAGCGTCGTAGGCCTCCACGTCACCGAGCAGGGCCCGGGCCACGGCATTGGCTTCGTCGAGTACCGTCAACGCCAGCGACGCCTCACCCGGCAGGCCCAGGCTTTCGCGCAGTCCGCTCAGGTCTTCTGTATCCCGCCGGCGGGCCCTGACCTTGCCGTGCGGGTAGCGGCGCAGCACGTCGGCAATATGGCGGGCGATCCCCTCGAGGCTGCGTTCCGCCTCCGCCCAGGCCTCGACCCCGGAGCCTGCGGTGCCGCGGCCGGAACGGGCCGAGGCCTCCAGCAGGGCCCGCAGCCGGCCGCGCAGATCGTCCATGGTCTTGGCCGAAAACACGTTGGCCGGGGCCGCTTCCAGGCGGATGATCAGTTCACGGGCGGCGTCGTTCAACGGGGCGGTGATCCGCTCGAAGACCGCGCCCCGCCGGGACAGGTTCCCGTGCACGGCGCCGGCGGCGAGCAGGGCGTCGGCCAGGGTGGTGAGTTCGCGGGCCGAGGCCTCGAAGAGATCGACCAGGCCCCCGGTCTGCGTGGACAGCGCGGTCTGCGGATCCCTGACGGCGGTCGCGACCCCTGCTTCGGTGCGGGCCAGTTCCAGGGTCGAATCCCGCAACGTCCGCCAGGCCACGGTGTAGCCGGCGGGCCGGCGTCGTTCGGGAGTCGTCCGGTAGGTGACTTCGAGTGCCTCCAAGTCCAGGGCCACCCGGGCGAGACGGCGCTGGGCCGTGGCTAGCCGCCGGTACCGGCGCTCCCAGTGCCGGCGCCGGCGCAGCGAGAAGGCCAGGGCGGTGCCGGTGAGGAGGATCCCCAGGCCGGTTCCGGCCACCCAGAACACGGGGGTGCGGATGGGCCCGTCGCCCAGCACGTCGGCCGCGGTTTCGGCGGCGGCCACCACGGCCAGCGGGCCATGGCCGAGCCCGAGGTTGTTCAGGTAGGTGTTTCCGATGGCGAAACGGTCGTCGAAATCGTCGGAGGAGCGCAGGGCGGCGCCGGTGAAGCGCCGTTCGTTCGGCGTGCCCTCTGCGTTCTTCCACTGCGTGGAGAGGACGACGTCGGCGCCCAGATCCGTCCTCCCGTGTTGTTGGTCGGAGCTGAGGTGGTCGGCGGTGACCTTGAAGGTCAGCGGTTTCCACGAGCGGATGGGGTCGGGGTGGGCGGCGTCGACGGTGGATTGGCTGATGCCGTGGCCCGGGGAGCCCTCCACGACGATGCGCACCTGGGCTTCAGATTCGGCGGTGACCGCATGCCAGCCGAAGCCGGCGAAGATCAGGGTGGCCACCCCCAGCACCAGGGCCAGCCAGGGGAAACCAAAGTGGGGGCGGGAGTCGCCGGCACGCACCAGCCGGCCCGTCACCGCGGCGCTCATGCCCGCCTACCGGAGGCAGGGGTACTGCGGGATCCGGCAGCAGCGAGCAGGTCAACGGCCCGGGCGAGCTGGGCAAGGACGTCGTGGGCGCCGGGCTGCCCTTTTCCGGCGGTCCCCGTATCGGCCAGCTTCGGTCCGAGTTCCACTTCGGCGACCGCTGCCTGCCCGGCGAGGCGCCCGGTGACCGCGTCGAGTTCGATCCGCAAGGCCTCCAGCCGGTCGAGCAGATCATAGCCGGGCTTTCGGCGCCCCCGTTTGGCGGCCCGCCGGGTGTCCTTCTCCACATCGTCCAAGGCCCGGGTGTGTTCGATCAACACGGCCACCACCTCACGGGCGGCTTCGAGCTTGCGGGCACCGGGGACGTCGAGCCCCTCGGTCAGGTCCTGCAACCGGTCCCGGTGGGACTGGATTTGACGTTGCCACGCCTGTTTTGCCGGGCGGCCAGCGCCGAGCAGCAGATCCATCCCGTCCAGGGCACCCTGCTGGGTACTCAGCCGGTCCAGGATCGCCGACGCCGTCGCGGTGTCATCGGTGGCCGCTTCCTCGGCCGCCTGCTCTTCCCCCGCCGTCCGCTCCACCAGGTGGGTGGTCAGCCGGGCGACGGATGCTGCGACCGGCCCCGCGCTCCCCCGGTGGATTGGGGCATCGCCCCGGCTCCGCAGTTCATTGGCCACCTCATGGATCCGTGGCCGCAGAGACACGACCTTTTGCTCCCGCACCTGCAGCGCCGCTTCCTTCTTGCGACGCCGGCCACCAGCCACCGCGGCACCGATCCCGGCCAGGACCACGATCCCCACTCCCCCCAGCACCCGCGGCAGCGGGTTGGAGCGGGCCTTGATCCCGGTCCCGGCGGCGACGGCGAGTTCGGAGAGACCCTGGGTGTAGCTGCCCGCATCGAAGGCCTTCTGCCCAGCACGGGTGAGCGTCTCGAGATGGGCGTGGTCAGTGAGTTCGATATTGCGTCCGCGCTCGATCGAGACGTCCACGGGATCCCCGGTGCGTTCGGGCAGGATCACCCCGACGGCCATCCATCCTTTGCCGACGTAACCGTCGGTTTTCCCGTGTTCCACCCAGTCATCGGCGAGGGCGTCCGACTGTCCGAACAGCAACGAGCCACGGACCAGTTGGGCTGCGCTTTTCATCTCGGTGGGTTGCTGGTCCACCGCCAGTAGAACCTTGGTGCCGTCCGCCAGCTGCGCGGATTCCACGGCTTTCACGATGGCTTCCGCGTCTACCCGATCGGCTGCTGCTTCGACGACGGCCAGGAACAGATGCTCGGATTCGGCTTCCCGCCCGGGGATCCGCAGCTTGCCCTCATCCTCGCCGGGCCGATCGGGAGTCAGCACCGATGGGCCTGCGGGTTCGGGGGCCTCGTTGGCTGCCGCCGGGCCCGCCAACGTGCCGATCAGGACCAATCCGGCGAGCGCCGCGCACACCACAGACAGTGGACGACGGCGGGGCGGTGCGGTCATGGGGACTCCGGTCCGGTGCGAACGGGCAAAAATCTCTTCCCACTGTAGCCCGGGCCGGGATACGAGTCTCGGCTCCCTACACGCCCCGGCTCCCTGCCAGCCCCGAAAACCCGTTCTAGGTTTGATTCCTAAAGGATTCGGCAGGCATAGCGGCGACGGCAGACCTGACCGGCTCGGCGTCGGTGACGTCGTAGGGTCCGCGGCCGCCGCCGGACTCCCTGCACCCTGCGTGGGCTACGGAACCGGCCAACGCTTTCGCTCGCAACACCGATCGCCATTCCCAATGCTGGCCTTAAGCGCTATCCGCCGTCTCCCACGGTCTCAGCTTCCGAAGCATTGTTCCGGTGCTCCATCCACAGAACAATGTCGAGAATCCGCAAAAGCGACAGATGCGCTTGACCCGACTTCGCACGGAGTGAGCGCAAACGCTCAATGCCGGCCTCTGAATTGGCATCGTGGAAAGAACTGAACCAGAGATTCCACTGCTCGGTGCTGTCCTTCAAACCAGCGGCGCGGCCGACCACGGAATCATAGACGGGAATGAGCTGGGGGCGCTTCCGAGCCAAGATCTTACTGGCGGTGGTTTGGCCCACCTCCCAACGATCGTCACGTTGACGCAGCAGATCCCAAATCTTCTCTGCAGGCGAACTATCACCAAGCAGAGTGTCAAATTCTTCGCCGCTAAGTTCCTCGAAGCACACATCGACTGGCAGTTCCTCTAGGAGGCTTTCAATCTCGCCGCCCAGGGTTTCGATTATCCCCAGTGCAGCCTGCGCAGGCACATGGACCGAGAGCATCGAAACAGCGATCAGATCATGAGCGGTGATCCGATGCGGTTCGTTCTGGTCGCCGCCACCGGCGAACGTCTCAAATCTAGACCCGGTAAACCACGGTCGTCCATTGGACTGGTCTTCGAAATACGACTGAACGTGGCTGAGCGCACGATCCTCGCTAATCTGTGCCAAGGCCGCAAAAGGCATTCTTCCCCCTATTGATTGTGTCCTTCCGACTGACGGCCGGCTACCGCGAGCCTACCCAACACAACCGATGGTTCGGTGACTTCATCGCATTCCTCGGACCCATGCCCAAAGCCCAAGCCCCTTGAACATCGGTCGCTTTCCGCTCAGTCGTCGAGCAACGCTGCTGCGTACATGGGACGGGCGGCATCGGTCGTTGGCGGGTGGAACAGCCCTGCGGTGGCATCGCGGAACAAGCGGTTGAGTTCGTTCCCGTTGTTGAATCCGCTGCCGCTGGCACACATGAGCGCGGCTTCGGCAGCGTGGCGGGCGACGGTGGAGGCGTTGATGCGGGCACTGACCAGCCGCAAGGGCCAACCCGCCCCGTGATCGACGAACTCGTCGAAGTCGCGGCTATAGGAATCCAGCTGAGCCGGGACCGCCATGTACTCCATATGGGCGTCGGCCAGGCGGGTCCTGAATTCCGGGACTTCGGCGTAGCTCGTTCCGGTCTTCGCCGACTTCCTGCGTTTCAGCCCTTCTGCGCCCAGGTCGAGTGCACGGCGGGCGACGCCGGCATAGACCGAACCGATCAGCAGCTGGAAGTTGCTCGTGATCGCGAAGGTCAACATATCGGGGTGGCGTCCGGTCGGCATTTTCCGAACGACCCGCTCGGGCGCCATCCTGACCTTTTTCAAGGTGGTGGCCCGACTCTGTGAGGCGCGCATGCCCAGTACGTCCCACTGGTCCGAGACGGTGATGCCTTCGGTATCCCGCTCGATGAACCCGTAGACGAGGGTTGGGTTCTCAGTATCGGTGCTGTCCAGCCCGTGGGTGATCAGACGTGTCCATACCGGGGACAGTGAGGTGAAGATCTTCACCCCGGTCAGCAGATAACCGCCGTCGTCCTGTGGTTCGGCGATGGTGTTCGATCCCTGGAGCACCCAGTCGTTGGCCGGCTCGCTGATCCCGAAGGCGAAGATCTCCCCGTTCATGGCTTCGCCGAACACATGGTCCAGCGACCGGTCCCCGCGCTCGAACAGGGCACGGGCGACGCCGGTGCACATGAGGTGCATGTTGATCGCCAGCGCCGTTGCCGGTGCCGCGGTGGCCAGGCGTTGCTGCAGGCGGGACACCTGGTTCAGGCTCAGACCCGGGCCACCGAATTCCTCGGGCACGGACACGGTGAGGTAGTGCTGTTCGATCAGCTCGGCCAGGTCCTCGTGGAAGAAACTGTTCTCCCGGTCGTAACGGTCGGCGCGGTCGCGGAAGCGCTCCAACAGGTCCTCGGGCAGGTACTGCTCTGCCAACTCTGCATGGCGGATCTCTCGGTCTGGCATAGGTGCTCCCTCGTTATTCATTCCCACGGGTGATCAAGACCGCGCCGTTATGTCCGCCGAATCCGAAGGAGTTCGACAGCACGGCGGTGACCTGTTGCCGCCGGGCCTCGCCGGCCACGATATCCCAGCCCTCGAACTCCGGGTCCTCGAGGTTGATCGTCGGCGGCAAGATCCCACTGCGGAGCGACTGAACGGCAATGACCGCTTCGACGGCTCCTGAGGCCCCGAGCAGATGGCCCGTGCTCGACTTGGTAGCGCTGATCGGAATGGTCCGGGCCCGGTCACCGAGTGCGGCCTCCAGAGCGTTCAGTTCGGCGGCGTCACCGGCAGGGGTCCCCGTGCCGTGGGCGTTGATGTGGTCGACCGTCTCCGAGCTGACTTCCGCGTCGGTGAGGCAGTCGCGGACGGCCTGCGCCGCTCCCCTGCCCTCCGGATGTGGTGCGGTGGCGTGATAGGCGTCGCTGGCGGCACCGAATCCTGCCAGCTCCGCCAAAACGGTGGCTCCCCGGGTGCGGGCACTCTCCTCGGATTCGAGCAGAATGGCCGCCGAGCCGGCCGACATCACGAAGCCGGATCGGGCCCGGTCAAACGGTCTTGAGGCGGCGGTCGGGTCATCTTCATAGCCTGCGGCGAGTGCCCGCATATTCGCGTTCGATGCCAGGTTCACCGCATTCAGGCAGTCCTCCATCCCAACCACGAGGACCGCGTCGGCGTAACCGTGGCGGATCCGGCGCATCGCCTCCCCGAGGGCGATTGCCCCGCTGGCGCAGGTCGCTGATACCCCCTGCGCGGGGCCGAACGCCCGGTACCGCTGGCTGAGGATGGCTGCAGCGGCATCCGGGGCGCCATGGATCGCCAACGTCAACGGCACGGACCGTGGGCCTTTCTGGTCCAGGATGCGGGTGGCTTGCTGCATCGCGTCGACCGGTCCGGAGCCGGTGGCTGCCATGATCGCGAATCGTTGCGGATCCCAGGGCATCTCCCCCGCGTCCGGGGTCCAGCCGGCCTGTTCCATGGCCTGGTCGGCGGCGGCTACGGCCCAGTGTTGGCTGGGGCTGAGCCGGCGGGCCAGGCGGGGCTTCAGGACGGTGGTGGCGTCGAAACCGGTCACTTCGCCGCCGATGCGGACGGCAAGGTTTTCGAACTCGGGACCGTCAAGGGTGGTGATGGCACTGCGGCCCTGGGCGACGTTGTCCCACAGGGTCGGGACGTCCAAGCCGCTCGGGGTGATCGCCCCCAGCCCCGTGATCATGACGCGACGACGATCGTTCATAAGCGCACTGCCTCTCCGTGGGCGACCAAATCGGCGACGGCAGGGCGGCGGATCTTGCCACCGACGGTGCGTGGCAGCTGCTCCATCCGGTACCAGCGGCGCGGGACGAACTGCGGGGCCAGTTCCTGGCGTGCCCGGGCCAGCAGCTCGCTCTTCTCCGGTGACTCCCCCTCGATAACGAGTGCGACGACGGTGCCGAGCCGCTCGTGGGCCAGCGCCACCGCGCAGACCGCTCCCAGCTGTGGCATCCCGTCGAAGGCGCGTTCCACACCGGGCAAGGAGACCTTATGCCCACCGGTGACGGCCACGTCTCCGGCGCGGCCCTCCAACACCAGAGCGCCGTCGATCAGTCGTCCCTGGTCGTTCACCGTCGCCCAGCCGCCGGCTCCTTGCAACACAGCCTCTGTTGTTCCCTGGAGGTACCCGTCGGAGCATGAGGCGGCGTGGACCCACAGGGTGCCCGGTTCGCCGTCGGACACTTCAGCTCCTTGGTCGTCACGGATGCTCACGCGGATGCCGTCGTAGACGCTGATGCGGGTGCCGTCACCGCCCCGGCTGTCGCCGATGAACCCGATTTCCGCCGCCCCGTAGTAGCTGATGAGCCGCACATCGGGTAGGACGTCGGCCAGCCCGGTACGCAGGATCGCGGGAAGGTTCGCGCCGCCGGTGACCACCAGTTCGAGTGTCGCGAGGGATTCCGGGTTACGGCGGGCGGCATCGATCAGTGTTTGGACGATCGCGGGGACGGCCACCACGCGGGTGATCTTCTCGTCGCGGATACGGCGGCCCAGTGCCGCCGGGTCGAAGGCGTCCGCCACATGGGCGCTGCCACCGGAGGCGAGGCATTCGATGAGTGCGTACAGGGTGAGGCTGTAGGACACCGGACCGGGGGCAAGGGTGGCGACGCCGGCGTACGGCTCCAGATAGGCGCTGGAGACGGCGAAGTTCTCGCGGTACTGGTGTCTGGTCTTCAGGAAAGCCTTGGGGTTGCTCGTCGTGCCCGAGGAGAACAGCAGAAGGAACGGCTCATCGCCATCCCGCACCGTCGGTTGAGCTGCTGGAGCGACGGATGCCTCTTTCTGCCTGAACTCGACGAGGGTGATGATCGTGCCCGTCCAACCAGTCGCGGCGAGGCCGTCGGCCAGATCGGTCGAATCACTGATGACCACACCGATTCCCGTGGAGAGGATGACGCCGATCTGGTGATCCAGCGGCCATTGCGGGTCCACGGTCGCCGACACGGCCCGGAACCCTGCGAGGCCCGCGATGATGCGCGAGGTGTGGAACGCCGAGGAGATGCTCACGGCCGTGATCGGGATGCCGGAGGTTTCTGCGGCCGGTGCCGGTGGAGTGGCCTGGGCACCGTGCAAGGCATCAACCACGGAGAACATTCGCCGCGAATCATCAACGAGCTGCGCATACGTCAGGCGGCCGTCGTCCCCGACGATCGCCGGCTGGTCGGGATGGTGTTCGGCCGTGTCCAGCACAGTCCGTGTGATCGGCACCCGCGGCCTCCCTGTCTTGAGATGTCGTCCCGTTGGTAGGTGATTTCCGGACAGCCCGATTCTAGTGGCCCTTCCCAGCCCGAGCAGAACAGGGCCCCTGCCGTAGATCTGTCAGTAAGTGCCGCTGCTAGAACATCAGCCAGGGTGTGCGTGTCATGGTTTGCGCTGGATGTGGTTCTGGTCCGTCTCCCCCGCAATTTGACCGCCTCGCCTCCGCGACGGTGGTTCTCCGCCGTGAAACTTGTTGACGAGGTACCACCCGGTCACCCTGTGAGGCGCAGAAAGAGCGCCTGCACTCAGTGTGAAGTATCGCGAATCTGCCCGAATTCCAATGCCCCCCAAAAATCACCACGAACGTAACGCTGCTCGGGCTCTGGGACCAAGTCCCAGTGGCGGGTTTTGCCTCGTTGGAGCGCTCCAGCAACTAATCTGCGCCGCACCTGACTCTCCAGAACGTCGCGCTCCAATTTCACGAGATCGTAATGAGTTGCCAATTCCTTGCGCAGCAGTTCAACCAGCTCGGCGTGCATCGGCTTTGACACGACATTTTCAAGTTCATGCGGGTCCACGCGCAGATCGAACAGCTGCTCCGGATCTCCGGGGCAGACGATGTACTTATACTGGCCACGTACCAGTGTCAGCTGTGGCCGTAGCGTCCCCTCGGCGAGGTACTCGATGACGACGTCGCGATCTTCCGGGCCGGCCCGTCCATCTGCCTCCCGACGGGCGGACTCCAGCAGCGACACCCCGCGCCGTGCAGAACCCGAGGCAGCATCAGATCCTTCCTGCTCAATGTCATGTTTCGGCTCACCGCCGGGGGCTCCCGCCAGTTCCAGCAGGGTCGGCATCAGGTCCAACAGCGAGACTGGGTTCGCGTAGCGTCCCTGCGGCACCAAATGCTCCGGACCGTAGACGATCAGTGGCACACGGGAGGACTCCTCGTACGGCGACATCTTGTACCAGAGACCCTTCTCCCCGAGCATGTCGCCGTGATCGCTGGTGACGATGATGACGGTGTTCTCCAGCAGATCCAGTTCTTCCAGACGCTCGCGGATGCGACCGACATGATCGTCGATGTAGCTCACGGCGGCGTAATAAGATCGCCGTGCTCGACGAACTTCCTCGAGGCTCGGATCGCGCTGGTCGAAGCCGCTCATCGCCCGCAGACGATGGCTGTGCGGGTCCTCCGCCAGGCTGGGCACCTGTGGGTACTTCGGATCCGGGATCTCGTCGTCAGCGAAACGGTCCCAATGATCACGCGGTGGTTCGTAGGGATCATGCGGGTGGATAAAGCTCGTGACCATGAGGAAGGGGGTGTCCTCACTCGCGGCCTGGTTCGCTCTGACCCTGTCGTTAAGGTGACGCAGCGTGCGGAATGCCACCTCGTCGTCGAAATCCTGTTGAACGGTTGCCTTCGAGACGCCGGCAGTAAAAACGGCGTCAGCGTCGTGATACCACTGCAGGCGATCGCTCGGATCGCGTTGCCAGTCCGGCACCATATCCATGTCCGCTGGGTAAACGTCCGTCGTCAAACGCTGTTCAAACCCATGATGCTGATCGGGACCGATGAAGTGCATCCGCCCGACCAGCGCCGTGTGGTAGCCAGCGTTGCGCAGGTGATGGGCGAATGTCGGCGTCGACGCCGGGAAATCATCGCCATTGTCGTAGCAGCCCAGATCCGAGGGCATTTCCCCGGTCATCATCGACGCGCGCGATGGCGCACACAACGGGGTATTGCAGTATGCCCGATCGAAGACAGCTGACTCTGCAGCCAACCGGTCGATGTTCGGAGTCTTGGCTGCAGCATCCCCGTAGGCGCCGAGTGCCTGCGCCGCCATCTGGTCGGCTTGGATAACGACAATATTTGGTCTCATGATTAACCTTTCATTCCTCCGGGTCGACTAAACATCCCTCACTCGACCCGAACGCGCTGCGTTCCAGCACGAAGTCCTGTTCGTCTTTTCTTCCACTGTAGGCGGTGCGGCAGTTCGCAAGGAGACGGCGCCTGGTAGTCGTACAGGCTCTGGGCGCCGTCCTCCCTGTCAGTTTTTTCCTGCACCGGAGTCGGCGTCGTCATCCGGTGTCGAGTCCACGGCCACCTCTTCAGTGGTTGCATCGCTCTCAACGGGATCCGCGGCCCAGCCGTCTGCCCATTCACCGGTATCGAAATTGAACCCGACGGGTTCGCCGAGCTCGTCGGTGCGCCGGTACCACTCGGTATAATCTTCGTGCGTCGAGTCGACTCCGGCTCCGGCCCCCTCGCCGGGCTCCGTGGGAATCACCTGCAAGTTGAAGTCGTCGTCGTACCGGTCCAGACCATCCACGATGGCGTTGCTCACCGCAGCCTCAGCATATTGCTGCCGCAGTGTGTGCGGATCGGTACGAAGATCGCGGACCCAGGCGATGATGATCAGAAGCATGACGAAGGCGAAGGGCACCGCCGTAATGATCACCAGCGACTGTAGTCCCTCGAGCGCGTCGGTACTGCCAAGAAGCAGCATGACGACGGCAATGCCAGCCATGACGAGGCCCCAGAAGACCACGATGGCCTTCGGCGGGTTCTGGCTGCCTCGAGTCGTGAGGATGCCCATCACCACCGAAGCGGAATCTGCAGCAGTGATGAAGAAAATCGCCAGAATGAACATGATCAAAATTGGCAGGATTCCAGCGAAGGGTAGGTTCTCGACAATCTTGAACAGCACCTCTGGCGGATTCACCTGCTCGATGACGCCCAAGGTCCCCTCGCGGTACATCGAAATGGCAGTCCCACCCATGATGCCGTAGGCCACGAACAGCAGCGACGACGGAATCAGGATCACTCCCAAGATGAACTGCCTGATGGTCCGGCCTCGGGAGATGCGAGCGATGAAGATCCCGACGAAAGGCGACCAGGAGATCCACCAGGCCCAGTAGTACACGGTCCATGCCGACTGGAAGTCCAGCGTGGCCTCTCCCCAAGAAGCTGATCGTGCCATCAGTTCGAAGAGTGATCCGACATATTCCATGACTGCCGACGGCAACAGGTTCAGCAGGAAGAGGGTCGGTCCCAAGAGAAATACCAGGCCCGTAAAGCCAAGGGTGAGCACGATGTTGATGTTCGAGAGGTAGCGAATGCCTCGGGTGACCCCTGAGACGGCAGAGATCACGAAACCGACCGCAAGGATGGCAATAATGATGACCAAGGCGTTGTTGGTCAGGTCCGAGGCGCCGGAGACGATGACAAACCCCTCGCCAATCTGCATTGCGGCGATTCCCAGAGCGGCGGCCGTGCCGAAGAGTGTCGCGATGATTGCGAAAATATCCACCAATTGGCCAGCCCATCCTTCGGAACGTTTCTTGCCGAAGAGCCGCTGGAAGATCGATGACATGAGGAGGGGGCGTCCGCGCCGATAGGCCGTATAGGCGACAGCGCCACCCACCAGGGCATACATTGCCCACGCGTGGAATCCCCAATGGTAGTAAGTCTGTGCCAGGGCATGATGCATGGCCTCGGTGGACTCTGCTTCATTCGTCAGCGGCGGTGGATTGATGAAGTACGTCAGCGGTTCTGAAGGCCCCCAGAACATCACACCGATACCAAGCCCTGCCGCAAAGAGCATCGCCACCCAGGAGAACGTGGAGAACTCGGGACGTTCGCCGTCCTTGCCGAGAGGGATCTTGCCGTAGCGGCTAAAGCCCAGCACTAACATTGCGACCAAGACAATCGTGGCGACGGCGTTGAATAGCCAGCTCAGGTGGGCCATGGTCCATCCATACGCCGTATCCGCCACAACGCCCACGCTCGCCGGATCAACGACCCCCCAAACCACAAAGGCCGCTGTGAGGACACCAGCTACACCGAACACGAGCTTGTCTACGCCGTAGCGACGACGCTGCTCATCGATGCCGATGCCGGGAACCAGTGCGGGATGAATGTTATGGGGGTACTTCGGGCGCGCATAATCCAAGTGAGACAGGAGTTGCCCGGTGCGTCGGTCTATTCGCCGACCTGTGCCTGGCTTCTGTCTGCGCTTAACAGGCTCGTCCTCTTTCACTTTAATACGGCTCCGTTCTGGTTGGCTTCATGCGATCAGGGTGTAGTTACGAAACGTCCCTCGCGCGTTGGCCGCTTGGGGCTGACGAAAATCCCGTGACGGGTGAAAGGGGTTTCCGACCCACTAGAGTACGTTAGGTCATACGCACAGGTGACGACTTTCATACGAAAACCCTTCCGTCGCCCCTCCCACGTATCGCTGGGCCTACTCTGGGCTAATCAAGTTACTGTCAGGCGCTGGAAGGCTACTGCCTCAAGACAAAACCTCCGGCGGTCCATCTGAACTAACGAACGATGTGATTTCCTGGGGTCGTAGTGACCGTTCTGCCCCGGTGCTTCGGTGGCATTCGGTTCGTTGGCCAGCTGCTGGTAATTGGATCAGAACCCGTTCAGGGCTGCATTCTGCCGGTGTTTCTTTCGGACATGGCTTGTGGAACGCGTTTTGTCCCGACTCCGTGAGTCAAAAATTGTCGTTTTTCGAAGACGACTGCCTGGAATATCCAAAATCGACTGCACAACACCCCTGTGCCCGCAGGAGGACCGGCTTACGTACAGGCTGCCGCAGGGGAACGCGGATAGAGATTGCCGCTTGCTCTCCTTGTGTTCTACGGGCGTGAATAGTGTTGGCGGAAGCGGCGGCGCTTGCCTAGGAACCTTCGCCTTCGTCCGGTTCGCGCCGAGGAGGAGGCCCATCTTCGATTGAGACCGCGATTTCTAATGGGAAAATCGGCTCATGACTGAGAATGAGGTTTCTGAACAGCGCATGTTGCCCACATCAACCGAGATTATTGCGGCGCTGCGGGGCGCCGGTTGGCTGCTAAAACAAGGTACTTCAGCAACCCTTGAGTAGAGTGGATTCCACGTCGAGACGGCCAAAGCCTTTCCCGACTCGGACGACCCCTCTGTATCCCGCGAGATAGACGTCCACGCCTACCGACAAATATTCCGTAGTGATGAATTGAGTCTCAGTGTGGGCGTGCGGGCGATTGCCAAGTGCAAGCAAAGCAGCATGCCCTATGTCGTAGTAGGCGCCCCCGCAAACGCCTACGAATTGGAACGCCTCCGACAAGAACAGCACTTTCGTTTTCCGAGTATCGAGACGGGGCGCACCTAACTGGGTGACGGACGTGCACGTTTACATCACACTCAGGCACGGGAGTACTTGGGCCTAGATACTTTGCCTGGAAACCCCTGGGAAAGTGGATTCGTTGGCAGCCAAATGATGCGGCTTGACCGGAAGAAAACATGGCTCGCCGATAATCGCGGCATCTTCACTTCGCTCATTTACCCGCTGGCCAAGGCCCTCACCTATTTCAGGTCACAATCGAACCGAAGTTCGTACGTAATGCATAAGCGAGGACAAGAGTGGGCGCCCGTCGATTTCCACTATCCTCTAGTTGTACTGCCCAAGTAGGTTGGTTGAACTCGTGCCACGACACGATCTGAATTAATGGGATGAAGAAGGCCCCCTGATGTGGAGTGGAGCTGTCTAAGAAACCGCTTCACAAACAGGAGGCCTTCATGTCCCACGCTAATGCAGCCTTGACCCCGAAAGCACGTCTGAGACTTGCCAGGCTCATCGTCGACGATCGCTGGAGCGTGTCCACCGCGGCGAAGATGTTCATGGTCTCCTGGCCTACGGCCAAACGCTGGGCAGAGCGCTATCGGGTCCACGGCCCGGCAGCAATGGCCGACAAAACCAGTCGGCCCAGGACGTGCCCGGCACGCACCCGGCAGGCCATGGTGAAGAAGATCGTTGCCCTGCGCTGGCGAAAACGGTTGGGCCCGGTCCAGATCGCCTACCGGCTGGGACTACCTGCCTCGACCGTGCACGCGGTGCTTGTTCGTTGTCGGATCAACCGGTTGCGTTATATCGATCGGGTCACCGGCGAGCCGATCCGCCGCTATGAACATCCTTATCCCGGATCCATGATCCACGTGGACGTCACCAAGTTTGGGAACATCCCCGACGGTGGAGGGCACCGATACGTAGGCCGAAAGGCAGGGGACAAAAACCGTGCGGCGACCCCGGACAAGCCCCGCAATGCGACCTACAACCCGAAAATGGGTACCGCGTTCGTACATACCGTGATCGATGACCACTCCCGCATCGCTTACGCCGAGATCCACGATGATGAGAAGGCCGTCACGGCCATCGCCGTGCTGGGGAGGGCCGTGGCCTGGTTCGCGGACAGGGACGTCACCGTGGAGCGGGTGCTATCCGATAACGGTTCCGCCTATCGCTCACATGCCTGGCGCGATGCCTGCGGGGGGCTGGGGATCAAGCCCAAGAGGACCAGGCCCTACCGGCCCCAGACCAATGGCAAGATCGAACGGTTCCACCGGACCTTGAGCGACGGGTGGGCCTACGCCAAGTTCTACGGCGACGAGGCCACCCGTCGAGACGCGTTGCCGGCCTGGATTCATGAATATAATCACCACAGGCCCCATACCGCTATCGGGAACCAGCCACCCATCAATCGTTTAACTAACGTCCCTGATCAGTACATCTAGTCGTCACCTCAGCACCGCTGTTCACGGTGGACACAAGCAGATCGGCCGTTGGAGTAGTTAAATCTCCGTGGGCAACGATGACCCGAGAGCTCAAGTCAGCGAAGATCGACGGCAAGTTCAACATCGACATCGTCACTTCAGACGCACTGGGAGACTACCTAGATAAACGCGTGAATACATTCGCTTCAGCCGTTGCTGCAATTGCCGAGAACGCGCCGGAACGCTTCGTTACCCACCAGAACCACGGCTACAAACAGAAAGAAAATTGAGGTGTACACGAAATCGCCCCGCAAGTGTCTCGTATGCGATGGGATGCAAGACACCAAGTCGAGACAGTTGAGATGCTTGGAAATCTGGGACTCCGTCTATCTTGAGGCCAAGGTTCACAAGCTTGTCGTCTCATGGCGAAGCCAGACACAGTTGCGGGAGGCTGCAAAGCATATCGATGCTTTACAGCCTCCCGCATGATGTTCCCCCGTGTGCCGCTATTTCGTTGTGCGGCCATACTTGGAGCGGGGCTTATCGTGAGACTTTTGGCCGCTGTTTCGACTGGCTTCCATTTGGTTCCCGATTGCCGGCCCCCATGGCGGCGGCGTCTTCTTCGGCGAAGGAGCGGTTGTTGGTCTCCTTCAGGAACAAGGCCGCGATCAACGCCCCGGCGGCGATCACCGTCAGGTAGATCGCCGGTGCCATCTTGTTCCCGGTGGCTGCGATCAGCCAGGTCGCTACGAAGGGTGCGGTTCCACCAAAGATGGCATAGCTGACGTTGTAGGTAATGGCCGAAGCCGTATACCGCACGGCGGTCGGGAAGACCTCACACAGCAACACGGCTGTCACTACGTTGGCGGTCACCGCACCCACGGCGAGCATGACCTGGGCCGCCAAAGCGGAGCCAAATCCTCCCCCGGCCGCCAACTGATAAGCCGGGATGGCCAGCACGCCGAGCAGAATCACCGAGGCATACATCGTCCGCTTGCGTCCGACCCGGTCGCAGATCCGGCCAACGAACGGGCACAAGGCTGCAGCGAAAAGCAGTGCCAGAACGTTCGAGAGCAGGACCTGAGCGGAGGGCAGGCCCACTACTTCGCGCAGGAATGTCGTCATGTATGTCGAGAAGGTATAGAAGGAGAGCGCGGTCAGCGAGATGTAGCCGGCCAACAGGGCCATGGTCCGCCATTGTGAGCGGAAGGTATGCGATAAGGGGGCATGTTCGGTTGTTTGTGATTCGGCCACTGCCTTGAACAGCGGGCTTTCATCGAGCCGCTGTCGGATGTAGAAGGCCACCAAGCCCAGGGGCCCTGCCACGAGGAAGGGGATTCGCCATCCCCAGGCGTCCATTTGCCCCGCGCTGAGGTTGGCGGCAAGCAGGTAGGACAAAAGGGCTGCTGCGGCGAAGGATCCGAAGGTGGCTGCCGGCATCCAGCTCGAGTGCCGGGACCGCTCCCCTTGCGGGGCGTGTTCGATGACGTAGGTGACGGCGCCGGCGTATTCACCGCCAGCGGAGAAGCCTTGCAGGCTCCGGGCCAAGGTCAGCAACACTGCCGACCAGATCCCGATGGTGGCGTAGACCGGCATTAGTCCGATGGCCAACGTGGATCCCGACATCAGCAGAACGGTCAGGGTCAGGACGCGTTTGCGTCCGATCCGGTCCCCCAGCCGTCCGAAGAAGGCCCCTCCGACCGGTCGTAGGGCAAAGGCGACCGCGAAGACCGCGAAGGTCTGCAATAGGGCCACAACCGGATCGCCTTCGGGGAAGAAAGCCCGAGCCAGGATGGGTGCCATGAAGCCATAGACGGCGAAATCGAACCACTCAACCACGGTTCCAGCGCCGGCGGCGAACGTGACTTTCCGCAAGGTGGCACGAGAGACGGAGGGGGGCGGGGTTGGTGTGGTTTGGGGTTCTTGGTGCTCGCGGTGCATGTCTACTCCCTAGATTCGCGAACTGTTAGGACCCCGCATGTAAACGCGTCGAATAGCCGCTCGTGGCTCATGCCGGGTCTTGGATGGCCTATGGCCACGTGGACGGCTGTACCGTCGCCTCCCCTTTGCAAGGGCAGGAAGATTACACCAGGACGGGCGCTGCAGACAGAATGTCTGTTTGCCGGATCCTTCTGGCGAACTGTACGTTCCCTAGTTTTTGGGGAAGGTTCGCTACACCTTTGTGGCCCGGACGTTGGCTGGCGTGCCGAGGGCAAGTCGCGAAGTGGAAAAGGTTTCGAAGGACTCTGGTAGCTTGTTGAGATCCAGGCAGACCGGGATGATGGTGGCCGTGTTCTTGCAGGCAAACCGGTGGATCGGAGCGTTCCATGCGTTGGCCAGATCGAGCTTCACGGTAGCCGGCCGGGTGCCGTAATATACGCGGTGCTGGCAACAGCGCCAGGTATTCGGCGGAATGTTCGGCGACTACTTGCTCAGTCGGTTCACTCAACCGGGTTTCGATGCCCTTGCTCATGATGTGAATCCCCTTTGATTCATTGTCCGGACGATGAATCCACTCTGGTGTACACCATTCTCCGGATGTTGCTACTAAAAGAATCTAATTGCTACAAGAGCAACAAACAAGACGTGAGCTAAATCTCTTTTAAATCTTTTTGTCAGGGCACTACGGGCGTCTCCCAGCTCGCTGGCCGACACGCGCTCGTCGAAGCATGACTTGATACGGACTGATCGCTAGGCGTAGTCGATCCGCGAAAGAAGGTATTTTCCAGGGCATCACATAGCAGATTTCATACAGCACCCAAGGGATGCCCCACTCCCTCACCGGGGCGAGCGGAAGCTAGGGCCGTTAAGCACACGGCAGGCAGGTACGTTCGGGCGGGCGGCCTCGCTGCCGGCCGCGGACCGCTGCGGTTGCTGTTGATGCCGTGCGCCGGCTGATGGATGTCTCTGCCATGCCGCCTTGTGCGCTGGGTGGGAGGCGGTGTGCAGCGTTTCAAAGGACTACCTTTGCCCGGCCGGCCCCCAGAAAGGTGTATTCGGATTCTCCGGACACTGAATGCGATCCCTGCCTGGGCAACGACGAGGCTGGAACGGACGGCGAGGGTCCGGATGAAATTGCGGGCCCTGACCGCGATGGCCAGCCAGGCGCTATTGGATCCGCAATGCTCCGAAGGTAGATGCGCCAGGGCACTGTCTCTCTGGTCAACGTTGGCCTGCCCGATGATCGCGCGCTTCAGGAAGAACCCCTGGAACCGGCGCGCGACGAGGCATCCGGGAACCTGCGCCCTCACAGCTATGCAACAGTCCGGCACCCACCAAGGGGTACCGGACTGTCACAGAGTGGCCCGGAGATCACCCGTCCGCAAGATTCCGATTGGAGGGTGCGACTCAGGCCGGATCCGCAG